>NZ_JBHXTC010000011.1:0-20865 GCF_042677605.1 Streptomyces sp. NPDC127106 | reverse complement strand
GCCGCCCCGCGCGGGGGGCGCGGGCCGGGGCGCCCGGCCGGGCGCGGGGCCGCGCCCCCCGCGGGGGGGGCCCCCCCCCCGCCCGGGAGCGCGATCCTGTGCGGCGGCCCTCAAGAGCTGCTTGAGAGCCGTGCGGCGGGGCCCTCGAGAGCCGCTGGAGGAACTGCGGGCGCCAGGGGTGTCAGGCGTGGCAGGCGAGCGGCGCCCCGCGGTAGGCGGTCATCTCCCGGAAGAGGGTGTCCATCTCCGCGATCACGGCCCGCATGTCCAGCGCCTCCCCGTGGGCAAGGTCCGCCTCCTCGGCGAACGCGCGGTGCAGGTTGGGGACGATCCGCTCCGGATCCAGCAGCCCGGCGAACGGGCCGAGGTCCGCCTCCCGGGCCACCTCCCACGGGGTGAGCCCGGCGGCCGCCCCGTCCCGGGCCAGTTCCTGCACCCAGCGCAGGTACGCCTCCGTGGTGTCGAGCACCTCGGTCCCGCCGACCGCGCCGTGCCCGGCGACGACGACGGCCGGGTCCAGCGCCCGCATCCGCTCGACGGCCCGCAGCGATCCGGCCACCGACCCCATCGGCAGGAACGGCGTGACCCCGGACATGACCACGTCCCCGGTGAACAGCACCCGCCGTTCGGGCACCCACACGGCGGTGTCGTTGGTGCTGTGCGCGACCCCGAGGTGGAGCAGGCGGGCCGTCAACCCGCCCACGTGCAGGGTCAGTTCGTCCCGGTAGGTGGAGTGGGGCAGCACCAGTTCGATGTCGCCCCACTCGACCTCCGGCCACAGCCCGGTCAGGTGCAGGCCCGCCGCGGCCATCTCGCGCCGCGTCTCGTGGTGCGCGTACACCACCGCCTCGGGGAACACGAAGTTGCCGAAGGTGTGGTCCCCGTGCGAGTGCGTGTTGACCACCGCGTACGGCACCGGCCGGCCGCCGGCCAGCACCGCCGCGCGCAGCCGACGGGCCCGGGCCTCGGTGGCCGCGGTGTCGACCAGTACCGCCCGGCCGTCCGAGACGACGAGCCCCGCATTGTTCACGCACCAGCTGCCGTCGGGCTGGACGTAGGCGAACACCCCGTCCGCGACCTCGCTCAGCACACCGCTCCGGTCCACGGCCGCCACCGCCACCGCCGCTGCCGAGCCCGTCCCGCTGCTCACGTCAGCACGTAGTCGCGCAGCGACAGGTTGGCGGTGTTCGACAGCAGTTCCCGGTGGAGGCTCTGCAGCCGGCCGGACGGCTCCACGCCCAGCTCCCTGATCAGCGCCTGCCGGAGCCCGCGGAAGACCTCCAGGGCGCGCCAGCCCGCCCCCGAACGCTGGTAGGCGATCATGAGGCACGCGGCCAGCTTCTCGTGCAGCGGGTGCTCCTCCACGAGTTTGCGCAGTTCCGGAATGAGAGCGGCGCTCTTGCCGAGCCAGAGGTCCGCGAGAATGCGCTGTTCCAGAACTCGCATGCGGGATTCGTTCAAGCCCATGAGCTCCATGGAGAGAACGCGGCCGACGGGGACGTCCATCAATGCCGGGCCGCGCCACAATGCCAACGCCTGGTGCAGGTATTTCGATGCGCCGGCCGCGTCGCCGCGTTCCAGCGCGTTATCGCCGGAGCTGGCGAGCGACTCGAATTCGACGAGGTCGAAGGATTTCGGCTTGACCGTGAGCTGGTATCCGTTGAAGCGGGTCGCCAGCAGGTCCTTGGGGGTGCTCCCGGTTCCTTCCGGAAGCGTTTCCACGATCAGTCTGCGCAGGTGGAGGACGTAGGTCTGGAGGGTGGTCATTCCGCTCCGAGGTATGTCCTCGCCCCACACCTCCTCCATCAGGGTCGGTACCTGGACGACCCTGCCGCAGCGGAGTGCGAGCAGGGCGAGCAGCTGCCGCGGCTTCCCCGCGGTGGGCACGATGGACTGGCCGTTGAATTCGACGGCTAACGGTCCGAGCACGCTGATATCAGCGTACGGAAGGGACTCAGGCGGTCGGTAGGAACCCGTTGACACGATGTAAACCCCCGATAAAGAGAGCGGATCGGCCCACTGATTGCCAGTCGGCCCGATGCCTATCGGAGGTTACGACTCCGACAACCCAAGATCAAGCAAAGTTCAACGGCGTGACTAGCATGTGCGAACGCCCCCGGGCGGGCCGATTCACGTGATCAGCCGAGGTTGTGATAACGCGCGTGAGTACGGTGCTCAGGCCGCCCGCACAAGCGCGACGAGCGGGATCCGATATCCGGACCGGATGCGGGCGCGGAAAATATGTCAAATGCAGCTGTGAGATGTCCCACTCGCCCGGGCGGCCCGCCGCACCCCCCCGCCCCGAGCGGCCGGAAGACGGCTCTAGCGGCCCTGTAGCGGAGTTGTAGCCGCGCTGTACTGCCGTCCGATCGGTACGGCCGACCCTTGCCGCCCGCACATACCGTGAGGAGAGCCGACCGATGCCCCAGCAGACCCCGTCAGCGCCCGGACCGGCCCGCGCGACGCTCGACGCCGTGAGCGCTCTCGCAGCTCGGCGCGCCGAGGCAGCCGAAGCCGCCCGCTCCCTCGACCCGGACGTCGTGCGGGCGCTGCGTGACGCGGGCTTCGCCCGCCACTTCGTCCCGGCCGCGCACGGCGGCTCCGAGGGCGGCTTCACCGGGATCGCCGGCGCGGTCGCCGCGATCGGCGCGGCCTGTCCGGCCACCGCCTGGTGCGCCTCCATCGCGCTCAGCCTGTCCCGGATGGCCGGGTTCCTGCCCGAGCAGGGCCGCAAGGAGATCTGGCAGGACGGCCCGGACGCCCTGGTCGTCGGCTCGGTCTCGCCCAAGGGCCGGGCCCTGCCGAAGGACGGCGGCTGGCGGCTGACCGGGACCTGGCCGTACGTCAGCGCCGTCGAGCACGCGGACTGGGCCCTGCTGCTCGGCCTGGCCAAGCGCCCGGACGGCCCGGCCGAGCGGCGGCTGTTCGCCGTGCCCCGCTCCGCCTTCCGCATCGAGCGGACCTGGTCCGACATCGGGATGCGCGCCACCGGCAGCCACACCCTGAGCGTCGACGACGTCCTCGTGCCCGAGGAACTGACCTTCTCCGCGGACGACCTGACGGCCGGCCGGGCCCCCGCCGGCACCGGCCCCGGCCAGGGCGTGCCGCTCGCCGCCGTGAACGGGCTGTTCTTCTGCCTGCCGATGCTCGGCGCCGCGCAGGGCGCACTCGCGCACTGGTCGGCGTACGCGGCCGACCGGATACGGGACGAGCGGCCGGGGCAGCCGGGGCCCGGCCGCTCCTTCTACGAGGAGACGCTGGCCCGGTCCGCGGGCGAGATCGACGCCGCCCGCCTGCTGCTGGAGCGCGTCGCGGCGGTGGCCGACTCCGGCCGGGAGATCACCGCGCTGGAGACGGCCCGGGCCCAGCGGGACTGCGCGCTGGTGGCCGACCTGCTGCTCGCGGCCGTGGACCGGCTGTTCCGGGCCTCCGGGACGGCCGGTCACAGCGAGGACTCGCCGCTGCAGCGGCTGTGGCGGGACGTGCACTCGGCCGCCGGCCACGTCGTGCTGCAGTTCGGGCCGAACGCCGCCGCGTACGCGGCCCGGGCCCTGGACGCGGGCAGCGGCGGCGGGGCGTAGGGCCCGCGGGCCGGCTGGGCGGGCGGGCCGGCGGCCGGGCTGCCTGGTCGGCCCGGGCACCGGCCGGGTGGCCGGACAGCCGAAAGGGGCGCGGTGCCCGCGCCCCTTTTCGCTGCCCGGCTGCCAGGCTGCCCGCCCGGCCGCTCGCCCGCCCGGCCGCTCGCCCGTCAGGCGGCGGCCGGCGGGCCGGGCGGGAAGGGGATCTCGGAGAGCAGCGGCAGCAGCGCCTCCTCCTCGTAGTCGAGGTGGGTGTTCAGCTCCTGCGACATCCTGGCCAGCTCCTTGCGGAACTGCTCCGGGTCCGCGCCGGCGATGTCGGCGAGCAGCCCGCTGAGCTCCTTCTGCAGCCGCGAGACCGTGACGTGCTCGGTCCGCAGCCGCGCGAAGACGTCCTTCAGGTGCGGGTTCGCGGCCTCCATGGCGGGGAACATGTGGGCGTCCTCGCCGACGTGGTGGATCTCCAGCGTCTGGCAGAACGCCAGGCAGTGCTGGCGGATCTGCAGCCCCAGCCCCGGGGCCGGCGGGGCGCCCTCGCCCCCGTGGGCGGGCAGCGACGCGAAGTACGCGTCCACCTCGGCGGTGACGTGCCGCAGCTGCCCGCGCAGCCACACGTGCACCTCGACGAGCTTGTCGGCGAGGCTGCGCACTTCGGCCGGCCCCTCGCCCGGTGCCGGGTCGTTCTTCTCCAGCACCACCACGGGCAGGATCCGCGTGGTGTTCTCCTGGTACTCGCCGTACCCCGGCTCCGCGCTCACCACGTGCTCGAACAGGCTGTCCCGGCGCTCGCCCTCGGCAGGCACGGCGACCGCCTCGTAGAGCTCGGTGCCGACCTCCACCTGGACCAGGGGGTTCGCGAGCACGTTGTGGTACCAGTCGGGGTGCTTGGGCCCGCCCATGTTGGAGCCGATCACCAGCAGCTGGTCGCCGTGGCGCACGTAGCCGAGCGGAACAGTGCGCTCCGCGCCGGACTTGGCGCCCGTCGTGGTGAGCAGCAGCAGGTCGCTGCCCTCGAAGTAGCCGCCGACCTTTCCCTGGTTGGCGCGGAACTCGTCGATCACGGACTGGTTGAAGGACATGCGGGTTCGTCTCCCTCGGTGGTGGGCCGGACGGTGGCGTGGAAGGGGAAAAAGGGAAGGCAAGGGGAAGGGGAAGGGGAAGCGGAAAGGCGGAGCAGGACGACGCCGGCGAAGCGAACGGAAACGGGGTACGCACGCGGCGGCCCGGGTGGACCCGGGCGGGCGGCGGTACGGAATCCGCGCAGGGCGGGGAAGGCGGCGCGAAGGCGCCGGGATCAGGCGGTGCCTGCGATGAGAGAACACATGGGACGGTCCCCGATGTCAGGTGGTCGCCCGGTCGCCGGCCGGCCCAGTTCTCTTTGGCCGGCGCCACGCGCCACAGCACCCATTAGTACGACCGCCCCGGGATCTTGTCAACGCGTCCCCGGCCGCTCTCCGGCGTGATTCGAGCGGTCCTCAGGCGGGCCCGACGACACTGCCCCACGAACCAGGCGCACGTACGCGACACACCAACAGGGGGACGGGATGCACCGCACGGCCATGGCACGACGGCGGTTCCTCGGCATCGGCGCGGCCATCGGCGGCACCGCACTGCTCGGCACGGTCGGCAGCGGCCCGGCGTCCGCCGCCGGGCTCGGGCGCCGGTCCGTATGGCCGGATGTGATCCGTCTGCCGAACGGTTTCCACCCGGCGGGCATCGGCATCGGGCCCGCCCCGTACGCGTACTTCGGGTCGCTGCTCGGCGGGGCGGTCTACCGGGCGTCGCTGCTCACCGGCGAGGGAAAGGTCATCAACCCCGGCCTGGGCGAGGGCCACTACGCCGTCGGCCTCCAGGTGGACGACCGGCAGCGCGTGTTCGTCGCCGGCGGCTGGGGCCGCCTGATCACCGTCGTGGACGGGATCACCGGGCAGGTCATCGCAACGTACGAGGTCGGCAACGCCGACACCTTCGTCGACCACGTCGTCCTCACCCCGGGCGCGGCCTGGTTCACCGACTCCTTCAGCGGGCAGCTCTTCGGGCTGCCGCTCGGCCCGCGCGGTGAACTCCCGGCGCGCGACGCCGTGGTGACCCTGCGCCTGGGCGGGGAGTGGACGCAGGGCCCGTCGGACGGGCTCACCGCCACCGGCATCGCGGCCACCCCGGACGGCTCCGCGCTGCTCGTGGTCAACATCCACGCCCACGGCGGCAGCCTGTTCCGGGTCGATCCGGCCACCGGTGCCGCCCGCCGGGTCGACCTCGGCGGGGTCACGCTGCCGACCACGAACGGCATCCTGGTGCGCGGCCGCACCCTCTACGCGCCCCGCATGTCCGACCTCGCGGTCCTCCGCCTCGACCCGACGGGGCACAACGCCCGCCCGGTCCGGACGGTCACCGACCCGCGCTTCGAGACCCCCTGCGCGGCCGCCGTCCACGGCAACCGCCTCTACCTGCCCAACTCCCGCTTCCCGCAACCGCCGGCGCCCGAGGTCCCGTACAACGCGGTGGCCCTGACCCTGCCGTTGTAGGGGGCGCCAGCCTGACGGGTAATGATCTCTGGCCGGTTGCACCCCTATACTGCGGCCATGCAGTCCATGACGATCAGGCGCGCCGTCGCCCAGGACGCCGAGGGCCTCACCGCACTGGTGCAGGGGTCCGGCGCCTACCAGGGGCAGTACGCCGCGATCATCACCGGCTACCGGGTCACGGCTGACTACATAGACCGGCACGAGGTCTTCACGGCGGTCGACGCGACCGGCCGGATCCTCGGCTTCTACGCCCTGGTGACGGAACCGGCCGAGCTGGACCTGGCGTTCGTCTCGGACGATGCGCAGGGGACGGGGGTCGGCCGGCTCCTCGTGGAGCACATGATCGGCCGGGCCCGACGGGCGGGCCTGGCCCACGTCCGCGTCGTGTCGCATCCGCCGGCCGAGCAGTTCTACCGGCGCCTGGGCGCCGAGCCGGTGGGGACGGTCCCGCCCGCACCGCCGAAGGTGAACTGGGCACGCCCGGAGTTGCGCTTCGCCACGGGCGCCACGGGCGCCACAGGCGCCACAGGCGATGGCGGCCGTGGTGACGAGGGGTGCTAGGGCGTGCCGTACGCCCACGGCCGGTTGACGGCCTCGGGAACCGTGGTGCCGTCGGGGTAGGTGACGGTGGCGAAACCGGAGGGGACCCACACCTGTACGCACTTCGGCCGGTACGAGTCCGTCACCGGGACTCCTTCCTCGACCGTCCGCACCTCCGGCGGTCGTCCCACGTCACCCAGTCACCCCTTGCGCCGGCGCCGGCGCCGCCTCACCTCTGATCTGCCGGACGTCCCGGGCCGACGCGAGCCTCCAGGCCGTTCAGCAAGGACTCCAGTCCGAAGGCGAACGTGTCCTCCGGAGCCTCGTTGTATTCCGCGGCCCGGGTACCGAGGCGGCTCTCCAGCCGCGGCAGCCCGCTCGCGGCCTCGACGGCCTTGGCCATGGTCTCCTGGAGGACCTCCTCCGGATCACGGCCGTCGCGGCTGATCTTCCGGCTGAGGGAGGCGGTGGCGGAGGCGCCGAGCGCGTTGCCGAGCACGTACGTGAACACGCTCGCCGCGGCCCGGTCGGCCGCCGGCCCGCTGAACCCGGCCGCCTCGAACACGGCGAGGGTGTGGTCGTCGTGGCGCGCCTTCCGGGGCCCGTAGAAGAGGTGGTAGCCGAAGGCCTGCACGAGCCACGGGTGCCGGCTGAGCATCGCGTGCAGGCTGAGGGCCATCCGGCTCGCCGCCGTGCGCCAGTCGACCGCGTCCAGGTCGGGCAGCTCGATCTCGTCCCACACCTCGTCGCCGACGAGGAGCACCAGGTCGTCCTTGTTCTTGACGTGCCAGTAGACCGCCGTCGCCGCGGCGCCGAGTCGTTTGCCGAGGCTGCGCATGTTGAGGCCTTCCAGCCCCTCCTCGTCGAGCAGCTCGATCGCGGTCCGGATGATCTGTTCCTTGGTCAGGGTTTCGCGCGCCATGGGCTCACGATAGGCAACGGACCCCGTCCTGCACAAAGTTCAGGAGTGTTGGGGGGCACGTCAGGAACGCCCCGCCGCAGCCGCCGTCCCCCGGGAGGCCCGGGCCACGGCCAGGAGGAACAGCCCGCAGCCCGCCACCAGCCCCCACCCGGGACGCGACGCCGCCGCGAGCCCGCCCGGACCGGCACCCGCGACCAGGCCTCCCGCGAGGGCGATGCCGACCGCCGAGCCGACCTGCCGGGCGGTGGAGGTGACGGCTCCGGCCACTCCGGCCCGGGACTTCGGCAGCCCGCCGACCGCGGTGTCGGTGAGCGGCGCGTTGGCGAAGCCGAATCCGATCCCGATCAGCAGGTAGGCGGCCAGGAGCAGCAGCACGCTGGTGTCCTGGCCCAGGTTCACCAGGCACAGCCCGCCGGCCGCGGTGAACGCACCCGCCAGCACCAGCGGACGCCGCGGCCCCACCCGTCCCACCAGGCTGCCGGACCAGGGAGCGCACAGGGTCGCGCCCACCGCCATGGGCAGCGTCGCGAGGCCGGCCGCGAGCGGGGTCCAGCCGCGGGCCTGCTGTAGGTACAGGGTGGTGAGCAGCAGCGTCACGTTCAGCGCGACGAACACGGCCACCGCGCCCAACACGGCCGCGGCGAACGCCGGCCGCCGGAACAGCCCGAGGTCCACCAGCGGCTCCTCCCGCCGCAGCTCGACCCGTACGAAGGCCGCCGTCGCCGCCACGGCCACGGCGTACCCGACCAGGGCCGGGGCCGAGGTCCAGCCGATCCGGGGCCCCTCGATCAGCAGCCCGACCGACACGCCCAGCGCCAGGGTGAGGAGCAGCTGCCCGGGCAGGTCGATGCGGCGGGCCCGCTGCCCGCGCGACTCCGGGACGAACACGGCGACCAGCACGAGGGCGGCCGCGATCACCGGCGCGTTGATCCAGAACACCGACCGCCAGCCGAACGCCGCGACGAGCGCCCCGCCGGTCACGGGGCCCGCCGCCATGCTGAGCCCGAACACCGATGCCCACACGCCGATCGCCCGGGCCCGCTCCCGCGGATCGGGCATCGCGTTCACCACGATCGCCAGGGCCACCGGGCTCAGCATCGACGCCCCGACGCCCTGTACGGCCCGCGCCGCGACCAGGAAGCCGAGCGACGGGGCGAGCGCGCACGCCACCGAGGCCACGCCGAAGACGATCAGCCCGCACCGGAACACCCGGCGCCGCCCGAAGCGGTCGGCGAGCGCGCCGGACGCGATGAGGAGGCCGGCCAGGACCACCGTGTAGGCGTCGACGACCCATTCCAGGCTCCGGGTGTCCGCGCCGAGCCCGCGGCCGATGACGGGCAGACCGACGTTGACGATGGTGGTGTCGAGGCCGACGAGGAACATGCTCAGCGCACAGACGGCCAACACCGTCCACCGCCGCCGCGCACTCAACTCGGTGGGCCCGGCAGTGGCGGTAGAGGCGGTAGAGGTGGTCGAGTCATCAGAAAGAGCAGGGTCAGCAGCACGGTTCGCCGTGGTCACGGGATCCGCCTTCCGGTCCGGGAGCAGGTGTCGCCCATGCTCGGACCGCGTGCCGGAACAGCCCAGAAAACTTGCCGGAACCGCAAATCCGCACCGCGGCCCGGACCCGCGCCACCGGGGCGCAGGTCCGTCTCCGGAAACGGCAACCCCTCCCGCGGTCGGAAGAATCCCAGGGCGCCGCGCGGCAGCACGAACACTCCGTCAGCTCGATCAGCCATGCTGCTCGTCCTGCGAGGCGGCTATGGCCCCGCATCCCCCTCCGGGAGGCCCGGGGCGGCTCGGTACCAGCGGGCGACGGCAGGGTGGGTAGGACCACCCGTGCGGTCCGAGGCGCAGGATCTCCGGGGTCACGGCCTCGTGGAGAAGTTGGCGTACGAGAGTGGGATGCAGGTCCCACAGCGCGAAACGGGTGGCGAACACGGCCCGCAACCAGTGGCCGTGCACGGTGATCCAAAAGCAGACCGGCAGGAGGAAGAGGACGAGCCCGGAGCCGGCCGTTGATGCCACTCCCGGCAACAGGACGACGACCAGCGGCAAGAGCAGGTCAACCACCAGCCACAGCGGATCCGGCCGGCGCACCGCCTGCTCGGCGGTCCACGCGGCAAACCCGAGCGGCACGGTAGCCAGCACGACGAGGAGGACCGAGCCCTCGGTCGAGGAGAGGTTCATCGTCACGGTGAGGAGCAGCGCCAGTCCGGCCGGCACGGCCCGCAGCAGCCACTGCCCGGCGCGTCCGACGGGATCCGCCCGCGATGCCCGGTCGTCCAGCCGGTGCCGCAAGTGGCCGTACCAGGTGAGTCCGACCAGCGTTCCCACCACGAACCCGGACACGCCCGTGTCCGACCCGGACGCGGATCCGTACGATTCCCGCACGGGGTCGAACGCGGCGACGGTGATCAGGAACCACGACAGCAGGCCCAGCACCGCGGCCTGGATACCGGCCCGGCGCCGGGAGGGGCGGCGCCCCCGGTAGAACACCCGCAGGTCCCCGACGGGCCCGCCCTCCTCGTGCTCGCGGCCGGCCAGCAGGTGCAGGGCCGCGTGGCGGCGGCGCTGCTCGTGCAGCCGGCCCGGGTGGTGGCGGTACGGCGGAAGGGCGCCGAACAGGTGCTGCACGAGGCGGATCTCCAGTGCCTCGGCGGTCGCGTCCTCGGCGATCAGCTCGGCCGGGTCGGCGCGCCCGTCGGTGTAGAGCAGCCGGGCCGCGCAGGCCAGCGTCGGGTCGGCGAGGACGGTGGCGGCCGGCGCGCCCGGCCGGGCGGCCAGCGCCTCCAGCACCGGCTCCCAGTCCTGCTCCTTGGCCCGGGAACGGGAGCTTCGCTGGATCCAGCCGCGCAGGTCCTCGACCCCGACGGGACGCAGCCGGACCCCGGCGCTGCCGGCGATGACGGTGTCGGTCTTCTCCACCGCCCTGGCGAACTCGGCCCAGCCGCTGACCAGGACGAACGGTGCCTGCTCGGGCAGCCGGTTGAAGAGGTACAGGGCGCGCGCCCGCTGCCGCGGGTTCAGGCCGTCGAAGTCGTCGAGGATGGGCAGGAGGAGGTGCCGGCCCAGGAGGGTGCGGACGTCCTCGACGGTGCAGCCGGTGAGTGCGTCCGCGATCCAGGCGAGCAGGCTGTCCGGGCCGTGCTCGGGCCGCCAGCCGCGCAGCGACACCAGCACGGGGACCGCTCCGCCGCCGCTGGCGTCGGAGGTGAGCAGCCGTGTGCCCAGGTGGCGGGCGAGCTGGGTCTTGCCCGTGCCCCGGTCGCCGAGGATGAGTAGCCGCGGGTGCCGGGCGAGCGCGAAGACCTCGGCGATCTGGTCGTAGCGCCCGCTCAGGTCGGCGGCGTCGGAGCCGGTGTCCGTGAAGTCGGGCCCGACGGTGGTGAAGCGGACGGGGATCGGCGCCGGGTGGGCGTTGACCCCCCAGGGTCGTCGGTCGGGGGCCAGGGTTCGCCAGGCGTCCCGTTCGAGCGAGCCGGGGGTGGGCCCGGCGGCTGCCAGGACGGGGGCGCGGGTGGACGTGGCAGGGCCCGCCGAGCCGGATGGTCCAGCCGAGCCTGATGGTCCCGCCGAGCCGGACGGTCCCGCCGGACTGCTGCCGGACGCCGGGCCGCCCGCGGCCGGGTCCTCCGCGGCCGCGGCACGGCCGCCGACGCCTGGTCCGCGGGACACCGCCGGCCCGCTGTCGGGCATCGCCGCGTCGGTCCCGGGCGTCGCCGGGCTGCCGACGGACGCACGGCCGCCACCGGATGCCACACCGGGCGCCAAACCTGGCGCCGCACCGGGCGAACCGCCGGACGGCATGCCGGACGTCCCGTCCCCGGCCGCCGCGACGATCCGGGCGTGCTGGTGCTGCACCCGGGCCCGTTGGTGCCGCGCGCGCCACAGGTCAAGGTTGGCGTCCGCGTCGCACGTCAGTACCCATGCCTCGACGAGCTCCCAGCGCGGTAGGTCCCGCCCGGTCGTGGCCGCGCTGAGCGCACCCTTGCTCCAATGCGTGGCGCCGGACAGTTCGTCCAGGGTCAGCCCGGCCGTGGCACGGAGCCCGCGCAGTTCCCGCGCGAGCTCCGCCAGGGCCGGGACGGTGGTGTCGACGGGCCGCTGGGGCCGCCCCTGCCGTCCCGTACCCATGCCGCTACCCGCCGGCCCGTACGCCGGAACCGGCCGGCCCCCCGCCGTCACCCGATCCCCCGTCACCGGTGATCCGGCGGGAGAGCTCCAGCGCGGTGGTGGTGACCATCACGATCACCGCGAGCGAGGTCCCGGGGGCCTGCCCGAGCCCCGCGAGGACGGCGGTGACCACGGCCACCACCACGATGACGACGACCTTGACGACGAGGACGGGGGACGGGCGCCGCCCCCACGCCCATGGCGGAACGGAGGCACCGGAAGCCACGGACATCACCATGACGACGACTCCTTCGAAAACGACGGTCCGGACATGCACGTACAACACACCTACGTGGCACCGCAGTTGGCGCTACGGTCCACTCGCGGACGGAAATCCGACCCACGGGCGCCCCACCACCATGCCCGAGCCCCGCCCCCGGCAACACCGGCCGGAAAACAGCCCCGAAGCCCGGCATGTCCCGTCTGCCCGCCTCGGTGAACAATCCCCGCTGCCGCCTCTTCGGCCGTGAACAAGTCCCCGCCCGGCACGTTGCCGCAGCTCAGGGCCGCCCTTCCGGCCGCGGGCGTTCACGAAGAACGGACGGCCCTGAACAACACCCCGGCCGCGCATACTGCCCTTGGGGCGGATCCCTGAAGATTCGCCACCACCCGCGCGGGAGCCGACGGTCCGGATCCACGCCGCTGGGCGGGGGCCGTTGGCGCGGCCCCCGCCTCCCACATCACCGGAGCCTGCCGCCTGGGGCGGCCGCTCTCACCAGACGACGATCCCGCCGGCTTCGGCCTTGGCCCGCAGCGCGGCGGCGACGATGTTGTCGAAGCGCTGGGCGACGTAGTCGGGCTCGTAGCCGCTCTGTCCGGCGAGCCGGTCGAGGTGCGGACGGACCGCCTCGCACTCGGCGAGGAAGTCGTCGATCTCCTCCCGCTCCACGTAGAGGTCGTCGCCGTCGAGGCGCGGGAAGAACCTGGCGCCCAAGGCCCGCAGCGCCTCGGAACCCCACAGCCGGGTCCGGGTGCTCTCGAACCCGGCCAGGGTCCGGCCGTGCTCGGGATCCTCCAGGAAGACGTAACCGCCGTCGGCGCCGTAGACGAAGGTGTGCACGAGGAGGCTCATGGGCCGATTCTCCCGAGCGGACCGGCGCACACCGAACGCGTTGTCGAGGGCGCTCCGCGAGGAGCGCCCTCACCAGGCTCCCGGGATCACGCTCCCAGCGCGTACGCCACGAAGCCGGCCCAGGCGGCGGGGGAGAGCGAGAGCTGTGGGCCCTGCCGGTCCTTGGAATCCCGGACGTGGACCGCGGAGGGACACGCCGCGACTTCCACGCAGTCGCCGTCGCCGCTGCTGCTGTAGCTGGACTTGTGCCAGGCGAGGGCGACTTCGACGCAGCTGTCGCCGTCGCCGCCGCTGTAGCTGCTCTTGAACCAGGCCAGTTCTTCCGTGCTCATAGCGCTCCTCGGATCTCCCGCAGCAGGCCCACGGAGTCCTCAAGGGAGAGGGCCTGTGCCCGCATCCTGGCATACCGCCGCTGAAGGACGCTGACCTCCTTCGGGTCGGAGATGAGTACGCCACTGCGTTGCCCCTCGCAGTAGGCGAACCACCGTGGCTCCCTGGTCTCCAGCAACTGCATGGGCCCGTGCAGCCCCGCGTGCGACGCGCGCTCCAGCGGCATCACCTGGATCTCCACGTTCCGCAGCTCGGCGACCTCCAGCACGTGGTCGATGAGCACCCGGGTCACCTCCACCCCACCCGTCTTCCGTCGGAACAGGTGTTCCTCCAGGATGAACCCGAATGTGGTGTTCGGGCGCTCCCGAAGCAGCTGCTGCCGTTCCGCCTGTGCCGTCCACTGGGCCTCGATCTGCTCGTCGCTGAGCGGTGGCAGCTGGTCCACGAACAGCGTGCGCGCGTACGACTCCGGCTGCAAGAGGCCCGGAATCATGCGGCATTCGTACGTGTACAACGTCACCGCCTGTGCCTCCAGCCAAGCCCAGCGCCGGAACCAGCTGGCCAGGCCCGGCTGGCGGGACAGGTGCCGGGCCGCCCGCCGCAGCGCGCCCGTGTTGCCGAGCGCCTCCTCCGCCCGGGCCACGAAGTCCGGGTCCGGCATGCGCCGGCCCTGTTCGACCGAGGCCACCGTGTGCTTCGAGAAGCGCACCCGCTCCCCGAACTCCTCCCGGCTCAGCCCCGCGTGCTCCCGCAGGGCCTGGACGACCGCGCCGAAGGTGCGCATACTGTCCGACGCCTCCGGCTCCGCGCCGGCCGTAGGGCCGCAGCCGCCGCCCGGCTCCCCGCCCGTACCGCCCTCGTCCGTGTTCTCGTAGGCCATCCCGGGCCACCTCCCGCGCACGTGCTCCCGTAACGCTCCCGACTCCCACCAGGGTCACGCTCGGTGATGCGTACTGTCCACCCTCCGTACGCGTACGCTGACCAGGCGTACGCGCGGCACCTCTGGTGAAGCCCGAATCCCGCCGCCACATTGGGGCCATGACGCCACCCCCTGCACAGCGGACCCGTCAGATGCCGGTCACCGTACGTGTGTTCTCCCAGCAGTTCCGCTCCACCCCGCGCGGCGCCCGGCTCGCCCGGTGCCTGGCCCTGCACGAGCTCCACACCTGGGGCGTTCCGGCCGGTGGCGACACCTCCGACGCCGCAGCACTCGTACTGGCCGAGCTCACCGCGAACGCCGTCACCCACGGCCGGGTGCCCGGCCGGAACTTCGAACTCGTGGTGACCCTCACCGGGGACGTGCTCCGGATCGAGGTGTCCGACACCCGCGGCGAGCGCCGCCCCCCGGCCCCGGGTACGGTCACCGCGCCCGCCCCGCTCGACGACACGGGCCGCGGCCTCCTCCTCGTCCAGGCCGTGGCAGCCCGCTGGGAGGTCCGCGACCGCCCGCCCCTCGGCAAGACGGTCGCCGCCGAACTGCCCGTACAGCCGTGAACTGCCCACAGGAACGGGGTTCTGCCGCCCGAAGGCGCCTCCCTGCGACGTATGGTGTGTCACGTGTCCAGCAAGTGGAGAGAGCCGGAAGCTCTGAAGAGCGCGAAGCCGGCGACCTACGAGAACGCGCGTGCCGAAATCCTGGTCTCGCTCGACTACGCCAACCTCGACATGGACTTCCCCCGCATCGTGCACTGGCTGAGGCAGCTGCCCGCGGGTGACCGCGATCGCCTCCTGGGCGAACTGGAAGCGATCGCTGCCACTGATGCGATCCGCCGGGACGACGCGACGTACCTACTGGACGACCTGGGGCTGCGCCGCATCCACTGGGAGCAGCCCTAGCTAGGAGAGCACCCATTGGGGTGGGTGTCCGGGGTCGGCCGGGCACGTGAAAACGTGCAGGTCCCGGTCCCGGCCGAAGCGGAGCCGAGTGGGGTTGACCACGGACGGACCGCCCAGGATCGAGGCCTTCCCCTGCAGGGACGGGTCGCGGTCTTCCAGCGGCGCCCAGCTGTGCGAGCCGGCGTCCATCTCGTCGCCTCCGGCGGTCAGCAGCAGCCGCATCGGGGCCGCGCAGGTCTCGCAGTCGATGTCCATCGGGCCCGTCGACGCCCAGCTGGGAAAGCCGCCGACGCGCCAGCCGGGCGGGATCGACAAGTCGAACTGGTAGCTGGGGGCGTCGCTGCCGTGCTCCGCTGACTGGGCGTCGTCCCATGCGTCGATGGCGGCGATCAGCGGTGCGGGCAGCGTGTCGTCCTCCGCCCAGGGATAGGTGTCCACTTCTTCGGGGTGCAGGACGCACGGCTCGGGGAGTTCGTGCTCCCATCGCAGAAGAGGTACTTCGGGCGGAGCGGCAAGGAAGCGTTCCGCGCGCTCGGTCTCCACGGCCCGCCGCCACCGCAGGCGGTAGCGGCGCTCCAGGTGTCGACCGTGGGTGAACGGGCAGCGGAAGAGCTGCACGAGGTCCGCACCGTCGGGCCCGGCCACCAGGCCCGGGACGTCCCGGCGGAAGAACTGGGCGAGCCCCACGAACGGCACCGGTCCGTCCTCCCCGGGCGTTCCGGCAACAGGCCACGGCCGGCTCCGCGGCCACGCGCCCGAGGCCCGGGCGCTGCGGATGTCGTCCGGCACGTACCCCTCGGTCTCGGGCTGGTGGGGTTCGCGGCAGAGCGGCCACGGCTCGCCGTCCGGCCACAGCATCGGCCCGCCGACATGGCTGTCGCGCATGCCGGGACGTCCTGGCCTGGGGTGCAGGCGGGTCGTCCGGCCCCGGTAGGGAGCCAGCTCCGGGAACAGGGCCTCCACGGACACCGGTCTGGCCGGCGTGGTCCTGGTCATGCGCAGACCGTACGGGGCGGGGAAGACGCAACGCGAACGGATTGCGCCTGGTCAGGCTGCTCCTGAGAATGCGCGACTGCCACCGTCGCGCGGACGGCGAGCCTGAACTCACGGCCCTTTGGCCGGACTACGTGGTGGCAAGAGGACGAGGAGAGGACGAGAGGAGGGAGAGAAGAGACGGAAGTGGAACCTGATGCGCCTGTTGGATCGTCACGGGTGATGAGGATGCCGGGGCGAGGGCCTCTGACCTCGTCGGACAGCGCTCAAGGGGCCCGGGCGCGGTCTGACTGGGACGCCTTTGAGACAGATCTGTGAAGCGGAAGCTCTCAGTCCACTGCTAGGGTGACGTGCGCCCGTCAAGACAGGGCCTTTATTTATCGCCACTTCAACGGGGGTTGAAACATGAAGCTCCGCCATGTCCGCGCTGTCGCCGTCTTCGGCATCGCAGTCTTCGCTCTCACCGGAGCCCGCGGTTCCCACGGCGCGAGCTGCGGCGGCGGCCACAGCTCCAGCAGCTCCAGCAGCTCCAGCAGCTCCGGCAGCACCAGCGGCGGCAGCAGCACCACGGGCGGCAGCAACGACACCGACGTCACCGTCACCACGGGCGGCACCACGGGCGGCACCTCCGTCCCGAACGGCTCCAGCCGCGACAAGGCCGAGCGGGACATCAAGATCGACGGCTGCAAGCTGGAGGGCAAGAACCTCGTCGCCCGGCTCACCGTCACCAACAGCGGCATGCTGGACTCCACGTACGACATCACCATGAAGTTCCGTGGGGACGCCACCTCCAACGCGAACCTCGCCCTGGCCAAGGTGACCGGTCTCAAGGTCGCGAAGGGCGCGTCCGCCAAGGCGCAGGCCACCACGCCGTACACCGGCAAGGGCGACGGCAGCGAGTACAAGGAGTGCGTCGTCGTCTCCGCGTCGAAGTCCTCGCTCTGACACGACCGCTGCCCGGCGCGTACCGACCGACGTACGGTACGCGCCGGGCAGCGCCTTTTTCACTGGGCTTCCGGATGAACACCGGCCATCCGGAAGCCAGGCGTCCTGAGTACGCGTACTCATGCATCCGCGTACCGAACGGCCGAGGCTGAAGCCGAAGCGACGGGACGAGCAGCAGACCGGAGGCGGACGCCATGCGATCGACGCGGCGGCGGGGCAGGCGCGGAAGGCGCGGCATCGGCCGCAGCATCGGCCTCGGCATCGGCCTCGGTTTTCCGCAGGCCGCCACGGCGGCGGCGTGTGCGGCGGTGATGGCTGTGACCAGCGCATGCGCCGCGCAGCAGTCGCAGCCCGACATCGCAGAACTCCGAGCCACGGCCACCGGCTACGACGCGGAGAGCAAACGCAGCGCGGAGGAGACCCGCCTGCGCGGGCTCCTCGACCGGCTGAACCGGGTGGAGGGACTCCACCACGCGTACACCCGGTTCACGGACCACTGCACCGGACCCTCGAAGGGCAACTTCAAGGACCCGCCCAGCGTTGACCTGGTGAGCTGCTCGATGGGTGTGCACGCCGTGTACGGCGTCGAGGGCGACGTCACCGACGTGCTGCGGCGCATCGACGCCGCGGGCGTCACCCCCTGGCAGCCCAATCTGAACGGCCCCGGCAGCGCGAGCGGCGGCACCCTCGACTACGCGCTGGAGTACCACCGCCTGCGCGGCGTGTTCCCGGACGGGCTGTTGATGCCGGCACCGTCCCTCGTCTCGGAGGACCGGGGCCTGGTCATCGCCTGGGACTACCCTCCGCTGCCGGACCACCCGGCCGCGTCGGCCCAGGTCGAAGGCGAGGACCCGCCCGCCTGTCCGCCGGCCGGCCCCGTCCACTCCCGGTGCCGCATCGACCCGCAGCAACCGGACTCCGTACCGGCCGTCCGAGCCCGCTACGGAACGGTCCTCAGCGTCAGGATCGGCCGCCCCGGCAGCACCCCGTACTTCACCGTCCCCCGACCCCGGGCCCGGTAGAGGGCTGTCCGGGAGCCGCCGCCGGCCCACGCAGGAGGCTGCTACTGCGCGCCGGTAGGGTCACCCGGATGCGGCGGCGAGGCCGGCGCCGGAGACGGCGCTGCGTACGGTGCGACGGCCAGTTCGGCGAGGAGCGCCTCGGCGAGGCCCTCGCGCCGCATGCGCTGGTCGACGTACAGCAGGGAACTCACCAACTGCGTGAACCCGATCTGGAACATCTGCCCGGCGGCGGCGCCGAAGAACACGAGGAAAAGGGCGAACACCAGGCCGGCGATCAACCCGCCCGACGGGCCGCCGCCGTCCTCGGGCATCTCCGCCATGGCGGGGATCAGCGCGAACGTGCCGATGAAGTTGAACGGCAGCTGCATCATCCACCCGATCGCGCCCGCGATCATGCCGCCGAGGAGGGAGATGCCGAAGATCCGCCACCAGGCACCCCGGACCAGTGCGGTCGAACGGCGCAGCGCGGCGACCGGACCAACCTCCTCCAGGACCACGACGGCCGAGGCCAAACCGAACCGGGTGGTGAGCCAGAGGGTGACCGGCAGGGCGGCCAGCATCAGTACCGGGAGCAGGCCGAGGATCGCCGGCCCGCTGTCGGCGGCGGCGACGGAGCCGACCACCACCGGGATCCCCACCGCCAGGGCGGCGATCATCGGAAGGCCGGCGATCAGTCCGCCGAGGATCGTGGCGCCGGCCACCGCGGGAGCCCGCCGGACGGCGGCGCGCCACATCACGCGGAACGTGGTGGGGCGGCCCGTCACCGCCTCCTTGAGGACCGCCGGGCAGAGCGCGGTGACCACCGCCATGCCGAACAGCCCCAGGACGAGCAGCACGACGAACAACACCCCGGCCGCGACGAGCAGGGCCGCGACGTCCTCGGCGGGGGGCTCCTCGCCGAACGGCGGGTTGAAGACGGGCTCGAAGTGCTCGAACACCGCGGCGACGGCGACGCCCACGGCAAGGCCCATGACCGGCAGGACGATGGCCGTGACGGCCAGCATGACGCCGGCCAGCTGCTTCCAGTGGGCCCGGATCGTCGCGAACGCCCCGCTGAGTATCTCCCCGAGCTCCAACGGGCGCAGGGGTATCACCCCCGGCTGCGGCGCCGTCGGCGCCGGATACCCCCACTGCGGGGTCCCGCCCCAGCCTCCGTACTGCCCTTGCCCACTGTTCTGCGTCATGCACAAGCTCCGTATGTCGTCCCCCGATGAAAGGCACAACATAACCCGGCACCTCACAGGCCATCTCCTCCCGGTGGTCGGGAGCAGCCGGGCCCGCGACCGGCGCCCGGGGCACCCAGGTCAGCGGGCGGCCCCGAGCGGCGAGCGAGGCTTCGGCAGGTCCGGGCAGCGGCCCGACCGGGCATTGAGGAAGCCTCCGCAGCAGTGGGGAGCGCCCCAGCCGTCCCTATGACGCGTGTGCCTCATGGGCGCCCCAGAGTGGTCAGGTTGGATGTCACGACTGCGAGATGGTGGGAGGTTGCCCAGGCCCTCCACTCCGTTCTGCCACCGGCTTTCGGACGCTGGCGCAAGGCGCACTCCTTGAGCCGTGCGTCGCCCCAAGAGGTGGCTGCCCCGGTCGTCGGCCAATAGGGCGAGCCGACCAAGTCGGCGCTGAGCACGAAGAAGTCGTCGTTGCCGGCGCGCACTCGCGGGTAGACGAAGACCTGCCAATCATCCAACGTCGTGTAGCGCATGTTCGGGTCCGGCGTTCCGCGGGACCTCGGGGGCATCCGAGGGTGAGTGACGCCGAAGTCGCCGAAGTCCGGCGGCCGATCCGGGCAGCTGCCCACAACGCGGCGCCAGAACTGGGCATCGTGCCTGGCTATGGCTGTCGCCTGCCCCCTCGGGAAGCCGGTCAGGTGGACGGGGAACGCGCCGGCAGCGATGCACTCGCTCCTCCAACGCCATGGAGAGAGGGCCGCAAGGGCAGCCAAAGCGCGATGGGCCAACCTACCCACTATCGTGCTGGAGGCTACCGGCCCAGCATCAAGGAGCAGGTCCACCTCTTCCGGTTCCAAGTCGAGCGCACGGAGTAGATCACGGATCGTTCGGTGATCGGGGAGGGGCCCCGGCGAGTCGGCTGCAAGAGAAAGCCGCAGGCATGCGCCGCTCTGATGGGCGGCGATCGCCCGTGCTGCCTCGGACAGTGCGTGAGCGGGGTCGGTCCATCGAACGACCGGGCACATCAGCACACCACGTAAGCCCAAGGACTCGCTCAGGCGCGCGGTCGGTCCGCCGGCGTCACCCTCCAACACGCGCGCCTGCGGCAATCACGCCTGGCTGGCTGCTCCCCGCACCCGCGGGGATGGTCCCCGGTGGTCCCCGTCCGCGCCGCTCGTGAACCGAAGTGATGGGGTGTGCAGGGACGTTGACGGCTGGGTAGGGACCGGCGGAGGGCAGCTGACGCATCGATGCGAGGGGGGAACATGCTGGCTGAAACAGTGGCGGCCATGGCGGCTGCGGGCGGTTCGACGGTCGTGCAGGCGGCCGGGACGGATGCCTGGGACGGGGTGCGCAGTCGGCTGGCGCTGATGTTCGGACGCGGGAACGCACACCGCGAGCGGGCGGAGCTGGAGCACCTCGACGCGACCGCCGCCGCCTTGGCGGTCTCCGGTCGGCCCGAGGATGAGGCCAAGGCGGAAGCTGAGGCCGCGGCGGCGCGCGCCCAGCAGGAGCTCATCTGGCAGACCCGCTTCGCGGGCCTGCTGGAGTGCGTCGGCGACGCGGAGCGGGACGCCCTGGCCGAGCAGCTGCGGGAGCTCGTGGCCGAGCACACCGCGGCAGCGGCCGCGGGACGGCACTGACGAAACAGAGGGGGCGTGCCGCAACCGTAGTTGCTGCAACCAGCCCCCCCAACCAACAAAACCCGGCGCGGGGGTAGGGTGAGATCCGGGAAGAGGAGGGCGCCACGCCCCGCAGAA
>NZ_JBHXTC010000010.1:134319-157735 GCF_042677605.1 Streptomyces sp. NPDC127106 | reverse complement strand
TCCTTCGACATCGACGCCAACGGCATCATGCACGTGACCGCCAAGGACCTGGGCACGGGCAAGGAACAGAAGATGACCGTCACCGGCGGCTCCTCCCTGCCCAAGGACGACATCCAGCGGATGGTGCGCGAGGCCGAGCAGCACGCCGAGGAAGACCGCCGCCGCAAGGAGGAGGCAGAGACCCGCAACCGTGCCGAACAGCTCGTCTACCAGACCGAGAAGCTGCTGCGCGACAACGAGGCCAAGATCCCGGCCGACCTCAAGACCGAGACCGAAACCGCGATCGCCGACCTCAAGGAGAAGCTCAAGGGCCAGGACACGGCGGCCATCCGCACGGCGACCGAGCGCGCCGCCAACGCAGCGCAGAAGATCGGAACCGCCCTCTACGACGCCCCAGGGGCCGCCGCAGGCGACGGCGGATCGGCATCCGACGCGGCGTCGTCCGGCACGGATGAGGAAGTCGTCGACGCGGAGATCATCGACGACGAGAGCCAGAAGGGAGACGCCCGATGAGCCCACCGAAGTCTCCCAACGGACCGCGAAAGCAGCCGCCCCCCATCGTGATCAGGGACAAACGACGCATCGACCCCGTCACCCTCGAGCTCAGGGCAGGCGACCACCCTCCCCAGCACACCGAGACCGGGGACGGTGGATTCGGAACGCCCGGCGGCGCCCCTGCCGCCGGGAGCACCACTGTGCAGGCACAGCTCGCCGAACGCACCGCCGACCTGCAGCGCATCAAGGCCGAATACGACAACTACCGCAAGCGGGTGCAGCGCGACCGCCTCGCGATACGGGAAATCGCGGTCGCCAACGTCCTGGGCGGACTGCTGCCCGTCCTCGACGCCATCGACCAGGCCCGCGAGCACGGCGATGTCGATCCCGGCCTGCGAGCGGTCGCCGATGTGCTGGAAACCCAGCTCGCCACGCTCGGCCTTCAGGAAGTCGGGACCCCAGGAGAACGCTTCGACCCCACCCGCCACGAAGCGATCTCCTACCAACGGTCCGACAAGGTCGACCAGCCAACCTGCACCACCGTCCACCGCACCGGTTACCGCGTCGGACAACACCTCCTGCGCCCGGCCCAGGTCGCGGTGAGCGAACCGCCCGACCAGGAAGAGCCCGGCTGAACATGGCAGACCACCCTCAGCCGGCCAGCGAAGACACCCCCACCAGCGGCGGTGAGGACGGGTAAACCGCCCCCCTGCGGCACCCGTCCTACGCTGCACCGACCAACGGCGGCACTGATGCGAAGGGACGCGTCCCCGCGCACGCAAGGTTCAGCTGACCGCAGCGGCAGAGGCTCGCTCACGGAGCTGGTCGGGCGCTCCGAGCTGCTCCGGCTGGGGGTGCGCTGTGGGGCCGAGCAGGGGCGCGCCCCGCCGTTCGGGCCGGTGACCGGCCGTATCGGTAACCGGCTCATCGCAGTAGAAGGTGTAGTCGGGGTCTGCCGGTTTCCGAGGTCGCCGACACGGATTTCAGGCTCGGCTGCACTCCTGTCCGAGCGCGACGAGACGTGCGCCGCGGAACGAGCTATGCACCCTCGTTGCCACCGCGCAGGGAATAGATCATGCCCTGCAGGATCCGGAACGCGTCTGACTGCTCGGTCTCGGTCAGGTCGGCCAGCATTCTGGCCTCGACGGATCGGACGGCTGCGCTCGCCTTCTCGAGGCTTCGTCGACCGCGAGGCGTGAGCCGCGTGGGAAGCACCTTCCCGACGGGCGCCTCCGCAGGCCTGGTCACGTAGCCGTCTCTTTCCAGGGCCTGGAGCAGCACGTTCATCGTCTGCCGTGTCACGAACGCGCCCCGCGCGAGCTCGGAGTTCGACAAGCCCGGTCGTTGCGCCAGCAGCTCGAGGCAGGAGTAGTGCGTCACGCTCATCCCGAGCGGCCGCAGCACTTCCTCCATGGCCGCGCGGAGGGCGCTCGACGCTTCTTTGAGCAGGTAGCCCAGTGACGTCTCCAGGTCGACGCCGACATCTTCTTGACTCATGTCAGCATTCTGACATAGGTTGACGCATGTCAGAAAACTGACACGAAAAGAAGGAGTGTCATCATGCCCGCCACCGGCCCCGACTTCATCTCGCTCCAAGTACGCGACCTCGACGCTTCCCAGGCGTTCTACGAGCAGTACCTGGGCCTCGTCCGCTCGCCGGCCGGACCTCCGCACGCCGTCGTCTTCGAGACGAAGCCGATCGCGTTCGCACTCCGCGACGTCATTCCCGGCACCGACCTCGCATCCGTCGCTCAGCCCGGCATCGGGGCCGCGATCTGGCTCCACGCCACCGACGTCCAGGCCATCCACGACGCGCTCGTCGCCGACGGGCACACCATCGTCTCCGCACCGATCGACGGTCCCTTCGGTCGGACCTTCACCTTCGCCGACCCCGACGGCTACCAGGTCACGCTCCACGACCGCGCTTGATCGACCAAACGCCACCGGACGATCATCAGCTGGCCATGGACGGCTTCACCGGCTTCGAGACCGCCGCAGCTGAAGAAGTCCCCGACGCAGTCGCGGTGATGGACCCGTTTCATGTTGTCGCCCTGGCCGGCGATGCGCTGGACCGATGCCGCCAAGGCGTCCAGCACCTGCGGGCACCGCGGCCGGGTCGGTGATCGCTCTACGGCATCCGCAGAGTGCTGCGCACCAGTGTCAGCCTGCTCACCGACCGCCAGCACGCCCGACTCACCAGCGTATTCACTGCCGATGAGCACGCCGCGGTCGAGGCCACCTGGGGTGCCTACCAGCGCATCGTGTCCGCCCCCCGGCAACCCGACCGCCGCGCCGGCAAGACCGAACTCGCCGCCGTCATCCAGACGATCAGCCACGGCGTCCCGGCCGGACTGCCCGAACTGAGTCGACTCGGCAGAACACTGAAACAGCGCGCCGCTGACGTGCTGGCCTCCTTCGACCGACCCGGCACGTCCAACGGCCCGACTGAGGCCATCCACGGTCGACTCGAACACCTGCGCGGCACCGCCCTCGGCTTCCGCAACCTGACCAATTCCACATCACGCGCAGCCTGCTTGACACCGGCGGCTTCAGACCCCGACTACACCCTCTACCGCGATGAGCCCGGTAACCTTCTCTCGCGGGGTGCCAGCTGCTCCGGGTGCTGCGGGAATCAGCCTGCGAGCCAGAAGGCGGCCAACCCGTGGCGGCCGCACACCGGGCACGGTGAGGCGTCGGCAGGCGTGTACGGGGAGGAAACAGGGATACCGTCGCGGGAGAAGTACTCCCAGTACTGCTGGACGGTACTCCAGTCGCGCCAGCACCGGCCGCACGTAAATTCCACCCGCTCCAATGCCATCTCGGTGATCATATCCCCTCGCCTCCCTTCGGCTGCACCACCTTCTTACGTTATCGATATACCCGTGCCGGATTGCCTTGACAACATCGCAGGCAGGTCTTAAGACGGGTGGAAGAGAGGGGTCGCTCCGGCTGTTTCCGGAGGTGAGAGAAATGAGCGGCTCGCGGCCGTCGCGCGACCACTACACCGTCCTCGGACTCCGGGCTGAGGCATCGCCGGAGCAGATCACCAGCGCCTACCGCACGCTGATCCGCGCCCTGCACCCTGACGCCCGCCCAAGCGGGCCGCAGGCCGATGCAGAGCTAGCCGAAGTCATCGACGCCTACCAGACCCTGCACGATCCACTGCGACGGTCCGCCTACGACGCCGAACGCGATCAGAAGCGGCAGGCCGCCGGCCATCCGGTACGGATACCCGTACGTGTGAGGTCCGCGGGGGGAGGCACTGCGGCACGCCCGTATCCACAACCCGCGGCGCATTCTCGTACGACTGCACACCCGGCCGCCTCACAGCCGTACGAAGACCCATTCGATCGACTCATAGCCTGGCTGCTTTACAGCATACAGTCGCCGCAATAACTGCTAACAGTTTCTCATGGTCGTCGCCGGAATTCTGGGGCGTCGACACACCCCGCGTCAGCTGGAAGAAGCAGAGAAGTGACGGCCGTCCGGCAATCCAGGCGGTGACGGTCACCCCCGTCCTCGGACACCATGCCGGGGTGGCTGAACGAGGCGAGGATGGTGGCCTCGCGCCGGAACCGGGCGGCGAAACCGGGCGCGTCGAGCAGCGCGGGCAGCAGGACCTTCACCGCGACCTGCCGCCTGAGCACACCGTCGTCGGCGCGCCACACCTCGCCCATTCCCCCACCGCCGATCCGCTCGGTCAGCGTGTACGGATCCCCGAGGACCGTGCCCCGTCCCCACATGCGTGCTCCCCCGCGATGCCAGCTGCCCGGTGGTCCGTACAAGTGCAGTGCGGCACAGGGTACTTGGGGGCGACGGGCCCCCGAGGCGGGTGGGACATGCGGGCCGCTCAGCCGCCGTCCCGCGGCCGGCCGGGTCTCGCGGCGCGTGATCGGCGTCAGCCGCCGCCCGTCCGCGACGTTTCCAGACCGGCGGTAGTGCTGCCCCCAGCGCTCCCCCCATACCGGGCCGGGCCTACCCCGCGCACGCCCGAAACGGGGTGGCATTGCCTGCCTGTCTTTGGACAATGCATCCATGCATATCCGTACCGTGCGACTGGACGAGCTGCCTCTCCTCCGAGACATCGAGCGGGCCGCCGGGCAGTGCTTCCGGGACATCGGCATGCCGGAGATCGCCGACGACGAGCCGCTCCCGCTCGGCGAACTCGCCCGCTACCGGCACGCCGGGCTGGCCTGGGTCACGGCCGACGCCGCCGACAGCCCGGTCGCCTACCTGATCGCCGACCGGGTCGAGGGCAGCCTCCACGTCGAGCAGGTATCGGTGCACCCCCACAGCGCCCGCCGCGGAATCGGCCGGTCCCTGCTGGACCACCTGGCCGACCACGCCGCAAGCGTTCAGGCACCCGCCCTGACCCTGACGACGTTCACCCAGGTCCCGTGGAACGCCCCTTACTACACGCGGTGCGGGTTCCGGGTTCTGGACGACGCCGCGCTCACCCCCGGCCTGCGCGAGATCCGCGCGCGCGAAGCCGCACACGGCCTGGACCGCTGGCCCCGAGCCTGTATGCGCCGGACCGTGTGACGGCACGGGGCGTCGGGGCTGCCGGGCCGGAATGTAGGGTGCTGAGGACAGAGCCGTAGCGCAGAGGTCGACGCGCGGCCTTCAAAGCCGAGAACGCCGGTTCGAATCCGGCCGGCTCTGCCGGCGCGGCGCCACAGATCAGTCCGTCCCAGTGGCTTTGCCGGATCCGGCCCCGGCTGTTGGCCGCGTAGCCGTTCACCCGGGCCCAGGCCGGCGCCCCGCAGTCGTTGCTGGCCGGCCGAGGACGCAGAGGGGCTCGGTTGGGCGGTCAGCGTGGGCGACGGCCCGGCGGAGCCGCTGCGGTCAGGCATCGGGCGGCCGGTGTGTGGGGCCCCTGTATCCGGGCAGGCGGGGAGGTGAGGGAGGGGACCAGCCTTCCCACCACCACGTTCGGTGCGTCGAGCGCCGACGGGTGGTCCGCCGCCTATCGGACAGGACGTGTCATGTCGCAGGTGAAGGAATCCATTGAGGTCGACGTTCCCATCACCACTGCCTACAACCAGTGGACCCAGTTCGAATCGTTCCCGCAGTTCATGGGCGGCGTCGAACGCATCGATCAGCGTACCGACACCCTCACCCACTGGGTCACCAAGATCGGCGGGGTGGAGCGCGAGTTCGACGCCGAGATCACCGAACAGATCCCCGACGAGAAGGTCGCCTGGGTCACCGTCGGAGGACAGACCGAGCAGTCCGGACTCGTCACGTTCCGCCCCGTCGACCCCACCCACACCGAGGTCACGCTGATGATGGACTTCGACCCCGAGGGCATGGCCGAGAGCATCGGTGACAAGCTCGGTTTCATCGACCGCCAGGTGAAGGGCGACCTGAAGCGGTTCAAGCACTTCATCGAAGACCGCGGTGCCGAAACCGGCGCCTGGCGAGGCACCGTCTGACATCTGCCTACGGCTGCCACCTCGAAACGATCAGCGAGCAGAGCGAGGGCGCCCGAGGTCTCGTGGCGGCCTCGCCCGACTCCGCCGCCGCGGCCGCTGCCCTGGCCTGCCCTGCTCAGGTTCATCGACAGATGAGTTTCAGGGGGCTCCTGGAGGGATAACCGTCGTCGATGGCCGCCCAGAACGCCCGGGGCCCGTCCGGGGGCGGGGTGTAGGTGCCACGGATGCGGAGTGTCCGGGTCTGCCCCGTTCCCACCACTCCCGAGGACGGTTCGAGCACGACGCCGCGCGCGAGGGGGACGCCGGCCAGAGGGCGAGTACGCGGAGCGATGCCCTCCAGATTGACGGTGACGGCGCGGGCCTGCCACCGGGCCCGTCCGTCGAAGGCCTTGAGCGTGAGGTCGACCTTGATGTCCTTGCACGACACGTAGAAGCCCTTGCCGTCCGAGTCGTTCGGAGTGACACGGACGACGGTGATCGCGCCAGGGGCGTCGTCCTCCGTGACGGGGGGACTGGGCTTCGTCGGCTTCGGGGTGCTGGACGGCATCGGTGACGGGCCCTGCGACCGCGTGGTCGAAGACTGCGGTGCTCCGCCGTCCTGGTCCGACCCGGGTCCCGGCGGCGTGCACGACACTCCTGTCAGTGCGACAACGACCGCCGCCGTCATGACCGCACGCACCCGCACTGCCGCCGCGGTTCGCCCCGGTGATCGACCTGCCTGAAGGGCAGCGGACGGTTTCGCGGTGGGCGGCTTCGAGCCTTCGGCGGGCTGGGCGAAGGGGGCCGGCCCCTCCGGGGTGGGATCGGAGCCGACGGCAACGACCGGGCGTGCTCGCATCGTGTTCTCTCCTCGGGAGCCGCAGGGGTGTCCGGTCGGGTCATGTGCGATCCCGAACGGTCAGTCCGCGGGGTGCGGTGCGACCACGGTGGCCCGCGTGGATCCCCCCTGGCATCCGTACTGCCACTGAACCGTGGTACGCAGCCGCGGGCAGCCGTCGTCGTGTGCGCCGGCCGGGACCGAGGGGCCGGTGGCGGTGCCGCCTGCCGCATCCGCCCAGCCGCCGTACGGCGCCGTACCCCACGGGGCAGCACCCGCCAGCGGTGCCGCGGCCGCGCCCGCATCGGGGGCGGCCGGTCATCGGCGGCGATCTGTGTCCGAAGACAGCCTTGCCGTGGACAAACGTCACGAGTTGGACTGAAGGGCCGGTACCCGCCCCTTGGGCGGGTGCACAGGGGGACGGTGTGTGGGGAGGCATGGGTGGGACTCCAGCGTGCGCGACGGCTGGCCGTACTGGCCGCCGCGTTGTACAGGGCTGCCCACCTCGGCGCCGCCGCGGCTGCCGTCGCCCGGCCCCGGGGTGGTGCCGGCGCCGATGCCGCGCTCTTCGTGACGGTGGGTGCGGCGGATCCGTGCGAGGGGCAGCCGGGTCCTGGTCATCAGCACGATCACGGACCGGGCCCGAGTCGTGGCGGCCGTGGCGGCGGAGCCGACGGCTATCTGAGGAAGGACCACGCCCTGGACGAACTCGTCGAAGCCGTGGAGACCGTGGCCGCGGGAGACACCGCGCACTCTCCGGAACTCGCGTTCGCCTGGGCCAACGACACCGGCCCGGCCCGGCCTCGCCTGGCGCCGCGGGAACGGCAGGTGCTGTGCGACTACGCCTCCGGACTGACCCTCAAGGCGACGGCCCGGCGCGCGGGCATCAGCGTCCACACCGCCAAGTTCTATCTGGACCAGGTGAAGGAGAAGTACCGGAAGACCGGCCGACCGGCCGACCGGCTCATACGAAGATCGAATTGGCCCAGCGAGTTCGTGAGGACGGCCTGAACATGCCCACCTGAGGGTAAGCGCGCCGCACCGACGGCCTCGACCTGCGCGGTCGCCTCGCCCCGGACATCGCCCGGTGGGGGGTGGGCGGTGATCGGGACCGGGCCCCGGCCTGGCCATGGGCCGGTCGCGAAGGGGCCCGACAGCACGGCCACGCCCCGCGGTGAAACTGTCCGGGCGTGGCCGTGTTTCCTCGTGCGGCAGGGCGTCGCCGCCGGTCGTCGGTACTGACTGCTCAAGAACCCCTGGTCAGCCGGTGAGGGCGTACCCCAGCGGCCCGCCGGGGCGGATCTGTCCCTCACAGTTGGCGTCGTTGGACTCGAACAGCTCGCGACTGCCGTTGACCAGGCACCGGTAGACCGGTGCACTGGCTGCGCCGGCCGGAGGGCTGTCGTGAATCCAGCCGAGGCGGGTCACGTACTGCTGCCCTTCACAGTTCACGTCGGCGGAGAGGAAATGGTCCCCCCGCACGACGCACAAGTACAGCGGATGCGTGCCGGCCGTCGGCGCGGTGAACACGCGGCCCAGGCTGCCTTCCCGCTGGTATCCGTCAGGCACATGCCAGACGCTGCTGAGATGGTCCTTGCCGGACTTCAGATGGCGGTCCAGGCTCAGCTGCGATACGGGGACGGCCGGCTCCCCGACGCAGGTGATCTCCCGGGTCGACGTCCAGTAGCCCCCGACGTGAGGGAAGTCCGTCCCGTTGGTGATGCGGCACTGGGAACCGTTGAAGCCGGTGGCCGCCGCCTTCGCCAGAGCCGCCTCGTAGGCAGCGCGCTGGGCGATGTTCAGGGGGCCACCGCCGGTACCCGTGTACCGCAGCTGCACCGGTCCGGTGCCCGCGGTGGCGGTGGCGGCAGCGGGTGTCGCGTGGGCTTGGACCGCACCACCCAGTCCGGTGGTGCAGGCAAGGGCTACGGCCAGGAGCACGGCACGTAAGCCTCGTTGACGTCGCATGGTGCTTCTCCAGAGGTCGCTCGCTCTTCGGTGGACGTCCCGGGGCGCGTGCGGTCTCGGCGGTCGCCCCGGGCCGTCCTGACGCCGAGCAACGTAGCGAGACGCACTTCTTGCCCCGTACCCACCAGTTAAGGGGGGTGGCGGAGAATGTGGTGCCTCCGTCGCGACGTCGTGGCGCCGCGTCGACGCCCAGTTGTCCTGGTATGCACCGAATGCCCCGACGGCTCTTCGATCACCGACTTCGTGCGGTCCCGCGAGGAAGCGGAGTCGCGCTCGGGGTTCCCGCCACCCGCGGACCTCCGCGACCCGCTGCGATTCGGTGCGCTCCCGCGCCGCAGGCCGCACTCGGCTTCGGAGTTCATCACTTCATCGATGCGGAGTCGCCGGATTTCACATTCCGGACTGTGACGTAGGACACATGGCTGTGAGATGGCTGTGAAACGGCGTATCCGAGGGGCCCGAGGTACGGGAGGAGTGCCGACAAGTTCTATATTCATACGAACCATCCACGCGCGGCGCGGCTGCGGCAATCAGGGGGGACGACTGCGTTGGCCGATACCGACGCCGCTCCGGGTACCCGGGGCACCCGGGCGGAATCCCGCAGTGCCCGCAAGGTGCACAGGAAGGCGCAGAACCGCAAGCGCCTTGGCATAGGCATCGCGGTGGTGGCCCTGGCCGGGGCCGGTGCCACGACGTACGCCTTCACGCTGGGCGGCGACTCGGGGGCGGCCCAGCGCGACGCGAGGCTCGCGGCCCCTAACGGGGCTGCCGCCGCGAAGGGCGAGGAGCCCTGGGACGGCAAGGTCAAGGTACTGGGCGACGGATCCACCTCCTACACCGGGCCGCAGCCGGGGCAGCTCAAGCCCGAGCGGCTGAAGCCCGGCGAGAAGCCGCCGCAGTTCGTGGTCTTCTCCTGGGACGGCGCACTGGAGGGCGACGACCGCCTCTTCTCGCACTTCCGTCAGGTGGCCAAGGAGAACAAGGCCCACATGACGTTCTTCCTCACGGGCATCTACCTGCTGCCGGAAAACAAGAAGATGCTCTACCACCCGCCGCAGCACGGCCAGGGCTCGGCCGCCATCTCGTACCCGACCGTCCCGCACATCAAGAGCACACTGACGCAGCTGCGCGGCGCCTGGACCGACGGCAACGAGATCGGTTCGCACTTCAACGGGCACTTCTGCGGCCCCAAGGGCGGTGGGGACTGGAGCCCCGCCGAGTGGAAGAGCGAGATCGACCAGACGTACTCGTTCATGAAGAACTGGAAGACGAACACCGGGTTCACCAAGGAGGCACCCCTGCCCTTCGACCCGGACCGGGAAGTGGTCGGCGGCCGCGCGCCCTGCCTGGAGGGCCAGAAGAACCTCCTGACCGCGATCAAGCCGTACGGCTGGCGCTATGACGCGAGCTCCTCGGGAGACTTCCAGCTGTGGCCGTCCAAGCAGGACGGCATTTGGAACTTTCCCCTCCAGCTCCTGCCCTTGCAGGGCAAAGAGGTGCAGGTCCTCTCGATGGACTTCAACTTCCTCTACAACCAGTCGGGCGACAGCACCCAGGGGGACCCGGCGAAGTTCGCCGCCTGGCAGGCGCAGACCCGGGGCTCGTACATGAACGGGTTCAACCGGGTCTACAACGGCAGCCGGGCGCCCATGTTCATCGGCAACCACTTCGAGGACTGGAACGGCGGCATCTACATGAAGGCCGTCGAGGACGTGATGCGGGACGTCTGCCCGCGCCAGGACGTCCGCTGCGTGTCCTTCCGGGAGCTGGCGGACTGGCTCGACGCCCAGGACCCGAAGGTCCTGGCCCGGCTGCGCTCGCTCGACCCCGCGCAGGCCCCGGACTGGGCCGATCTGGTCAAGTAGGCGCCCCGCGGGGTCGCCGGGAGGCGCGCTCCTCCCGGCGGTCCCGCAGCCGGGCTACTTGACCGCCTTGATGTAGTCCCCCCACAGGCGTACCGCCCGCTCGCTGCCGGGCGTGTTCGGGGCGTCGCCCCCCAGCCCCGTCAGCGGCAGCGGAACCAGGTCGGTCAGCGACATCCGGTAGACCACCACGGCCGTGGACTCCTGCTCCGTGCTGGCCACGAACCAGCCCGCCGTGTTCGCGGCGGTCGTTCCGGTCTTGCCCGCCGCGCCGGCGCGCGCCTTGCCGACCGTCTTCGCCGAGCCCTCGGTGACGGCGTCGCGCAGGGCGTCCGTCACCGCGCGGGCGGTCTTCGCCGTCACGGCCCGGGTCGGCTTCGGCGCATCGATCGGCACGGCGGCGCCGTTGCGGGTCACCGAACGCACCGAGTAGGGGTCGGTGTGCATGCCGTCGGCGGCGAAGGTCTGGTAGGCGCCGGCCATCCGGATCGCACTGGGCATCGAGTTCTCCCCGAGCGCGAATCCGGGGATCCGCGGCCCGAGGCTCGATTCGAGCAGCCCCGAGCGCCGGGCGAAGTCCTCCACCCGGTCGAGACCGACATCGAGGCCGAGCTGGAGCATGGGGGTGTTGACGGAGTTGGCCACGGCCTGCCGCAAGGTCACCTGGCCCCAGTTGCGTCCGCCGTCGTTGCGCCCCTTGACCACCTTGCCGCTGCGGTCCCAGTACGGGCCCTCGGGCGTCTGCACGGTCACCTGGTCGTTGCCGTCGTAGAGGGAGGAGGGGGACACGGGAGTACGGTCCTTGCCGCGCGTGCGCACCACCCCTTCGTCGAGCGCGGCCGCATAGACGATCGGCGTGAACGCCGTGCCGACCGGGATCGTCGTCGCGTTCGACTCGTTGAAGCCCTGCTTCAGGTAGTCGGGGCCCCCGTACACGGCGAGCAGCCGCCCGTCGGGAGCGACGCTCGCCGCGCCGATCTTCGCGTACTTGTCGGTGTCGGGCCGCCGCTCGGCGTCGAAGCCCTTCTGCGCCTCCTGGACGGCGGCGGTCAGGGCCGTCATCCGGGCCCGGTCGAAGGTGGTGTAGATCTGGTAGCCGCCGAGGTCGAAGTCGGACTCCTTGAGGTGGCTCGCCTTGATCGTGTAGGCCTTGGCCATCTCGACGAGATAGCCGGTCTGTGCGCCGGGAATGCCGACCAGGGACGAGCTGGAGGGCTCGGGGAACTTCGTGTAGGTGGCGCGCTCGGCGCGCGAGAGCTGGCCGGTCTCGACCATGCGGTCCAGGATCCAGCTCCAGCGTTCGACGGCCCGCTCGTGGTTCTCCTTGCTGAGGGTGGGGTCGTACAGCCCGGCGCCCTTGAGGAGGGAGGCCAGGAAAGCACCCTCGCTGGGATTGAGCTGCGAGACGTCCTTGCCGTAGTACGCCTGGGAGGCGCGCTGGATACCGTAGGTGCCGCGCCCGAACCAGCTGGTGTTGAGGTAGTCCTCCAGGATCTGCTCCTTCTCCTTCTGGTTGTCCAGCTTGAGGGCGAGCAGCATCTCGGTGAACTTCCGGGAGAGCGTGCGGTCCTGGTTCAGGTAGGCGTTCTTCACGTACTGCTGCGTGATGGTGGACCCGCCCTGGGTCTCGCCGCCCGTCACGGCGGCGCGCACCGCGCGCAGGAGGCCGGACGGCGAGACTCCGGGATCCGAGTAGAAGCTCGCGTTCTCGGCCGCGAGGACGGCTCCCTGGACCTTGGGGGGCACCTTGCCCAGCGGCATCTCCTGGCGCTGGACCCAGCCCGTCCGGGCCATCGTCGTGCCGTCGGCCCAGTAGTAGACGTTGTCCTGTTGGGTGGCGAATGAGTTGAGGTCGTCGGGTATGTCCGTACTGGCGTACGCGATGGCGACGAAGCCCACCATGCCCAGGAACGCGTACACGCAGGCGCCCAGCCACTGGCGCCACGAGGGCGTCCACCGGCGCCAGCCCGTGCGGCCCGGCCTCGGGAAGTCGGGCCGCAGGCGTCGCAGCTGGGGCCGCGCCGCGGCGACGGCCGGGGCGAGGGCCCGCGTGACGGTCTGCGCCACGCCATCAAGCCGGACGGTCCGCTGCCGGGGCCGGCGGCGCGCCCCCGACTTCCCCCGACGGCCCGAGACGGGGGCGTCGCCGCCCTCCGGAGCCGTCCGGCCGTCCCGAGATCGCCCTCTAGCGGCCATATCCTTCCTGCCCACTCCGAATGCCCCCTCTGATCTGCTTTCCCCGCCCACCCTAGATGCACTTTCCATGAGGTCGGACCGGTGGTGGGGGGCATCACGCCGTGCGATCGGGGGGCGCAGCCGATGATCAAGCGGAGGCGGGTCGCCCGGCGCACGGGGCGACTCCCGCCGGGTGGCGGGCGACGAAGCGGAACATGGCGAAACAGTCGCGTAGTTGTGCGAAGATTCCGTCCCCCGGTTCGTGCGGACCGGGTGACAAGGGGAAACAGAGTGATACCTAAGAGGTTCAGGCCCGCCGCCATCGCGGCCCTGACCGTAGCCCTGGCGTCCGGGAGCATGCTCGCGTACTCCGCGAACGCGGAAACCGGGCCCCGCGAGGCCGACCGCGCCACCGCCGACGCCTTCGCCCGCATCGCCGACGACGTCCTCTCCCAGCGCACCCAGGCGCTGGTCGAGGACCAGGCGGGGCGCCCCGGCTCCGGGCCGGGCGCCGCGAAGGCCCGCATGTCGGCCCAGCTGAAGAAGGACGAGGACGCCGCGCTCCAGTCGCTGCGCTCCCGCAAGACGCGGCTGGCGGAACTCGGCGAGGCCTACACGGGCGCCGACACCCGCGTCGCCGTGGAGAAGGCCACGGTCACCGGCGGCAAGGCGGTCGTCCAGGTCACCGAGCAGACCACGCTCACCTACAAGAAGCTTCGGGGGGACGAACCGGCGACGACGGACATCGGGACGCGTTACGAGCTGACCCTCACCAGCAAGCGCGGCGGCGCCTGGGAACTGACCTCGATCAAGTCCCAGAACGACGGCCCCGTCGCCGTCAACGAGCCGGTCGCGGCCAAGGTGAACGTCGTCAAGGACGACGGCAAGCAGTACCCCGACGGCACGCCCGCCTCCACGAAGTACCCCGCTACGCCGAAGCCGAAGGCGAAGACCGGGGGCGCCTACGACTACGCCGCCATGGCGAAGTACGCGGAGAAGCACTGGCGCAACTACAACCCCGCGTACCGGAAGTTCAACGGGGCCGGGGGCGACTGCACCAACTTCATCAGCCAGGCGCTGAAGGCGGGCGGCTGGAAGAGCGTTCCGGGCACCTCCACGGACTACCGGAACTGGTGGTACGACGGGACCCGCCAGAGCGACTCCTGGGTCGGCGCGAACGAGTGGGCCTGGTTCACCCTCTCGAACCAGCGGGCCACGAACCTGGCGAACGTCTACCAGGCGGACATCGGGGACATCGTGCAGGTGGACTTCAACCGGGACGGGTCCAAGGACCACTCCATGATGGTCACGTACCGGAGCGGCAACGGAATGCCGTACCTGACGTACCACTCCACCAACACGTACCGTAAGTCGCTGGCGAGCATCATCGCGTCCTACCCGAACGCGGTCTACTTCGCGTACCGCACCTGACGGGTGAGCCCTTCGGCCTCTCCTGCCGGGAAGCTCCCGGCAGGAGAGGCCCCTCGTCGGACGGCCGGCCGCCGGGGCCGGCGCGGCACCGCCACGCCCCCGGTGTCGAGTCGGGCGGATCTCGTTGGCGGGCCGGGAACGCCCCGGTTAGCATCCGATGATGACGACGACGGCAGACGAACACTTCCACGATGCGGTGCGTCGAGCCGACGTCGACTGGTTGACCAGCCATCTCGACGCGCCGTTCCGTCCGCCGGCCGTCTTCGAAGGTCTCATCCGGCACGAGGACGCCCTCACGCGGCACCTCGGGTTGGTCCTGCTGGCCGAGCGCGTCGGCTCGGGCCGGACGGGCGACCACCTTGAGATGGCCCACCTCGCGGAACTGCTGCCCGTGTCGCTGGAGGGACCGCCGGAGGCGGCGCTGGTCCTGGCCCGGCTCTACGAACGACTCGGGCCGTATCGACGGGGGCTCCGCTGGCCGTCGTGGCGTACGGCTGCACTGCCGGCACGGGTGCGGATCGCTTGGCTGCGCGCTGAGCTCCTGAACGACCCGGCAGTGATCCGGAAGGAGCCCGCCGGCGAACTGCTGTACCAGGCAGTGCGGGAAACCACCGTCACCTGCGCGCACCTGCCCGAGCAGCTCGTGAACGAGCTGGCGGACAGCGGTGAGCCGGTCCTGCAGGCCGCGGCGCTACGACTGGCCCGGCAGGGACTGCACGCCGGTCTGCTGGCTCCCGCGCTCGTTCGCGCACGGGCGATCGGCCTGCTCGATGTTCGCAGCGCAGACGTCGTCGCCGCCGCGCTGGGTGAACTCAGCGAGCCGTGGGCGACGTTGGATCCCCTTCCGCAGGAGCTCCTGCCCCCCTTCCTCGCCGCCGATTCGGTGATCACACGGCCCGAGGTGGCCGATGCCGCGCTCGCGGCAGCGGCCCGTCACGGGCACGGTGGGCTGCTGCGGCAGGTCATCGACGATCCGGATCTGCCACCGGGTCTTCGCCGGCGCGGCATGGAACTCCTGGGCGACCTGGCGGACCGTAGTGACATCGGCGCAGTGACGGACACCGCCGGACGGGACCCGCTGCTGTTCGGCGGTCCTGCGGTGACGTTCCTGCACGGGCTCCACCGGCGCGGGCACTTCCCGGACGGTCCGCACGTCCCGTCCATCGTCGGCCTCGCACTGGCCGATCACTCCATCCCGGCCCACGAGGTCGCGACGATCCTGTTCACCAGCCGACGGGTGATGTTCCGCGTACTGGTGGACGCGGCGGCCGACGATGCGAGCTGGCCCCGGCGGCTCGCGCTGCTGGTCGCCCTCGCCGGACAGGGGGCAGGGGAGCTTCCGATCGGGGACGCGATCACACGCGTCCTTCCCTCGGCTCCCGTGCCCGGGCCGTTCCTCGACGCGATCCGTGCGTTGCGCCACGCGGACGCCGAAGACGCCGTGCTCGCTCTCCTGCCGTCGGCGCCCGCAGCGGCCCTGGACGCTCTGGAGGCCATCGGCGGGCACCGGACCGTGACGGCCTTGCGGGACGGACTCGGTCTCGCCGCGGAAGACGGCACGGGCGTCATCGCGCCGCACCTGCGTGCGGTACGCCACGGCGCCCTCGAGGTGCTGTGGCACCTGACCGACGACCCGTCACAGCGGCGCGCCCTCCTCACCCGTCTCGACCCCCTCGATCTGCCCGCGCGCATCGCGGCCGACCTCGGTGGCCCGGACGAACAGGAACTGGCCTTCCTGACGTCCCGTCTGGTCCCCGACGAGCCGATGGCGGCACTGTGCAGACTGGCCGCCCACGGCAGCGCCAGCACGCTGCCGGCCGTCGCGGACCTCCTCCTGCGCGTCGTGGCCGAACTGGCGGCGTCCCGGGAGCCGGGCGGAACCGCCCCACGACTCGACCACGCCGACAGGCCGCGGAGCCAGTGGTGCCCCAGGAAGTCCTGGACGCCGTACACGGCCTGGGCCGCCGCCTCCACGAGCGGGGGCGGATCAGGCCGTCCTGCCTGCTCGACACGGCGACGGCCCAGGAGGCCGGCCACGCACTCGTCGCGACCATGGCGCTGGATCTGCTGGAGCGGCCCGGACTGTCGAGCGGCGAGCAGGCGATCCTGCTGGAACTCCTGCTCCGATCCCCCTACGCACATACCCGTGCGCGGGTTCACCGCCTGCTGCGGCACCGCGACCGGCACGTGCGCAAGCACGTGATCGCACTGCTCGCCCGCGACGCCACGGGGGACGATGCGCAAGCCTTGTCGGCGACCTTGATCGCGCTGACCGCCGCCGAGGACGTCCAGACCGTCCGGCAGGCGCTGCTCGCCCTCGGTCACGCACGGGCCCGGTGGGCCTCCACCACGATCGCCGCATGTCTCGACCATCCGAACATGAACATCAAGAAGACCGCCGCCAACGCTCTGGTCCGCGCAGGCACGCCCCGGGCGGTACCGGCACTGCTGTTCTGGCTCGGACGTCACGACAACCCGGGCCTGCGCGGCTCGCTCGTCGAGGCGCTGCGCGCCGTCCTCGGCGACGCGTACCTGGCGACCGTCCTGGCCGCAGCCGAACACAGCGAAGACGGCCGCGCCCGCGAGCTGCTGCTGGAAGGCCTCGACGGAACGCTGCCGGCGCACTCGATCCTCGCGCTCGACGACCAGGGTTCGCGGATCGCACCGACCCTGCTCGCCTTGGTGGCGAGCCGCCGGGTCGGCCTCGCTGCCGGGACGATCGAGGACCTTTCGACGGCCATGGCCAGGCACGGGGTCGTCGCGCCCGCCGCCCCGCCGTCAGCGGTGGACATCGGAGCGGACCTCGACGCCAGGTCACTGGCGGCGGAGGGCTGGAATCCGTCGGTCGCGCTACGCATCGCCGAACGGAACGGGCTCCCGCACCCCGCCCGGCTGCGGGTGCTGCGGCCCATGCTGGCGGACTGGCTCCGCCTGGCCGGTTCCGAACCCGCTCTCCGGGGCCGCGTACTGCGGCTCACGCTCCGGCTCTGCCCCGCACCGTGGACCACCGGGGAACTGAAGGAGTTCGCCCGGTCCACCCGGACCCTGCTCGACGGGCTCGCCGAGGCCCCGACCGCAGACCGCCGCGACCTCATCGCCGTACTCGAAGCGGTCGCGCCGACGTTGTCGGCGGTCGAGCAGCCGGCAGTCGCCCGCGCCGTACGCGCGCTGCCCTCCCCGCCCGCGGGAAGCCCGGCCACGCTGACGCTGCTGCGCAGCCTCGGCGCGGTGCTGGTCCGCGCCGACCTCGAGCAGGCACTCGCGTCGGCCCGGCTGGACGCCGATCCCCGGCAGGCCGAGACGGCTGTGCTGCGGGACGCGTTCGCTGCGGCTCCGCAAGCCCCGGCAGCCACCGCGCCGGCCGAGGGCGGGGCGTGGCGGGCCGCGCTGACCGTCGCGGTGCGCACGCCGAGCACCCTGGAGGAGTTCCGCCGACTCGGCGGACAGCACGACGGCATGCCGGGCTCCCGGGACCGCCTGGCCGCCCTGATCGCTGTCCACGCCTCTGCCGGCCCGGAGGTCCGCTCCTCGCTCATCGACTGGATGACGGACATCCAGCCCCTCGACGCACCGCCCTGGACCATCACCGAGACCACCCGTGCGCCGGCACCACCACCGCGGACCGTGCACGTCGACGACCTCGACCAGCCCCGTTCGACCCCCCTGCGGGACCGCCTGCTGGCCATGCTGGGGGCTTCCGCTCCGGACCGCCGGCACACTGCGGCCCTGGCGCTCTCGGCCTGGCCCGAGCCCGAGGCCAGGCTTCCCGTGCTCCGAGCATTCCTGAGAGGCCGCATCGACATACCCGTCGGTGCCGACCTGGCCCGCACGCTGAGCGCCGTCGGCGAGGCAGAACTCCGCGCAGACGGCATCCTGCACGACAGGGTGGCCCTCGTGGCGAGCCGGCTCGACCCGCAGGACCTCGAACCACTGGTCCCGCTGCTGCTGGAATGGTGGGAGCACGACCCGCCGGCCGGCAGGTCCGCAGCCGGGCGGGCGCTGCGCCTGGCCCCCGCCGACGTGCTCGCGGAGCGCCTCGGCGACCGCCTCGACGCCGGCGCCTGGGGGTTCCTCGACCTGCTCTGCGAACGCCCCCTGCTGCGCACCCCCGCGTTGACGCAGACCTGTCGGCGGCTGCGCGCCGAAGAACGGGACGACCTCGCGGACAGGCTGGTCCTCGTCGAGGGTCCGCTGCGCAGCCCGGACGCCGTACGGCAGGACGCCGCTGTGCTGGCAGCGCTCCGTGACCGTGGCCCCGCCGGGTCAGCGGGAGCGTCACCGTCCTGGTCCCGGCGGGAGCTGTTGGACCTGGCCCGCACCGGCGACCCGGTGCACGTACGCCAGGCGCTCATGCGACTGGTCGAGGGGCACCAGGGGCCGGAGCCGGACCCGGATCCCGGCCTGCGGGACCTGATCGGTGAGCTGCTGCGTCATCCCAAGCCCAAGGTCCGCCTGCACGCCCACCGGACCTCGCGGGTCATGCTGGACCGGCAGACCTACCTGCACCACACGTCGATCCTGCTCGATGACCGCCGGCCGGACCTGGTGCGCACCGCGATCCGGACCCTCTGCCACGCGTCCTGGGCACCTGCGATCCCCGCCGTGACCCGACTGCTGGAGCACTCCCACCCCGTCGTCCGCAGGGCTGCGGCCGAGGGGCTCATCGCGATGGGCGCGCCGGCGATCCCCGCCCTCAGGCGTGCCGCAGTCCACGTCCGACCGGACAAACGCCGCCTCTACGCGGAGGTTCTCGAACGGATCACGACCGTCGAAGCCGAGTAGCGCCCGCGCGGTCAGCGACGGCTTCGGATGCAGCAGCGGGACGGCCGCAGGCAGCCCGAACCCCCGTGCGGAACCAGCCGGATGCGGGCGGCTCGAAGAGCCGTGCCCTCGGACGGGGCCGTCGTACGCGGTGCCTCCGGCGCAGTACCGGGCCCCGCGGTGCGCCGGGCCCGCCCGGACGGGCGACGGTACCCGCGAGGGCCGCACGACCACGGGGGACCGCCGGGAACCGGTTGCCCCCTGTGCTGCGGTCGGCCGTGGAGGAGCCGCGGACGGGCTCGGGGGCGGCAGTTCCACGGCCACCGGGGACCCGCGGGAACCGGACGCCCGGACCGGTGCCGCGCTGACGCAATGGAGCCGTTGCCGAACCGCCGTGGGACTGCCACTGTCGGGGGTGCCTCCCTGCTGCCGACGGGAGGCGGTACCTCCGGATCTCCGACGCGGACAAGGAGTACGCATGGAAGAGGCACGTGAGTACGAAGTCGAGGTCGAGGCCGTCGACGGCGGGGAACTCCCCGAGTTCGCCCTGATGGTGGACGTACCCGACTGACCGGACGGACTCCGGCGGTGGCCGGGCCGTGCGACAACGGCCCGGCCACCGGCGTGCGGAGGACTGGCGTACGAAGACTGACGCGGGATTCCACGGAGGGCACGTGCGGGTCGAACCGGGAGCGGCGGAGGCAGCGGGCGACGAGGAACGGCTGAGCGACTTGGTGGCCGGCGCGCTGTCGGCCGCCGGATGCGACCCGGCCCAGTGGCGCCGGGAGGACCTGCGCTATCCGGGAGTGCACGCGGTGGCCCACCGGCTCCGCCGCGAGCAGTCTCCGCCCGCCGGGCGGCAGCGGTGCCGGGACGAGCTCGACCAGTGGGTCCTGCGGGCCCGGCACAGCGCCGCCCGCGCGTCGGCCACGGCCCTGCGGACCGGATGGCCGGTGGATCTGGCTCCGGGCGGTGAGAGCCACTTGGCGGAGAGCCTGCGGCGGGCCGTGCGGCAGATCCCGGAGCCCGGGCCCGGCGGGGCCGCGGTCACCGTGGCGGTCGCCGACTGGGACCCCGCCGGACGGCAGGTCTTCGACGGCACCTGCCGGGTACTGCGCGACGCGTGGCCGGAGATGGCCGGGGAACTGGCGGTGACCTTGCGCCAGATAGCGCTGCTCTCCGGGTGGGGCGTCAACGGATTCACCGACTTCACCGTGCACGGCACCGCGTTCGTCAACGCCGCCCGGCTGACCGGCGGGGAGGACGAGGAACACCTGCCGGGTAGGTTCCGCCTCGCCGAGGCACTCGTCCACGAGGGCGCCCACAACCGGTGTGACGCGGCAGCGGCCACCACCCCGTTCCTCAAGCCGGCCGGCCCCCGAGCACTTCTGGAGACCCCGCTGCGGTCCGATCCGCGCCCGCTGGCCGGACTGTTCCAGCAGGTCCTGGTGCTGGCGCGGAGCGTGCTGCTCTACCGTCGGCTCCCCGACACGGCGGCCGTGCGAGCCCGGCACGACGTACTGCTGGACCTGGGACGGCGGGGCGCGGCCACGCTGAGCGGGCACACCGAAGCGCTCACCGGAGCGGGCCGGACCCTGCTGGATCAGGGGCGGGCGGTCTTCGCCGCCGAGGGGCCACGGGCCGCCCGGGCCGCCCGGTGAACGGCGGTGGAGCGTCCGGCGCCGGTGAGCGGCCGGTCCCCCTCACCGACCGCCCGGCCCCGGCGAACGGGGAGAGCCCGGCCCCGGTGGCCTGGCCCGTGCAGCTCCACCGGCCGTTCCCCGGTGCCGACCGGGTCGTCCTCGGCCGGGTCGCTGCCGCGAGCCGCGTGTTCGCCGTCAACGACGCAGCAGGCGGCCGGCGGGTGCTCATCGGTTCGGCCATCGGAACCGACCCTGCGGACGTGGAACGGCGGGCCCGCGGCGAGCTGATGGAACGCGTGCACAACGTCCTGTCCGGTCACCGCCCGGCGCCCGGCGCCGTCGTCGCCTCGTACGGGGTGCTGCGGCGCCGCGGACGGCCCTGCCTGGATCCGGCGGCATGGCACGAACTGCGGCGGGTACCGCGGGTGCGCGACATGATGCTGGCCTGGGTGCCGGGCCGATCGCTCACCGGCGCCGGCGAAGTCCTCGTCCCGGCCTGCGCGGTCCACCTGGCCCACCGTCCGCCCCCGGACTGCGGCGCACCGCTGCGCCCGGGCTCCACCGGCCTCGCGGCGCACCCGGACCGCGCTTCGGCCCGGCGCCACGCCGTCCTCGAGGTCCTGGAACGGGACCTGCTGCGACATGCCTGGTACGCCGCCGCGCCGCGCCTCGCGCCAGCCGGGCCGGCGCCGCTCTCCGAGCCGCTGCGGCAGGCGCTCACCGTGCTCGGGATGCGCGAGCGGTGTCTGGTGCTGCCCGGGCCGGCGGGCACGGCCTGCGTGGTGGCCTGCCTGCACACGCCGGACGGTGCCCGCCAGAGCTTCGGCTGCCGGGCCACGACCGGGGACCTCGCGCCGGCTGCCGATTCCGCCGTGCACGAGGCGCTGATGGTGCGCTGGAGCATGGGCACGACCAGCGCCCGCTCCGTGTGGAAGCGGATGCGCGAGGAACCCCCGTCCCGGCCGCCCAGCGGCCCGCTCGAACACGCCCTGCACACCTTCCACCGCCAGGACAGCCTCGCCCACCTGCTGAGCGGGGCGCTCGGCGGCGTCTGGCCGGCGCCCGGCGCACCGGCGCCCCCTGCCCGGACACCGCACCTCGCCCTCGCCCTCGCCCTCGCAGATCGGACGGAGGAGGACGTCGTCGAGGTCGCCACCACCTTCAGCGGAGCCGGGGCGACCGGAATCGGCGGAGCCGGAGCCGGCGGGCTGGTGGTCGTACGCGTGGTCGCCCCCGGGGCCCGCCGGCTGCCGGCGGACGAGCCGGCGCCCCCGGACGGCTCCTGCCACCCGCCCCCGCACCCGCTCGGCTGACCCGGCCGCCCCGGCCGACCCTCGGCCACCAGCTCGTTCCCAGGAGGAACACGTGCCCGTCCCCCCTCACTCACCCGTCCCGACCGGCGAGGACACCGAGCATCCGGCGACCGGTGCGGACCCGTCCTATGCGCGGCGGTTCGCCGACCGCTACGACAGCTGGTTCACGCGGGAGGCGCTGACCGAGGACACCGTCGGGTTCCTCGCCTCCCGCGCCGGCGCCGGCGGTCGTACGCTGGAACTCGGTGTGGGGACGGGCCGGATCGCGCTGCGGCTGGTCGGGCGCGGCATCCGGGTCGACGGGATCGACGCCTCGCCCCGGATGGCGGCACAGCTGGCGGCCAAGGCCGGTGGCGACCGTGTCGCGGTGACCATCGGCGACTTCACCCGGCTTCCGCCCGCCCGGGTCCCGTACGACCTGGTGTACGCGGCCGCGGGCACGCTCTTCGAACTGCCCTCCCAGGAGGCGCAGTCGTCCTGCTTCCGGAGTGTGGCGGGGCTCGTCGGTGATGCGGGTGCCTTCGTCCTGGACGCCATCGTCCCGGAGGTCCTGATCGGCCCCGCCTGGTCGGACGGCCATGAGGTGCCCACGCCGGGGAGCGACCGGGTCACGCTGCACCGGCGGTTCGAACCCGCCCGGCAGCGCTACCACTCCCACTACACGATCACCCTGGGCGGCGCGGACGGCGGAGCCGGCAACGGCGGCAACGGCCGCAAGGACGACCGGGGCCGCACCGAGCACGTGCACATCGTCTTCCGCTACGCGGGCGCCGGTGAGCTCGACCTCATGGCGCAGCAGGCCGGTCTGGAGTTGCGTGAACGGTACGGCAGCTGGGCGGGCGACCCGTTCAGCGACGACAGCCCGTACCACGTGTCCGTCTACCGGCCCGCCCGCTGACCCGGGGCACCGCACCGTGCCCGCCTGGACCGCCACCGCGCTGACCGCGACAGCGGTGGCCCTGCTGGTCCCCTTCGTCGTATGGGGCGCCCTGACCTCGCCCAACCGGCCCTTCTCCTGGGGCATGTACTCCGCCTCGTCCAAGGCCTACCTCTGGCGCGGCGACGGCCGGGCCGACGGCACCGTGCTGTCGACGCGGCAGCTGGGGCTGTCCCCGGAGGGCCACTTCCTCACCCTGGGGGACCTGCGCCCCCTCTTCGCCGACGGCGGCTCCCCGACCCCGCTGTGGGGCTACGTCATCGGATCCGACGGCGGCTGGCAGGTGCGCTACACCCCCGCAGACCGGTGCTTGCACCTGGCCCGGCTCCCCGCGGGACGGGAGCTCGACGTACTGGCGGACGCCCTGCGCGAGGCCGGGTGAGCACCGCGGTCGTTGCCGCCGGGCTGCTCCTGGCCCTCGGCCTGGCCTGGCAGGCACTGCGGGTGCGGGCCGACCTGCGGACGATCGCCCGGAGCGCTCCTGGCGGACGCGTCTACCGTCCCGGGGGGGGGGGGGCCCCCCCCGGGGGGCCCCCCGCGGGGGGCGGGGGGGGGGGCGCGCCCCCGGGGGGGGGGGCG
>NZ_JBHXTC010000010.1:72642-134309 GCF_042677605.1 Streptomyces sp. NPDC127106 | reverse complement strand
CCCGCGCCCCCCCCCGCGGCCCCCCCCCCCGCCGCCGCCCGCCCCCCCGCGCCCCCCCCCCGCCGCCCGCCCCCCCCCCCCCCCCCCCCCCCCACCGCTCGCGCCCGGCTGGCGGCGGCCGCGGCGCTGGCCGGCGTCACCCTCCGGGTCCACGCCGTGCCCGACCCCGGACCGTCCGACGCCGTCGCCCTCGCCCTCGTCTCGGCCGCTGTGCTGGGCGTCCTGTTCGCCGGCCGGCGCCACGAGGGCGGCCGGTACACCTGGGTGTGTCTGGTGCTGCTCGCCGGTGTGTTCGCCCTCGCCGCCGTGGGGTGGGCGGTGACCGGCCGGATGTGGCCGGCCGCGGCGGGACCGCCCGCTTCCTTCTTCGCCGCCCACCTCTACCTCGTGGCCGGCATCCGCAAACTCCGCTCACCGCACTTCATGAACGGCGGTGTCCTGCTGGACAACATCGCCTACAACGCCTCCCAGGCCTCCGCCGGCAACCGGGAGTTCGCGCCCTGGCCTAAAGACCCGGCGTCGCTCGCCCGCCTGCTGGCCAGCCCGGCCGCACGCCGCTGTTGCCGCGCCGCTGCCGTTGCCACCGCGGCCGGGGAACTCCTCCTCGGACTCGGCGCACTCGGCCTGCTGCCCGCCCCCGTCACCTTCGCCCTGGCCGTTCCCCTGCACACGGCCTTCCTGTTCGTCAGCCCGCTGCGCATCGTCCCGTTCACCGCGGGATCCCTGGGACTGCTCTGCCTGGCCACCGCCCAGCCACTGCTCACGCCGTTCCACGGCGGCTGACACGGGGCACTCGGCCGGTGGTGGGCCCGTGGCACGCGGCCGGTGGTGGGCGTGTGCGGGCGGCCGCGGTGGCTGCGACGCCCGCGGCGCTGCTCGGCGCCGGCCCAGCAGCGGCATCCGTCCGTAGGGGTGGAGTTGCCGCTGGCCCCGGCGCCGCCGCTGACGCCGGATCACGTGCTGCTGGTTTGGTGGGAGGTGACAGGACTCGCCTCTGCTAAGGACCGACTATGAGCGCCGGGAAGCAACCCAGCGAGGCCGCACGGAAGATGCGTGAGAAGGCCGAAGAGTTGGAGCAGGCGGCACGGCACGCCACCGATCGCGCCGAGCAGCAGCGGCTGACCGACGAAGCCGTCCGCATCCGGCGGAAGATCGAGCAGGAGGACGGCCCGGAGAGCGCGACCATGGACCCCATGTAGCCGTGCCCCGGCGGTCGGACCCTCGGGCCACGGCCGCCGTCGGCTGCGGCTCCCGCCCGCAAAGGCTTGGGAGAACGCGGAGCACCTGCGGCAGGATGGGCGGATGAGCAGCCCTTCACACCAATCCGCCGCCGCGTGCGAGCCGGCCCCGGCCCGCGTTGACGACACCCCTGCACCCGTGCCGGTGGGGGCCGACGGGGCTGCCGGAGCTGACGAGGCTGCCGCGGAACGGCTGCTTTCCGAACTCGCCCCGCTGCCGCACCGCCAACGCGTGCGCGCCGCCGTCGACCACGTCCGCGCCCTGCCCGCCGCCGAGGTGCCCGGCCTCCTCGGCGTTCTCGCCGACCCCGACCGGCAGGTTCCGCACGTCCGCGCCCTCTCCCTGGTCTGCGCCCGGTCCGTGACCCCCGATCCCGCGCACGGCGCCGGCCTCACCGCTGTGCTCACGGCCGGACTGACCGACCCGCACCGGTACGTGCGCACGCAGGCGCTGACGGCCCTCGCCGCCGGACTGATCACCCCCGATCCCGCGCACCTCCTCGCCGACCACGTGACCGGGGCGGCCCGCCGCGATCTGATCGGCCGGCTGCGGCGCCCCACCGCCGACTCCACCGAATCCGCCGCCATCCGCCGGCTCGCCGACGCGCTCATGGAACCGCTGCGCGAGACCTGGGGGGATCACGAGGCGGGCCGGTTGCTGCCGGGCTGCTCCGCGGAGACGGTGCGCCGTCTGCTGCCCGTCCTGCACCCCGCGCTGGCATGTTGGCCCGCCCTGACCCGCCGGCACCCCCTGGTGGTGTGGGAGTGGCTGGCCGGGGAGGCGGAGGCCCTCCCGCAGGCGGCCCGCGAGGACTGGTGGCGGTTCCGGGCCGCACCGGCCCTCGCCGCGCTGGCCGCGGTCCAACCGGGCCGGGTCCTGGACCTGTTCTCGCTCCACGGACCGGCCCGGCTCCCCCACGGGCTCCTCGCGCACCTCCCCGCCTTCCTGACCCACGACCCCCGCCTGGTCGCCCGCCTGTGGCGGGAGGATCGGCTCGACCTCGTCCTGACCTCCCTCACCGATGCCGCCGCGCGGCGGTTCGTCCGCTCCCTGCCCGAGGACGAACTGCTCGCCACCGTCCGACACCCGCGCACCACCGTCACCGTCCTCACCGCCGTCCTCGACGCGCTGCCGCCCGGCCGGCGCGGTCCCGTCCTGGACGCGACCCGAGGCCACGGCCGCAGCCCGCGTGAGGCCCGGCTCGCGCGCGCGGTGGCGGCCGCCGGCCTCGAACGTCCCCCGCTGCCCCGGGAGCTGCTGCGCGTACTGCCCTGCGCTACCGCCGCACCCCACGTCCGGCACGCCCTCGCGGCCGCCCGTGCACGCGGCGCGACACCGAGCGAACTGCTCCTCCTGCGCGGACTGCTCCCCTACGAGGAGGCGGCCCCGGCGCTGCTCGCCGAAACCCGCCGGTCCCACGCGGACGAGCGGGGCGCGGCCTGGCGGGCACTGGTCGCCTGTGCGGCACGCTCGCGCCGCCGCGCCGCCGTGGCCGAGGTGGTGGCGGAACTGGCCGACCGGCTCCGCTCGGAACAGGACCCGGTACGGACCCAGGCCCTGGGCGCGCTGTCGAGCGTGCCGCCCGGTCTGTTCGCCGAGGCCCCGCCGGCGGCGCTGCACCGGATCGTCACGGACACCCTGGAGGCCCGCGACCGCTCGTTCGGCTCCCTGACGGCCCTGGCCACCGTCGCCCGCGGGGTGGCCTGCGCCCATGACGCGCACCCCGGCACGCCCGGCGCGGCGCTCCTGGCCTGGGCCGTCGAGACCCTGCTGCGCGTGGACGGGGCCGGGCACACCCCCGCCGCCGGCCCCCACGCCCTGGGCACGCTGCGCCGCAACCCGCCGGCCGGGGCGGTCGAGGCGCTGGTGGGCGCCCTGCGTCCGCTCGTGACGGCCGCCCTCGACGTCGGTGACCCGGATCCCGTACTCACCCTGGCCGAGACCCTCGCCGGCCTGGGCGGAAGCGGCGGTGGCCGGCGCGGAGCCCGCAGCCGGCCGGACCGCACGCCGTGGCTCGGGAAGGCCGTCGAACGGGTCCTGACCAGCACGTCGGATGAGCGCGTGGCCCGCCGCAGCGCGGATCTGTGGCTCGCGCCGGGCGGCCTGCGCCGAAGCCGGGTGCGTGCCCTGCTCGCCGGGGAGCCGAGTGCGATCGTCCTGCCCCAGGTCGTCGAGACGGTCGCCAGGGATGCGGACGATCTGCTGCCCGTCCTCCTCGCGCACCCCCTCGACGCCCCGCCTGCCGGCCGCTTCCACCCGGTGGAGCACATCGGCCGCCCCTACGAGCGGTACCCGCTGCCGCCGGTGGTGCGTGCGGCCCACCGCTGGACCGGGGCCGCCTGCGCGGCCGTGGCCGACTGGCTGGTGGCCGGCCTGCACACCCGCCACCCCGACGCCGGGACCGCCACGGGCGGGGCCGGGGGCGTCAACGCGCCCGACGATGCACTGCTGCGCGCCCTGGCCGCCGTCCCCGGCCCCGCCGGCATCGCGCAGGTACGCGCCCTCGCCACCACCCCGGACGTGGCGACGGCCGAGGCAGCGCTGGCCGCGCTCCCGTACGCGGACCGCCCGGCGCTCGTCCTGCCCGACCTGCTGGCGCGAGCGGCCGACGACAGGGCAAGGGTGGCGGTGTACGCGATCGGTCGGATCTGCCCCCACGTGGCCCCCACGGTCCTGGCCGCGCGTTTCCGCCCGGTGCTGGCCCGCAGCGAGGGTTCGAAGGTGACCAGTCGCAAGGAGATCGTGCGGCTGGCCGCCGACCGGCTGCCCGCCGCACTCGCCGGCGAGGCGCTGGTCGCTGCGTTCACGGCCCCCGGGCAGCACCCGGACGTACGGGCGGCGGCGGTGACGAGGGCGGCCGCCCTCGTCACCCTGGAACCGGTCGCGGCCTGCCTGGACGACATCGCCCGACACGGCTCCGCCGCCGAGCGGGCGGCCCTGCTGCGGGTCTCCCCGTGGCAGCTGTCGGGGCCGGCGCGACGGCGCTACGCGACCCTGGTGAACGCCGTCTGCCACGCCCTGCTGACGGCCCCCGGTGCGGTTCACGCCGAGGGGGCGGCGTCCGCGGCGGCGGACCACGACAAGGACCAGGACCGGGCCCGGGAGTACCAGGACCCGAACCGGGACCAGGACCGCGGCCAGGACCAGGACCAGGAGGACGGTCCGACGCCGCAGCAGACGGCCGAAGCCTGCCGGGTCCTTTACCAGTGGGCGCGGGCCGAGGCCACGGCCGTGCACGTCGGGCTGCTGCCCCGGCTGGTCGCCGACCCGCGTACTGCGGGCCCGGTGTGGGAGGCGGCCGCCGTGACCATGGTCGACGCGGCCCGGCAGGACCCCGGCGGCGCGGGAAGCGCCCTCACCGCGCTGCTCGCCGAGCTGCTCGCCGCCGTCGCCGCGGAGCCGCACCACGCCGCGGTCCGGCACCGGGTCGAGGCGCTGACCCGGGAGCTGGAACGGTGGGCGGCGCAGCGGCTGCCCGACCCCTGCCGCCCCGTCTGGGAGCGGGCCGGCGTCCTCCTCGTCGCGCAGGACACCACGCTGCGGCTCGGCATGGGGCTGCGCACCGCCCTGGGACCCGGCGCCGGTTCGGATCACGAGGTCTGGTTGCGCGAGCAGGCCCGGTTGGTCCGAGACCGGCCGCTGCTCGCGGCCCGGACCGCCAGGTCGGAGGCCCGCCGCGCCGGCCGGCCGACCGCGAGCGGCCTCCACGGGGACCTGGCACGGGCCCGTTCGGCCGCCGCCCCCGACGCCCTCTTCACCGGCCTGTACGCGCTCGCGCGTGCGGAGGAGGAGCTGGGAGCGACCCGTTCCGTGGGCGGCGACACCGCCGCGGCCCTGGTCGCCCTGACCGAGCTGTGCGGCCACCCCGCGCCGGACGTCCGGGATGCGGCAGCCGAGGCCGCCGGGCGGCCCTGAGCCGCGCGCGGCGCAGGCGCGATGCCGGGGCGGCGGGACCATGGCTGACCGGTGGGAACCTGACGACGGCGTCCACCGATCGGCCCGCTCCTGTCGCAGCCGTTCCGGGTCGGCCCATAGCATCGGCGCACCACCACGCAGACACGCACTGCCGTGTGCGGCAGGTGGAGCGACGGGTCCGCCGAAGGGGGACGCAGTGGTATCTGAGCCGCTGGGTAGCTGCACATGCAGGAGGTGATGAGGAGGCGGGGTCGGCGGATGCTCCTGGTGACGCTGGGCCTGGGGCTCGGCGGGATCGCTCCGCTGCTGCTGCAGTCGGGGGCCGCCCAGTCCCACGGGGTGCAGCCCGCCGGATTCCGTCGGGGCGTGGAACCGGGCGCGGAGTGCCGCAGCACGCTGGTCGGCGTGGCGCACCAGGATGACGACCTGCTCTTCATCAGTCCGGAAGTACAACGGCTGATACGCGGCCGCTGTTCCGTCGGCACCGTCTACCTGACGGCCGGCGACGCAGGGCGCTCGTTCACCGACGATTCCTACGTACGGCGCCGGGAGCAGGGCGTGCGGGCGGCCTACGCGAGGATGGCGGGGGTCCCGAACCGCTGGCACCGGGCCGACCTCACCGTGCGCAGGCGCAGCCTCGTGTCCTTCGTGCTGACCGGCCGCCCCGACGTACGGCTCGTCTTCCTCCGGCTGCCCGACGGGTTCCCGAAGGGCGTCGGGAGCCCTCGGTACGCGGGACAGAGCCTGCTCAAGCTGTTGCGCGGGCAGATCGCAGCGATCACGCCGGTGGACGGCGCGTCGTCCTATACGGGGGAAGAGCTGACCTCCGTGCTGTCGGAGGTGCTCGCGCTGCGGAAGGCGGAACGCGTCCTCACGCTCGACTACGACAGCGCCACGTTCGGCGTCGGTCCGCCGAATCCTGCCGATCACAGCGATCACGAGATGGCGGGGCGGTTCTTCAGGAAGGCCGCTTACCGCTCCCCCGCCCGCCCTGACGTCACGCCGTACGTCGGCTACGGTCTCCCGCTCCTCCCCGCGAACCTGACGGGGCGAGAGCGCCGCGACAAGGAGGCCGTGCACGCCGCCTACGTCGCACACGCGGGCTGCTTCACGGTCCCCTGCTCGACCGAGGTCACCCTCAGCCGGGTCTTCCGGCTGTGGATGCGGAGGGAGCACCGCAGGGTGCACCGGCGGCCCGCTTCCGGGGAGATCAGGTCGGCGATCGGCCGTACCGGTGCGAAGGCCGTCGTCGAACGCTGCCTCGTGCGGGACGTCGACCGGCCCGCTGCCGAAGCCGTCGCGACGGCCGACTGCGACGGCGGTCCGGGCCAGCGGTGGACCTTCGTGGACGGCACCATCAGGGCCGCGGGGACGGCCGCCTGCCTCACCGCCGCTCCGAGGATCACCGTGTCCCCCTGCGACGGATCGGGCCGCCAGATCTGGTGGCGCGACGCCGACGGAAGGATCGGATCGGGCGACCGGTGCCTCCACCAGGACGACCTGGCGGTACTGCATCCCCGTCTCGGTCTACGGGCGTGCAGCCCCTACCAGCCCGAGCTGCGTTGGCAGTGGTAGCCCGCGTCCGCCGTACCACTCTCCTCGGACCTCGTCACCGCGGCTCTTCATGGTGTACCCGTCACCTATGCTGAAGCGACCGCCGTCGGCCGCCTCACCTCCTCCAGGAAAGACCAGTTGACACCACATTCCCTCGCGTTCTACATGGATGTGATTGCGTCCGGAACGGTCCTCGGCGCGAAACCGACGGACAGTCCCGACCAGGTCAGCGCGATCCTGGGAGCAGACTTCGCCGAGAACTCCCTTGACGACCAGAGCATGTGGCGCGACTACGGATTGGTCGAGTTCTTCTGGGCTCGCGCATCGCGCGACCACCCGTGGGAGGGCCACCACTTCACCCTGCAGGTGCATCGACTCGCACACCGGGGCGGCAGCATCGTCAACGGGGCGATTCGCGAGCGGTACGGCCGCTTCGACCGCCGTCTGGGCTTCGAGAAACTGGAACGACTGCTGGCCAAGCGCGGCGTGCACATGGAGGACGTCCCGGATTCCAACGCTCCGGCCTACACCCTGCACTGGCAACCCGTCTCCCAGGTGTCCGTCACGGCGCGCCCGTCTCAGGGGAGGGGGAGGCGTCGGCGTGGCAGCGAACGTGTCCGTGACGTGTACGCCGTCTCTTCAACGATGAGCGCCGAGCAGGTGGCTTGGTACAGGGCGCGCTACGGCCACCAGAAAGCCCAGTAGCGCTTCGTCGGGTGGTGTGTGTACCAGGCGCAGGGTGGACTGTCGAGGTCAGGGGCCGATGGGGTAGTCGTAGCGGATGAACCCCTTGAAGCTCGCCACCTTGTCGTACAGGGCGCGGGCGGCGGTGTTTTCCTGCCGAGTGGTCCAGTAGAAGCGGGATGCCCCCTGCTCCCGCGATACGTCGGCCACCCTCTCGATCAGCATCCGCGCCACGCCCCGGCCGCGTGCCGCCTCGTCGACGAACAGGTCCTGGAGGTAGCAGCTGTCTTCCATCCAGAACGTCGGGTGGAACAGATAGTGCGCGATGCCGACCAGCTTGCCCTGGGACCAGGCGCCGATGCCGTGGAACTCGGTGCCGCCCCGTAGCCGCTGCCACGTCTGCTCGTAGCCCTCGTCAGGCACCGTCGTGCGGTAGAACGCCTTGTAACCGCGCGCCAGCGCTTCCCAGGCGGCGCGGTCCTCCTCGCGCAACGAAGCAATGGTGATCACGACTGCCCGTCCTCCCTCACGAACCGCAACTGTCTGCCGATCTGCGGGACACCGTCAGCGCCAGCACAGCTGCCGCACCGACCACCATCCGCCGAAACCCCATATCGCGTTCTTCTCCCGTCTACTGCTGCCACGCCAGGGCACCAGGACGGGAATCCCGCACCATGTCCTCAGCCCCAACTCCTGTCAATTTAGGTGCCGTTGTCAGAGAGGGGCCCACGCGGCGACACCCAGAAGATCAAGCCACAACGGCAGAGTCCGCGCAACCGGATAGCACGGCACCCGGCCTCAGGAGGCATAGCTGGGCACGGCGTATGACAACGCGCCGGCCAGCGGTCAGCGGGCCGGCGGGGAGGCGCGTCTTCGTTGGCCGGGACCCGCCCACGGCGGCGGCCGGAACGGGATGGGATGGGGTGCGGTGGGGTGATCGATGCGGCGCCGGCCGGGACGGATAGCATCCGCCTCGCACCACCGTACTCACAGTGAAAGGGGCCATCATGCCTGGCCCGTATGCCGACCCCATACCGCCCGCAGCGCCAGAGGCCCCTCGCGGCACCGGTCGTACGGTGTGGTGGCGGACCAACCCCGGCCGCCTCGCCCTGGTTGCTGCCGTGCCGGTGGCCGGCCTGCTGGAGCCGCGCCTGGGCGCGGCCGCGCTGGTGGCCGCGCTGGTTGCGGTGTGGCGGGGCACCGCGTGGCCCACCGCCGGAAAGCTCGTCACTTCGGTGGCTGCCGCGGCTCTGCTGGGTGGTGTGCTGCCCGATCCTCCCAAGGAGGCCGCGGCCCAGGCGCCGTCGCCGCGCGCCGCGGGCAGCCGAACGACGGCGGCCCCCAGGGCCAAGGCCTCGCCGACGCCCACGGTGCCGCCGCTCGCCGACTTCCGCGGGCAGTCTCTGGAGACGGCCTCCCACCAGGCCCGGCAGGCCGGCTTCCTGGTCCACCACCACGACGCCTCCGAGAAGGACGGCTTCGTACGCGGCCTGTCGCGGTGGACCGTGTGCTTCCAGCAGACCGGCTGGGACGGGCACAAGCCGACCGCCGAGTTCGGTGCCGTGCCCAACGGTGCGCCCTGCCCGACCAGGGACGGCGAGCCCATCCCGTGGCCGAAGATGCCGGATCTGGTGTGGAAGACCTGGCAGACCGCCCGCGCGGAAGTCGTCGCGCTCGGCGTGCGCCCCGACAGGGTCCGGGCCCGGGCGGCGTACCTCAACGACACGCTGCCCGATGAGGGCGAGTACGAGGACTGGCGGGTGTGCCGCCAGGATCCCGCTGCGGGAACGGCCGTGAAGCCCGACACACCGCTGGTGGAACTGCGGCTGGCCGCCGAGGAGAACGGCTGCCCGGAGCCGGACCGCGGCACCGGCACGGACGCGCGGCTCCCCGACCGCGACGGTGACGGCGACCCCGACTACCGCGATCCCTTCCCCGGGGACCGCAACCGGTCCCACGCCTTCCCCGACGGGATTCCCGACTACGGATCCTCCGGCGGTTCGTCCGGGGGCTCGGGTGGCAGCCGCTGGAGCCCGTGCCGCCACACCCGCCTGTGCTGATGGAGACGAGGGCGTAGCAACTCGCTCCCGACAGCGCGGGCGAGGCCGAGGCGCCGCCCGTCACGGGCAGGCGCCGCCCCGCCACCGGCCGCGGCGATTCGAAAGATCTGCCGGGCCGTCAACCGAGACCCCGCAGTTGCCACGGACAGCCCGGCGTGTTATAGGGCCAAAGGTCCGATCGTCACATATGGTGCACAATCGTAACGTTTCGGTTATCGCCAAACGGGAGACCCAAGCGGAAATGAGGATGTAATGCGCAAGCTTCACAGGGCCGCTCTTGTGGCTGCCATGCTCGGAAGCCTCACCATGGCCGGGGCGGCAACCGCCTCCGCCGATACCCCCAAGGCGGACACCGAGACCGTCCCGTGCACACAGACCACCACGCAAACCAACACGGCCAGCGAAGTCGCCGGCAACGTGGCACAGACGAACGTCGCCCAGCAGATCTGCACCACCGAGGGTGACGGCACCAACGAAAACTCCGCCGCCGTCAACGTCACCCAGACCAACACCTTCCCCGAAGACACCCTCGCGGCCCCGACCACCCAGCCGTGAAACCCGGGCTGCCCGGGAATCCGCAACCACGGGTTCCCGGGCAGCCCCACGCCATGACCGGCACCCACCGGCCGAGTGGCGCCCGAGCAGGCCCCCTTGAGTAGGGGTTTCATCCCGTTATGCCGCATACGCGTTTACCTTCCACCGTGACACGGAAGTGGCAAGGCCATGGCCATCGAACGCAATCCCCACCTCGACGGCGAGGGGGACGGGCCGCCCCTCACCGGCGGCCGCACCACCACGACCGAGTCCCCGGCCGAGGCCCAGGCCCGGCTGGAGGAGATCCACCAGTACCTCCCCGACCAGTACGCCCGGCGCGAGATCGTCACGAGTACGGTGACCGGAGGCGGCACCATGCTCGACTGGGTGCCCGTCGAGTCGCAGCTGGACGACGGCGGCTCCAGCGCCCAGTCCGTGACGGCCTACGGCACGTCGGGAAACAGCGGCGGTCTGCGTTCCCAGGCGGACGTCGTCCACTGGTTCGGGGAAGTGGTGGACGACGGCAACGACCCGGCCACCTGGTCGTCCCATCCGAACTGCTACACGCTGGAGGACCACTTTCCCAGCGGGGACGCGTCATGGGGGGCGTACTGCTGGTGGGGCGGCAGCGGGAGGAACAGCTCGTGCCCGTAGCGGGACCACCACCACCGGGCGAGCCGCCCGACGAGCTGCCGGACGTGCTGCCGTGTCCGGGCGACCCCGAGTGCGAGTGCGTGCGCATCGGGTCGACGGCCCACGGCGGTACGCCCGCCGCGCAACCACCGCCCGGCGGCGTGCCGGCCCGTCCCGGCGAGAACCTCTGCCCACCCGGGTACGTCCCCCGCCGTCGGCGTCCGGGCCCGGAGACGACGTACGACGAGGGAGGAAGGCGGGTCCACCGCCCGGGGAAGCCGGAGCGGAACCCGGCGTCCGGACCGCCGGACGAGGGAGCCGACTCCCGTCGCGACCAGCGGTGAACACCCGTCGTGGTCGACGGCGCAGCCATCGACCACGAGGAGCTGCGGGGGCCTAACACGCGGGGGACGAGCCCTTCTGGCCGGTGAGGTCGCGGTTGTACAGCCACCCGGTGGCGTTCGTGCCGTCCACGCGCACGTACGTCCACTGGTTGCCGTACGAGTTGACGACGTAGCAGTGGTACCAGAGCTTCGTGCCGTCCTTGACCAGGGCGCCGGCTGCGCACTGCTGGTACGGCGCGGCCAGCAGGCGGTGGTCGCCGGAGATGTAGCCGTACGTGCCCGGTTTCGGGTCCTTGTGGGTCCAGCCGGCGCAGCCCGTGGGTACGGGGCTCGGCCGGGCCGGGGCGACCGAGGACGCGTTCGGGGAGGGCGATGCCGCACCCGGCTTCTTCGAGGCAGTGGCGGACGGCTTGGCCCGGGCCCCGGAGGGGGAAGGGCCCTGGCCGGCAGCGCCCGACAGGTCGCCGGACGTCCGCGGTTCGGGGGCGGCCCCCGGCGGCGTCGCCGATGCCTGGCGTCGGTCCCCGCCGCCCCCACTGGTCACGGCGTACGTGACGCCTCCCGCGGCGAGTACGGCGACCACCGCCACGGCGATCGCGAGCCGGGCGCGGCGCCGCGCCCGGTCCGCGGCCGCCGCCTCGGTGGCGCGTCCGGCGACGGGCGGGTGCCCCGACGGCCCGCCCTGCGGAGGGAGTACGGGGTAAGGAGCCGGGGCGCTGGGCGGCTGCTGAAACGATACGGCGGCGGGCGGCGGGCCGAAGCCGGGAGGCGGCCCGGCAACAGGCCCGGCGGGCGGCCCGGCGGCGGGCCCGGCGGGAGATACCGCGGCGGACGGTGCGACGGCCGGCGCCGCCGTCGCGACGGCAGCCGGGGCCGGCCGCGCCGGGTTCTCCACGCCGGTGCCGGACGCCACCCGCTCCAGCATCGCGCGGGCCTGGTCGGCGGTGGGCCGACTCTCCGGCTCCTTCGCCATCAGCGCCATCAGCACGGGCCCGAGCGGCCCCGCCCGCCGGGGCACGGGCAGCGGTTCGGCGACGATGGCCGACAGCGTCGACCACACGGAGGTCCGGCGGAACGGAGACACGCCCTCCACCGCCGCGTACAGGGTCATCCCCAGCGACCAGATGTCCGAGGCGGGTCCGGGTTCCCGGCCCTGGGCGCGCTCCGGCGGCAGGTAGTCGAGCGAGCCGACGATTTCGCCGCTGCGGGTCAGCTTCGCCAGCTCCTCGTCATCGGGAGCCTGCATGCTGGCGATGCCGAAGTCGGTGAGCACGACCCGGCCGCCGCGCTCCAGCAGCACGTTGCCCGGCTTCACGTCCCGGTGCAGGACGCCCGCCCGGTGCGCGGCGTCGAGCGCGTCCATCAGCCTGGCGCCGATGGCGGCGGCCTCGTACGGGTCCAGCGCGCCGCGCTCGGCCACGACCCGGTCGAGCGAGGGCCCGTCGACGAGCTCCATCACGATGACCGGCAGGCCCTGGTCCTCGGTCACGTCGTGCACGGTGACCACGCCGGCGTGCCGGATGCGCGCGGCGGCCCGCGCCTCGCGCTGCATCCGGGTCCGCAGGTCGGCCCGTTCGGCGGGGCTGGCGTCGGTGTAGGCGCGCAGCAGCTTGACGGCGACCTCACGGCCCAGCACCTCGTCGACCGCCCGCGCGACCATGCCCATGCCACCGCGGCCGACCACCTCGGTCACCCGGTAGCGCCCTCCGAGTGCCCTGCCGACCAGGCCGCCGTCGTTCGCCTGCTCCGATGGCACCGGCACCGCCCGCTCCGTTCCCTCACCGACCGTCCGTCGACGGCTTGCCGGGCCAAGCGTAAGGGCATGACCACGCCAGGCCTTCACCGCCCGCTGATGGCGCCTCAGCCGGGGTCGCTCCGGGCCGGACCGGAACGTGGCGTGCCGCGGGAAGCGGGTTCCTGCGGGCGGCCGGCAGCGCGGTGGTGTCGTGCGCGGACGAGGGCACCGCCCGGGGCGCGGTCATGGCGCGCCACGGCTGTGGACGGGGCCCCCGGTGCGGCACTCGCGCCTCCTCGTCGGTCGTTGCTGTGGGTGGAGACCGTGCAGCCGCGAAACACTCCCGCGGCTTTACCCATCCTTTACTCAAGTCGGCCGCCGGCCAGCCTCGCGCGGATTCCGTGAGGGGCCACGCCGTCCTGTTTCGGCCACGCAACGCATGGCGCCGCGGCCAAAGCGCCGGGACGGCGCCCGACTTCCCCACCGCCCCACCTGGTCTAACAGCAGCCAATCTCGTGGATGCTGCTGACGTTTGCTCATAAGCCCTACCAGCGTGCACACTTGCGCGAATTCCGGCCGGGCGCAGCGTCGCACCCCCACTGCAGACAAGCCCGGCACCCGCCGTGCCGGCCATCAGAAAGCCAACGGGAGCTAGCGTTGAGCACATCGGCAACTGCCCGTCAGCAGGACCTCCAGAGCCTCAGCGACGCGGAGCTCTGCGCACTGCTGCGCAACGAACGCCCCCCGGCGTCGAAGGGGCCCGAGACGAGCGACGTGATGGGCGAGGTGTTCGCCCGCCACCACTCCGCCGTGCTCGCGTACGCCCGCACGTGCTGCCGGGACCAGTCCACCGCCCACGATCTCGCCGCCGAGGCGTTCGCCCGCACGTACCGGGCCGTCGCCTGGGGCGCCGGGCCCGAGCACGCTTGGCGGCCCTACCTGCTGACCTGTGTGCGCCGTGTGGCGGCCGACTGGGTGCGCCGGGGCGCCCGGACCCAGTTGTCGGACGACTTCGAGAAGTGGGCCGAGGGCCTCGCCGACGGCCAGGACATCGAGGGCGCCGTCGTGTCAGCGGAGGAAGGGTCGCTGGTGTTGCGGGCGTACCGGTCCCTGCCGGAGCGTTGGCAGGCCGTACTGTGGCACGCCGTCGTCGAGCACGAGCCTGCCGCCGACACCGCCCAACGCCTCGGGATATCGGCGGGAGGCGTCGGCTCACTGGCCGCGCGCGCCCGGGAGGGGCTGCGCGAGGCGTACCTGCGCGCCCACTTGGACCAGGCGGCGAGCGACGAGTGCCGGCACTACGGGGGCCTGCTCGCGGCGTCGCTCCGCCGACCGGGCAAACGCGTCACCCGGGATCTGAGGCGGCACCTCCAGGGGTGCGCCGGCTGCACCCGGGCCGAACGCGACCTGCGGGACGTCAACGGCCGGCTGGGCGCGCTGCTGCTGGGCGGGATCCTCCTGTGGAACCCGGCCTCCTTCCTGTCGTCCATCGGCGGGCACAGCGCCCCGTTGGCAGCGGGCAAGCTGGGCGGGGTCAAGCTCGTCGCGTCGCGGTTCGGTACGGCGAAATGGGCCGCGACGGTGGCGGCCGTCGCGGGGACGACGGTGACCGCCGTCGTCCTGCTGCCGGCCGACGACAGGCAGGGGCAGTCCCGGCCCGCCCTCATGGCCGTAGGCCCCGGTTCGGTGCCCGGCCCGGTGCAGGGCCCGAACCCGGACGCGGTTGCGACGGCCTCGCAGCCACCGCTCCCGTCCGCCACCGCGCAGGCCACGGCCGCCCCCACCACAGCCGCGCCGAGCGCCCCGACCGTCACCCCGACCCCCGTCACCAGTACGTCGGCCTCGGCCTCGGCCTCGCCTTCGACCGGTCCCGCCGGACTCCCGCTGGTCAACGTCCGCTCGGGCCTGTGCGTCGGTGTGGCCGGCGGCGGCTCCGGCGGAACGCTACAGCTCGAACCGTGCACGGGCGACGCTTCACAGGGCTGGCAGCGCCTGCCGGCCGGCTGGGGCAGCTATCAGATTCGAAACACGGGTACGGGCACCTGCCTCGACGGCACCACCGCCGGCGGGAACGACGTCGCCGTCACCCTGCGTACCTGCCGGACCGACACGGGCCGCCATGCGCAGCTCTGGAGGTTCGAACACGAGGCGTCGCCCGGCACGTTCCGGCTCTGGTTCGTGCCGCGGGTCCCGCGCAGCGACTACCCGGACCACCTGTTGGGCCCGCAGGACTGGCCGAAGGCCAACCCCCCGCGCCCGGGCTCGCGCATGGTGCACCTGCCCAACTACTACGACTCCGCCCATTTCCTCTTCACGATGGGGTGAGCGCGGGTCGGCCCCCGACCGGACCCGCCCGCGTCGTCGCCGACCGGGCCGCCGGCCGTCTCGTGGTCCCGGAGCGGCCGGCCAGCAGTCCGAGGAGGCTGTTCATGACTCCTCGAAAGGGGTGGGTCGGGTCAGGGGTTCTCGGGCTGGCGGAGGCAGTACAGTCGAGGCGGAACGACGCCGGGCGGCTCCTGACGAGACGTGACGGGGCCGAGGGCGGGGGCAGGGGCGGGTGGGGCACAGTGCAGACCAGCGGACCGGACACCGGGGAGCCGGCCTCGGAGGGGCGGGGGCCGGATTGCCGCCCTGAACGCCGCACGGACCGGCGGCTCGTGCTGCTCGGTGTCCGCCAACAGGTCGCCCGGGGGCGCGAGTTCGCCCGCGAGGCCCTGGCGGAGTGGGGATGGGACGGTCACGACACCGCCGAGGACGCGCTCCTCGTGGTGTCCGAACTCCTCTCCAATGCCGCCCTGCACGCCGACGGCTGCCACGAACTCCGGCTCGCGGCCGACACGGTGTTCCGCGTCGAGGTGTGCGACGGTGTCGGCGACCTTCCCCGGCTGCTGCCCGCACCGCGCCCGGGTGTCCCGGGCGGTCACGGCCTGCACGTCGTACGCCGGCTCGCCGACCGCTGGGGCGCCGAGGCCCACGAACACGGCAAGGTGGTGTGGGCCGAGATCGACGCCGCGCGCATGCGGACCGGCCTGCCCAGGCGCGGCTGACCCCTCCGGGGCGGCGGGTCAGCCGTGCAGCAGTTCTCGGCGCAGCGCGCCCAGGGTGCGGGAGAGCAGGCGGGACACGTGCATCTGGGAGAGGCCGATCTCCGCGCCGATCGCGGCCTGGGTCATGTCCTCGCCGAAGCGTAGTTGCAGGATGCGCGTGCAGCGCTCGTCCAGGTCGGCGAGCAGGGGCGCCAGTGCGTGCCAGTCCTCGACCGCCTCCAGGGCGGGATCGACGTCGCCCAGGGTCTCGGCGAAGGTGCGCGGGGCTCGGCCGGGGGCCGGCCCCTGCGCGGCGGGGGCGGTGTGCTCCTGGGGTGCGTCGAGGGATTGGGTGGAGTAGCCGTTGGCGGCGACCAGGCCGTCGCGGACCTCGTCCTCGGTCAGGTCCAGGTGTGCTGCAAGTTCCGCGGGGGTGGGCTCGTGGTCCAGTACGGCGGTCAGCTCCTCGGCGGCCTTCGCGAGTTGCGAGCGCATCTCCTGCAGGCGGCGCGGGACCCGTACGGCCCAGGCCGTGTCTCGGAAGTGGCGCTTGATCTCGCCCGTGATGTACGGCAGGGCGAGCGTGGTGAACTGCGTGTTGCGCTCGGGGTCGTAGCGGTCGATGGCCTTGATCAGGCCGATGATGCCGACCTGGAGGATGTCCTCGTTCTCCGGGCCGCCGGGGCGGTCCCGGAACGGGCGGGCGGCGAAGCGCACCAGGGAGACGTTCATCTCGATCAGCGTGTTGCGTACGTACTGGTACTCCCGGGTGCCCTCCTCCAGGCTCCGCAGCCGTTCGAAGAACACCCGGGTCAGGTGCCGGGCCTCGGACGTGGACACTTCGCGTGGGCAGGCCACGTCCGGCAGCCCGCGGAGCGCGGATGCGCCCCCTCCCCCGTCGGCGGGGACTGCGGTCGTCGTCGGAGTCGTCGGGGTCGTCGTCGCCTGGGCGGTGGCCTCGAACGTGGCCGTGAGGGTCATCGTCGTCGCTCCTTGGGCACGGGTGCTTGCGGTGCGTTGCGCGAATGCTCGGTCGTCTCGCTCATGCGGAAGTGCGATTCCGCTCACCAGCACCCTGCCGGGGTCACGGACACACGTCAAGTGATACCGGAAAAATGGTTCGGGATTTGCTTTTCGCGAGTTGTCACTCAAGAATGCGGACGTGGAGAAAGAGCACACGGGTCCCCGCCGGAGCCGGTGGACCTTCCTGACGAACCACGCGCGCGTTCTGATCGCCATTGCGCGCGACCCCGGGATCCGGCTGCGCGACATCGCGGCGAACTGCGACCTGACCGAGCGCACCGTGCAGGCGATCGTCACGGACCTGCAGGCGGACGGGTACCTCACGCGGACCCGGGACGGCCGGCGCAACCGCTACGTCATCGCCCCCGGCGCCCGCTTCCGCCACCCCGCGGAGGCCGACCGCGAGATCGCCGGCCTGCTGACCTATCTCATCGGCCCCCTGACCGCCCCGGCGGCGGCTGCCGGTGAGGGGCCGAACGACACGCCGGGCGGTCGGGCCGAGGACGTCCCGGCGACCGAGAGCCCCGCCTGACGGCGCCCTTCGGTTCTCCCGGTGCCGAACTCGCGCACCGGCGTGACGGGGAGAAGACGTGCCGGCGGCGTGTTCCGGGAAGAGGCGTGCGTCAATCCGCCGGACGGGGGCAGGCGCGCACCATGACTGCGATCCCGACCTCCGTACTCGCCGACGCCACCGCCCCGCCCGGGCCCGTCTGGCTCCATCTGCTCCTGCTCGCCTTCGCGTTGGGCGTCCTCGTCCACAGCCTGTCCGGGGGGCGCTAGAGCAGCCAGAGGCGCTCCGGACGCCTCCGCACGCTCGGGCCGCGCGCCCGCCCCCGGGGGCCGTGCAGGGTGCCGCGGGCCACCTGAAGGCGGGGCGGGTGTCAGGTCGTTCGCCGGCCCAGGCCCGGAAGGAAGCGCCCGGTGCGGGCGCCGTAGGCGGCGTAGTCGTCTCCGTGGACGGAGGCGAGATACGGCTCTTCGACCACCCGTACCTGCAACTGCACCGCCACGACCAGGGTCACCAGGGCGGCGCCTGCGAGCAGGTTCGGCACCATGAGCGCGAACCCGAGCGCGGTGAGGGCCATCGCGGTGAAGACCGGGTTGCGGACCCGGGCGAACACCCCGGACGTGACCAGCGCGGTGCGCTCACCCGCGTCCACCCCGACCCGCCACGAAGCGCCCATGGCCATCTGGGCAACCGATGTCAGCGCCATCCCCACCAGGGCGACGGCCAGACCCGCCGCTCGCAGCGCCGCGCCGCCCTCCAGGGAGGAGAACCCGGCGAGCGCCGCGATCGGAGCGGCGGCTCCGCCCAGCAGAGCGGCGACGAACAGCACACCGGCCCACCAGGCAGCCTCACCGGGGCGGCCGGAGATGCCGCGGAAGCCCGCGTCGCCGGTACGGCGGCGCTGCACAGCGGCGCGGACGCCGAAGGCGAACCCCGCCCAACCGAGGTAGAGGACGAGTGCCGTCCATGCCCAGTTGTTCACCGGCCCGCCTCCATGGTCGGAGCACAGACGGGACGGGCGCCGGTCACGGTGACCAGCCGTCTCATCCGGCGGGTGAGCGCATCACGGCGGACCGGGGACGGCCCGCGGGGTGTCACTGTCATGAGCAGCAGCCCTTCTCTTCGGCCTCCGGGCAGGTCCGATCGGTTTCGACGGCGACCATGGCGGTGCGCAGGTCGTCGAGGGCGTGGCCGAGGCGTTCGTCGGCGAGCTCGTACCGGGTGCGGCGTCCGTCCGGGACGGTGACCACCAAACCGCAGTCGCGCAGGCAGGCCAGGTGGTTCGAAAGCCGCGTACGGGAGACGCCGAGGGCGTCGGCCAGGTCGGCCGGATAGGCCGGGGCTTCGCGTAGGGCGAGCAGGATGCGGCAGCGGATCGGGTCGGCGAGCGCACGACCGAACCGGGCCAGCACCTCGATGTCGGAGGCAACAGTCAGCACAACAAGACAGTACACATCAACCTGAATTCAGGGAAGCGTGAACTGTCTGCTGGCGTGAAACGGCGTCGACCGCCCCCGGTCGGGGTGTCAGCCCCGTGGCCGCCCCCGGACCGCGTTCCCAACGGTGTCCCGGACACCGGGCTGACCAGCTCGGACAGCGGTGGAGCCGTCCGGGACAGTCCCGGGCTGTTGTGTCCGTCGGACCCTCGCCAGCAGGCTCAGCCGTGGCCCTCCAGGGCCGCACACCGCTCTCCGGGTTCTCACCGCGTCGCCCGTCGGCGACGCGACGTCATGGAAGGGGACACAGATGACCAAGGCTCTGCAGGCGATGGCCGATCGCTTGGTGGAACGGCTGGCACCCGCGGCCACGGCTCACGCGGTCAGGTGCTGGGACGCCGGCTCGAAGTGCATCACCGGCAGTTGCGCGGGCCAGAGGAAGTACACCCAGTACCGGGTGAACTGCGACGACGGCAGCTACTACTACAGGTTCGGCCACTGCGGCTGCTGACCCCAGCGGTCCGGCTGAGTCTCCGGTCCTCATCGGAGCAGTACGGGGACTCCGGCGGTGCCCGCGCGCGCGGGCCCACCGGGTCTCCGGGCTCCGTCATCCCACCGGCACGACAGAAGGGTGTCCCTCGCCATGGAGCTCGCCGCGATGTCCTGCCGGACCCTGCTCGTGGTCGTCTTCGCGGTCGCGGTGGTGGGCAAGGCCAGCGGTGCGGAGTCCTTCGGAGCGTTCGTGCGCTCCGTCCAGGAGTTCGTCAGGTCCGCGTCCCCGAGCCGAGGACGCGGTGTGGCGCATCTCGTCGTGGGGGCGGAGGCGGTCGGGATCGTGCTGCTGTTACTGCCGGCGCCGGCGGCGATCGCGGGGTTCGCGCTGGTGGGGTGCCTGCTCGGGGCGTTCACCCTCGCGATCGCGGCGTCGCTCCGGCGCGGCGCGCGCGTGCCGTGCCGTTGCTTCGGAGCCTCCACGAGCAACGCCGGCCCCCTCCAGCTCGTCCGCAACGGTCTCCTGATGGCAGCGGCGGTGACCGGCGCCGTCGGGACGTCGAACGGCCCGCCGGAAGCACCGGGCGCCGTCGCGGTGGCCCTGGCCACCGGCCTCGTCGTCGGTGTCGTGGTGACCGTCCTCGATGACATATCCGAGTTGCTGCGCGACGCCTTTCCCGTCGCCGCACGGAAAGCCCGAAGGTGATCATGCCGTATCTCATCGCGGCCGTCGTGCTCGTCGGCGCGCTGTGCCTGCTCGACCTCCTCCTGACCGTGGGGCTGGTCCGCAGGCTGCGCGCGCAGCAGGCCGCCCGCACTCCCGCGGACCGTCCCGCCGATGAGGGGATGCTTCCCCCGGGCGCGGTCGTCGGGGCCTTCGAGACCCGGACCGTCGACGGCCGGTCCCTGAACGTCCGCGATCTCGACACCGGGACCGTCGTGGTGTTCCTGTCCCCCGGTTGCCCCCCGTGCCACGCACAGCTGCCGCGGGTGGCGGCGGCGCTGCGAGCGGTTCCTGCGAACGGGGCGGTCGCCGTCATAGCGGGCGGGACGGACGAGGACGCGGAAACCGAACAGATGGTCAAGGAACTGGGTCCGGTCGCCAGGGTCGTCCACGAGGGCACCAGCGGTCCCGTGAGCAGGGCGTTCGCGGTCCGCGCCTTCCCCGTCATGTGCCGGGTGCGCGCTGCCGGTGACGTGGTCGTGGTGGAGGCGGTGGGCGAGCACGTGCTGCCGTCCCCCGTCGCTGCGGCGCCGTGAGGACGGCAGCGGCGCCGTCACCGGGTCCGCGGCGGCTGGCCGTGGTCTTCCGCGCGGCGGCCGGGCTCGCCTTCCGGGCTGCGCCCCGGCACCTCGCGGCGCTCACGCTGCTCACCGCCCTCGGGGCGGCGCTGCCCCTCGCCGCTGCCTGGACGGTGCGGGCGGTGCTGGACAGGCTGGCCGCAGGCGGCGGACCCCATGCGCTCCTCGCACCGGCCGGGCTGCTCACCGCGGTGGGGGTCGCAGCCGCCGTGGTGCCGCACATCGCCCAGTACGTCCAGGCCCAGACGCAGCGCGCGGCCGGGGTGCGCGCCCAGGACTCCCTCTACCGGGCCGTGGAGAGCCTGACCGGCCTGAGCAGGTTCGAGGATCCGCAGTTCCTGGACCGGCTGCGACTCGCCCAGCAGGCCGGGGGCATGACGCCGACGCAGGCGGTCAACAGCGCGCTGGGGGTCCTGCACGGGACGCTCACCGTCGGCGGGTTCCTCGGCTCGCTCGTCGTGCTGAGCCCGTTCCTGGCCGTCGCCGTGCTCTTCTCCGGAGTGCCGTTGCTCCTCGGTGAGCTGGCGATGAGCCGCCGGCGGGCGGCGATGCTCTGGCGCATCGGTCCCGCGGAACGCCGGGAGCTCTTCTACTACCAGCTGCTGACCAGCACCCAGGCCGCCAAGGAGGTCCGACTGTTCGGCATCGGCGGCTTCCTGCGCGGGCGGATGCTCGCCGTACGCCGCAGGGCCGACGCGGCCAAGCAGGCGGTGGACCGTCAGGAGTTGGTGGTCCAGCTCGGCCTCGGCGCGCTCGCGGCAGTGGTCGCCGGCCTGGGCCTGCTGTGGGCGGTCCGGGCCGCGGGGCAGGGCCGCATCAGCATCGGCGGCGTCTCCCTGCTCGTGGCAGCGCTGCCCGCCGTGCAGACGGCACTCGCCGCACTGGCCGGCGAGATCGCAGGCGGACACCAGGCGCTCCTGCTCTTCGACCACTACGTCGCGATCGGGGAAGCGGAGGACGACCTGCCGGTCAGCAACCACCCGCGGCCGGTGCCCCGCCTGCGGAAGGGCATCGAACTGCGTGACGTGTGGTTCCGCTACGGCCCGGAGCACCCCTGGGTGCTGCGCGGCGTGAACCTCACGATCCCGGCAGGCAGCTCCGTCGGCCTGGTGGGACTCAACGGAGCGGGAAAGACGACACTGGTCAAGCTCCTGTGCCGGCTCTACGACCCGGACCGCGGCCGGGTCCTGTGGGACGGAACCGACCTGCGGGAGTTTCACCCCGCCGAGTTGCGCCGGCGCATCGGGGCGACCTTCCAGGACTACATGGAGTACGACCTCACCGCCGGCGAGAACATCGGGCTCGGTGACCTGGACCGGCTGACGCAGCAGGACAGCGTCGAGCGCGCCGCGCACCTGTCCGGCATGCACGACTTCATAGCCCGACTGCCCGACGGATACCGCACCATGCTGAGCCGGATCTTCTTCTCCGAGGAGGACAAGGAGGACCCGGGAACCGGCGTCGTGCTGTCCGGGGGCCAGTGGCAGCGTCTCGCCCTGGCCCGGTCGTTCCTCCGCGACCACGCCGACCTCATGATCCTCGACGAGCCCAGCTCGGGACTCGACGCCGAGGCCGAGCACGAGATCCACGTGCGTCTGCGCGACCACCGGGCAGGCCGCACCAGTCTGTTGATATCACACCGGCTCGGCGCGCTCCGGGAGGCCGATCTCCTCGTGGTGCTGGAGCGGGGCCGCATCACCGAACAGGGCACGCACGACCGGCTGATGCGGGAAGACGGGGCCTACGCGCGGCTGTTCGCGATGCAGGCCCGCGGCTACCGGCGCGAGGCACCCGTGCCCCCTCCTCCCCTCGATGCCTGAAGAGGTGCTCCATGTGGCCGACCCGCCGACGACTGTTCCCGTCCGCTTCCGACCCGGTCGGGACGACCCTGGTGAACGTACTGCTGGCGCGGCGCCGACTCGCCGTGATCACCGTTGTCGGTGCCAGCATGGCGCCGTCCTACCGCAGCGGGGACCGGGTGCTCGTGCGGCGGCTCGGCCCGCGGGGAGGCGGGGGCATCGAGAGGGGCGGGGTCGTCGTCGCGGCGTGGCGCCCGCCCTCCGGCCGCCCGCCGGGCGAACCCGTGGTGACGGGGGGCGGGCCTCGTCGGCGGGCCGGTGAACGCCCCGGCGCCCGACACTGGATGATCAAGCGCGTGGTGGCGGGCCCGGGCGACCCGGTCCCCGCAGGTCTGGGACCCGCCCTCATCGCCGACGCCGGCAAGCCCGTACCGCGGGAACGGTTCGTGGTCCTGGGCGACAACGCCGCTCACAGCCACGACTCCCGCCACATCGGCTATCTCGAACGCGGCGACATCATCGGTGTGGTGGTCCGTAGGCTCGCACCCCACCGGTGAGGCGTCCGCCGCGGCGACTCCCGCCCGAGCCGTGCCCGGCGCGCCGGCCCACACCCCTCGCGTCCGCGCGATGACCGGCCACCATGCAAGGATCCCCACCGTCTTCGGCACGACCTGTTGGTAAATAATTGCGGAATTACCGGACATAGCAGTAAATTTCTTGCCGCGGCTTCGAGATGTCACCGGCAGACGGGGCAAAGGATGAGCACGGACGACCGCGTCGCGGTGACGACCGGGATCGCACGACTGCACGCGTCGCCCGGACTCGCCGGGCCCGGCCGGCTCGGGCTGGTCACCAACCACACCGGCGTCCTGGCCGACCTGCGTCCCACCGCAACCGCGCTGCTGGAGGCCGGCGCGCGGCTGGTGGCCCTGTTCGGTCCCGAGCACGGGCTGCACGGGACCGGCCAGGCCGGCGAGAGCGAGGCCGCCCGTGCGGACCCCACCACCGGCCTACCGGTCCACGACACGTACCGGTGCGGCGGCGAGCTCCTCGACAAACTGCTGCTCGACAGCGGTGTCGACGCCCTGGTGTACGACCTGCAGGACATCGGGGCCAGGTTCTACACCTACGTGTGGACCATGTTCGACCTGATGGTGTCGGCGGCCCGTACGGGCGTCCGGTTCGTGGTCGCCGACCGGCCCAATCCCCTCGGTGGACTCGTCAGCGAGGGCCCACTGCTCGACCCGGCGTGGGCCAGCTTCGTCGGGCGCGCCGCAGTACCCGTCCGGCACGGCCTCACCTGCGGCGAGCTCGCCCGGTACCTCAACGCCTCGATCGTGCCCCAAATGGCGGGTAGCGCGGCTGACTTGACGGTGATCGAGGTCGTCGGATGGCAGCGCTCCATGGACGCGGAAGCGACCGCCCTGCCCTGGGTCGCGCCCTCGCCGAACATCCCGACGCCCGCCACGGCCGCCGTCTACCCTGGGACGTGCCTGTTCGAGGGCACGAACCTCTCGGAGGGCCGCGGCACCACGCAGCCCTTCGAGATCGTCGGGGCCCCGTACGTCGACGCGCGGTTCGCGCCCTCGCTCGCCGAGCTCGACCTTCCGGGTGTGCGCTTCCGTGACCTGTGGTTCGTACCCACGTTCCACAAACACGCGGGGCGGCTGCTGCGCGGAGTGCAGCTCCACGTCACCGACCGCGAGGCCTTCGCCCCCGTACGGACCGCCGTGGCGATGCTCGGCACGCTGCGGCGGCTGTACCCGGACCACTTCGCGTGGCGCACCGCTGACAGCGGCGTGGAGGGGAGCGACCAGCGTCCCTTCATCGACCTGCTGTGGGGATCCGACCGGTTGCGGCGTGCCGTCGACGCGGGCGACGACCCACTGCCGCTGTGCGGTCCGCCGGCGCCGCCCGGCCGATGGGTCGGCGATCACGCGCTCCTCTACCCCTGAGACCCGCTGCCGCACCGCGCGACCTGCTGCTGTTGCTGTTCCCCTCCCCGAGCGCCGTGGCGCCGTGTATGGAAGGACGACCCCGCCGATGACCGATCGCACGACGACGTCCCGGGCCGACATCCGTGGCTTTCGCGCGGGCGACGGACCGCAGGTGGTGGAGGTGTGGCGGCGCAGTGCGCCGTCCGACCCCATCACTGCGGACCGCTTCCGTTCCCTGGTGCTGCTCGACGCCAACTTCGATCCGGAGGGGCTTCGGGTCGCGGTCGAGGGCGACCGTGTCGTCGGTGCGGCCTACGCGGTGCGCCGTCTGGCGCCGATGGCCGGCACCGACCTGGAGCCGGAGCAGGGCTGGATCCCCTTCTTCTTCGTCGACCCGGCCGGCCGCGGCCGCGGCCACGGCCGCCGGCTGCTGACCGACGCCCTCGACTGGCTGCACGGCCACGGCCGCACCCGGGTGGACTTCTCCTCGTACACCCCGAACTACGTCCTCCCCGGCCTGGACGCCGAGGCGTACCCGCAAGCGGCCCGGCTCCTGGAGTCCCTGGGCTTTCGCACGCTGTACGAGGCGGCGGCGATGGACCGCGGCCTGGTGGGCTATCGCTTCCCGCAGGACGTCGCGCGCCGCGTGGAGGAACTGACGGCGCAGGGCTACCGGTTCGCCACCCCGTCCGACGACGACCTGGTGGATCTCCTCGCGCTCGCCGGGAGCCACTTCGGCCCGGACTGGGCGTGCACGATCCGGGCCTGTCTGGCCGCGGGTACGCCGCTCGACCGGATCGTCGTCGTCCGGGACCCTTCGGACCGCATGGTCGGCTGGGCGATGCACGGCGCGTTCGACGCGGTGGACGAGCGGTTCGGCCCGATCGGCGTGCTGGACGAGATGCGCGGCACCGGACTCGGCGAGGTCCTCCTGCACCTGGTCCTGGAGAGGATGCGGGCGCGCCGCGCGCACTGCGCGTGGTTCCTGTGGACCGGCGCGCAGTCCCCTGCCGGCCACATGTACCGCAAGACCGGCTTCACCACGACCCGCGTGTTCCGCGTGATGCGCCGGGAGGCCGCTCGATGACACCGGCACGCCGCACCAGCGGCCTGAGCCGCCGTCATTTCGCGCTCGCCCTCCCCTCGGCGTTGCTCGCCTCCGGGTGCTCCGCGCCGCACCGGGGCACCGGACGCCCCGGGGATCCGATCGTCCTCACCCTGCTCTCCCACTACGCGAGCGGGGTGCTGAAGGAGGCCCTCCAACGCCCGGTCAACGAGTGGAACGCCACCCACGACCGGGTCAAGGTGCGGACCGAGGCCGTCGAGTTCACGGACCTGCTGACCACGTTCATGGTCCGGCAGGCCGCGGGCCAGGGCGCCGACATCCTCCACCCGTACTGCTTGTGGAACGGCCAGCTGGTCCAGGCCGGCCTCCTGCAGCCCGCTCCGTCCGAGCACACCGAGGAGATCACCCGCGGCTACGGCGAGGCTGCGGTCGCCGCGGCGTCGGTGGGCGGCCGCGTCTACGGCTACCCCACGGAGGTGCAGACGTACGCCCTCTACTACAACAAGCGGCTGCTGCGCGAGGCCGGCATCGCCGGTCCACCGCGCACCTGGCGGGAGCTGGAGGAAACCGCCCACCGCACCGCCAGACGCGACCGGTACGGCAACACGCTCGTCCAGGGCTTCGGCCTGTCGACCGCTGACGACTCCACCACCGTCGGTCAGACACTCGCCCTGCTCAACGCCGCCGGCGGAACGTTCGTCTCCGAGGACGGCAGGAGCACCGCCATCGACTCGCCGGCCGGACGGGCCGTGCTCGATCTGGAACACCGCCTCGTCGTCAGCGGTGCCAGCGCCCCCGGTGTCAACGTCTACAAGGCGTTCCGGTCCGGGCAGGTGGCCATGGTGGTCAGCGCCGGTTGGTGGACCGGGAGTTTGAAGACCCTGATGGGCGAGGACTACCGCGACGTCGGCGTCTCACCGCTGCCCCTTCCCGCCGCGGACGGCAAGCGCGCCACCCTCTCCACCGCCTTCATGCTGGGGGTCAACACGGCCAGCAGGCATCCGCGCGCGGCCTGGGAGTTCCTGCGCTGGCTGAACACCGAGAAGGTGAAGGTGAAGAGCGCCGCCTCGGGCGGGGCAGCGACCCGGATGAGCTCCCTCCAGGTGTCGGTCGGTTCGCTCACCGCCCGCTCCGACGACATGCGGACGCTCCTCGACGCACACGGCGATGCCAACCTGCGCCCCTTCCTGGACGCGCTGGCGTACTCGGTGCCGGAGCCGAACGTGCCCGGCGCCCAGCAGGCCAAGTCCCTGTTGCGCAAGAACATCGAAGCGCTGTGGACCGGGCAGCAGACGGTCGACCAGGCGCTGCGCACCACCCGCCGTCAGGTCGATCGAGAGGTGTCGCGCTCATGGTGAACACCCTGACGCCGGCGACGACCGAGCGGGTGGCGCCCGGCACGCGCTCCGCGGAGCCCGCCACCGACGGCCGCGCGCGGACCCGCCGCCGCCAGGTCGTCGTCGCGTACCTCTTCCTGGCGCCGACGTTGCTGTTCTTCGCCGTCTTCCTGATCCTGCCCCTCGGCTTCGCGCTGCTGCTGTCGACCTCCCGCTGGGCCGGGTTCGACCTGGGCGAGATCCGGCCGGTCGGCACGGACAACTTCACGGGCCTCTTCGCGGACGGATCGACGTTCCTGACGCCGATCCTCACCAACACGCTGCTGTTCGCCCTGGGCACCGTGGTCCTCGCGCTCGCCGGCTCCGTGGTCGTCGCCACCTGCATCGACAACCTGCGGTTCCAGGGGCTGTGGCGCACCCTGTACTTCCTGCCGATCGTGACGACCGTCGTCGCCGTCGGCAACGTGTGGAAGTACATGTACGAGCCGGGCGGCCTCGTCAACGGCGTCCTGAACGACCTCGGGCTCGGCTCGGTGGCCTTCCTCCAGGACCCGGACACCGCGCTGCCCTCGGTCGTGGTCGTCCAGGCATGGGCCTCCGTCGGCTCGGCGATCCTCGTCCTGACCGCCGGGCTGAAGTCCGTTCCCGTGTCGTACTACGAGGCGGCGGCGCTCGACGGGGCCGGGCCGGTCTCCGTCTTCTGGAAGATCACGCTGCCGCTGCTGCGGCCGTCCCTGCTGCTCGTGTGCATCACCCAGCTCATCAGTGGTCTGCAGTCGTTCGCGCTGATCATCGTGATGACCAAGGGCGGGCCGGGAGACGCGACGAACGTGGCTGCGTTGGAGATGTACCGGCAGGCCTTCTCGTACGGCCAGTGGGGGCCGGCGAGCGCCGCCGCCTTCATGCTGTTCCTGGTGGTGCTCGTGGTCACCCTGGTGCAGTTGTGGCTCTTCCGGCGCAAGGGGGAGGACGCGTGATCCGCCGCCGTTTCCCGTGGTTCTCGTACCTGGTGGTCGTGACCGGCGCCGTGCTCACGGTGGTGCCGTTCCTCGACATGGTGATGACGTCGTTCAAGGGGGCCGGCGAGGCGGGCACGCTGCCCTACCGGTTCCTGCCCGAGGCGTTCGACCTGTCGAACTACCGGGCGGCGATCGACCAGCTCGATCTGCCGGTGCTGTTCCGCAACAGCGTCATCGCGACCGCCGTGATCACCGGGTCGGTGCTGCTGACGTCGTCCCTCGCCGGCTACGCGCTCGCCAAGCTCCGCTTCCCCGGCCGGAATTTGATCTTCCGACTCGTGCTGTCGACGATGATGTTCCCCCCGTTCCTCTTCTTCATCCCGCACTTCCTGATCCTGGTGCACTGGCCGCTGACGGGTGGCAACGACCTGTTCGGACGCGGGGGCGCGGGCCTGACGGTCAGCATCGCGGCGCTCGCGATGCCGTTCCTCGTCAACGGCTTCGGAATCTTCCTGATGCGCCAGTTCATGGTCTCGATCCCGGACGAGGTCCTGGAGGCCGCGCGCATCGACGGTGCCGGCGAGTTCGCCGTGTGGTGGCGGATCGTCGTGCCGCAGACCAGGCCGGTCGCGCTGACGCTCGGTCTGCTGACCTTCGTCCACGCGTGGAACGAGTACATCTGGGCGCTGCTCATCTCGACCGCCAACCCGGACGTGATGACCCTGCCCGTCGGCATCCAGCTGCTCCAGGACTACGTGGACCCGACCCGCACGATGCCGATCGTCATGGCCGGCCTCGTCCTGAGCGTCCTGCCGGTCCTGGTCCTCTTCCTGCTGCTGCAGAAGTACTACATCCGCGGCGTGATGCTCAGCGGCCTCAAGTGAGAAGTCGGCGAAGTACCCTTCGCCGGCGTCGCGGGCAGCACGGGCAGCGGACCCGGTCGTCCGGACGGGAGGGCTACCGGGTCGTCGGCCGGCCCGGGACGGCCCGGGTGTCCCACCACCGGGTGCCCAGCCGAGCCACCGCGGCCGTCGCACACACCTCGCGCACCACGCCCCGTATCGCGACCAGGCCGGGATCGTCCCGCCGGGACGCGGCCCAGGTGAGGAGGGCACACGCCGGGGGCAGGTCGGCGACCTCCAGGTAGCGGATGCCCGGGCGCGGGAAGAGCTCGCCGGCGGCGCCCGCCACGAAGGCGATGCCCTGGCCGAGGCCGACGGCGGAGACGATGGCCTCGATCGGGGTCGCGCCGTGATCGGTGTACCGGACGGCGGAGCCGTCCGGGCGCGGGTCCGCGGCCCAGTAGTCGCGCCACGCCTGGGGGAGGCGCTCCGCGAGGCCGATGACCGGCAAGCCGGCGAGGTCGGCCAGTGTCACCCGGTCTCGGGTGGCGAGCGGATGGGTGTCGGGAAGGCAGACGAGCCTGGGCTCCGGGGCCACCTCCATGGCCTGGATGCCCGGCGGCACGGGCCCGAAGCACAGGACGGTGTCGGCCCACCCTTCCAGGAGGGCCTGCGTCTGATCGACGAAGCCGACGTCGCGGAGCTCCACCTCCAGGCCCGGGTGGCGCTCACGCGCGTACTCGACGATGGTCCGGATCACGGGCAGTGCGGTGACGTAGGCACCGAGGACCAACCGCCCCGACAGCGCCTCCGCCCGACCCGCAGCCTCGGCGGCCTGCAGCAACTCGTCGGCGGCCGTCACCATCGCGCGCACGTGGGGCAGGAGGGCCTCGCCCGCCGACGTGAGCTCCACACGCCGTGTGGACCGCTTGACGAGGGTCAGACCGAGGGTCTCCTCCAGGGCCCGGATCTGCCTGCTGAGCACCGGCTGACTGATGAACAGCCGCTGGGCCGCACGCCCGAAATGGAGTTCCTCGGCCAGGACGACCAGCAGCCTCAGCTGACGCGGACTCGGATCGGACGCCCTGCCTCTGGTCATACCGGGAAGGCTATCAATCCCGCCGATCATCGCATCATTGATCGCTTCCACCCGGGACGGCGCAGCGCCAGACTCGGTTCCGGGCCCGACAAGAGCCATGTGACGCCCGGTCGGTACGGGTGCTTCCGCTCTGCTCACCGGTACGGGCCCGTCATTCCTCGAACTTCCAGGAGGATTTCATGTCACGAGTCAAGCGCTACTGCCTGACGTTGGGGACGGCCGCCCTGCTGCTGTCCGGAGCCGGCGTCGCCACCGCGGCTCCGGCCGAAGCGGAATCCAGTCCGGCGGCACGCTCCCTGGGTGCCCCGTCGGACTGGTACTACGCCGGCACCTACCGCACCGTCGACCACTGCACGGCGGCCGGCCGATCCTCCGGGCAGCGGTGGCGATGCGACAGGATCACGGGGTCCACGAAGTACGCGTTGTGGCTCAACCACTAGCCGCGGGCCGCACGCGGCCGGTGCCCCGACTCGTGTCTCTGTCGCGGCGGGGGGCGCGACAGGCGGAGCGGAGCCCGTCATGCGGCGCCGAACCCCCGGCGAACGTCCGGGACCTCACGAAGGGCGTGCCGGCGACGACACCCGCGCGACGCTCACGGATCACCAACACAAGGAAGGAAGAGACATGAACGCGATGGGCAAGTGGAGGACGAAGGCGGTCATGGCGGCGGCCCTCGCGGCCGGAGGCCTGGCCGTCTCGACGGGATCGGTTTCGGCGACTCCCCTCGGGGAGGACATCACGGTGGTGACCGCGGACGTGAACCGCGGCGGGCGCGCGACGTGGCACCACAACCGCGACTGGCTGCAGGTCTGTGACGACGCCGCGGACGGACGGCGCGTCGCGGCGCGCATCGACGACAAGGAGTGGATGTACGAGGTGCGGGGCAAGGGCAAGTGCTCCGAGTTCGACCAGTGGAACTTACCGGAGGGCAAGAAGGTCAGGGTCACCGTGTGCCTCCAGGACGGTCCGGCCGGCAAGAAGTACGCCTGCACCACCGGGTACGGCCAGGCCGTCGCGAAGCCGCGCCGAGGCTGACGCACCCGCGGCGCGCGGGATCACGCTCCACCACGGCCGCCCCGTCCACCTCCATGGACGGGGCGGCCCCGTCATCCCGCGCGGGAAGGCCCTGGTCGAGGGCGGGCGACGGGTCAGCCGCTCGCGCGGCCGAGGGGGATCTCGGCCCACACCTGCTTGCCGCCGCTGAGCGGCACCGAGCCCCAGGCCATCGTCGTCGCCTCGACGATCAGCAGTCCGCGGCCGCCGGTCGACTCCCAGCTCACCGACACCGGTTTGACGGGGCTGCGCGGGGACGCGTCGTTCACGGCGATCCGCAGCCGGTCCGCCGAGAGGGTCAGATCCATCCCCACCTCGCCCTGAGTGTGCGCGATGGCGTTGGTGACCAGCTCGGACACGACCAGGAGTGCCGCGTCGAGCTCCTCGCCGACCACGCCCCAGGACCGCAGGGTGCGCGTGGCGAAGCGACGCGCGTGCATGACCGCCTTGGGCAGTCGCCACACCGTCCAGTGGATCCGCTTCGGCCGGCCCCCCGTGCCGTCGTAGCGCAGCAACAACAACGCCACGTCGTCGTCGCGACGGCCCACACCGACGACCAGATCATCGGCCACCCCTCCGGCGCCCATCGGGTCGGCCGCGGCCAGCACCTCGCACACCCTGCGCATGCCCTCCTCCAGCGTCAGCCTGGCGGACTCGACGAGGCCGTCCGTCAGCAGAACGAGCAGGGTTCCGGGAGCCACCCCCGCCTCGGTCATGGGGAATTCGGCGTCCGCGAGGACGCCCAGGGGCGGCCCGCCCTCGACCGCCATTTCCTCGGTGAGGCCGTCGGGATGGCGCACTATCGGCTGCAGGTGGCCGGCCCGTACGACCCTGGCAATGCCCTCCTCCATGTCGAGGTCCACGTACCCGCAGGTGGCGAAGAGGTCCGTCTCCATGCCGACGAGCAGCCGGTTGGCCCGCGCGACCACCACATCGGGAGGGTGGCCCTCCACCGCGTAGGCCCTGACCGCCGTACGCATCTGACCCATGATGGTGGCGGCTGCCGCGCTATGCCCCTGTACGTCGCCGATGACGAAGGCCACGTGCCCGTCGCGGAGCGGAATGACGTCGTACCAGTCGCCGCCGACCTCGAGTCCCGCCGTCGCGGGCAGGTAGCGGGCGACGGCGACCCCGCCCGGCAGCTCCGGGAGGTTACGGGGCAGCAGACTGCGCTGGAGCATGGTGGCGAGTTCGTGACCCGCGTCCAGTGCGTGGGCGCGCACCAGGGCCTGCCCCGCCAGCCCTGCGGTCACGGTCAGCAGCGACCGCTCCTCCGGCCCGAACCGGTGGTCCGCGTCCCACCCCACCAGACAGACCCCGACCGTCCTACCTTCGGCGGGCAGCGGCAACACCGCGAGGCCACCCGGCCCGACGCCCAGAAGACCGGGCTCGAGATCCGCGCCCGGCGGCCACAGACTCAGGTGTCCCCCGCGCAGCGCGCTCTGCAGGGTGGACAGGTCGCCGAGCGACACGTCGGGCCACTCGGAGCGCCACTGCGAGCGCCAGACCTCGGGCCAGGCATCGGGCTCCGGGGGTTCGAGGGCGGTGACGATGAGCCGCTCGGGCTCCAGTTCGCCGACCGCGACCCGGGCGGCGCCGAGCGGCTCGCGCAGGGCGGCGACCACCAGTCGGCTGACCTCGCGGATGGTCGCCGCTCCCGCCAGGGTGGCCGACAGCCGCTGCACGAGGGTGACCTCGTCGGCGCTGGGGCGCAGGTAGGTGGCGTCGGCCACCACGCCCAGGACCCGCTGCGGTGTGCCATCCGCTGCCACCTCCACGCGGCAACGCAGTCCCAGCCAGCGCAGCTCGCCGTTCGGGCGGCGGATACGGAACGCCAGCTGCTGTCCGGCGGCGGCCAGCCGGTCGGGCTCCACGATCGCCATCAGCGCGGGCATGTCGTCGGGGACGGCGCAGGCGAGCAGGGTCTCCACCTGCCCGTCGAACTGCTCGGGAGGTAGCCCGAGCAGTTCCAGCACATGCGCGTGGGCCTCCATGCGGCCGGTGCTCAGTTCCAGGATGAACGCGCCGCCTTGGTGCGGCACGAGGGACTGGCCCAGGTGTTCCTGCGGGCTCTTGCGCCCGACCAGACGAGCGGCGACCGATTCGAGCCCGGCGGCCACCTGATCGGCGTAGAGCTCCAGGAGGCTGCGGTCGTCGGCGCTGAAGCCGTCCCCGACTTCGCCGGCCACGATCAGGCACCCGAGCTCCTGGTCGCCGTGTCCCAGCGGCAGCGCGCCCAGCGAGATCGTGGCCGGCGTGTGGGGGCCGCCGTCCCGGCTCCGGGCGGGGAAGTGGTGGGGATCGCCTTCGCTGAACGTGGCGAGTTCCTTGGGAGTCAGCCACAGCGGGCGGCCGGACCGGAAGGCGTTGGCGGCGGGCGAATGGCCGGCCACGGCGAGGATCGCGGGCAGTCCGTAGAGGACCCGGCGGTCTCCGATCAGCTCGGCCAGATGGAGTTCCCTGTCCTGCTCGGCGACCACGTAGACGGCGGCGAGCTCGGCCCCGCAGAACGCAAAGCGACGTCCGGTCACTGTCTGTGTCGCCTCCTCCTCACATCCCGCCGGCCTCCTTCCATGCTGTCGTGCCCGGGACCGTTCGGGCGAGTCGGAACGCAGGACCGCAGGGCCGGGAACCCGGCGTGCCGGCCGTGGCGTCCCCCGCCCCCTCGGATCGCACCATCACCGCTTCCATCAGTGCCTGGTCAACCGGGCACCACGGGGTCGGCATCGGCCCGGGCCTTCGGGGTCGGGCTCACCGTGGTTCGAGGGCCGCTGCGCGGCAGGCGCCGGTCGCGGCGCCGCCGGGGACTCCTGCCGCGGTCAGCCCGGACACACAGCCCTGCAAGTCGCCCACCACACCGCGGTGACACGCCGCCGTGACGGAGTCCGTCATCTCGGCACCCGCCTGTACGGCCATCTGCGTGCAAGCGGGGATGTCCGCGAAGGCGGCGGGTGCGACCAGGGCGGCCGTTCCGCCGAGGGCCAGGGTCAGGCCGGTGAGGACACCGGCGATACGCGTCGACGTGCGCATGGGACGCACCTGCTCTCTGTGGTCGTCGTCCGGCCCGGGGGCCGGGGCGGGCCCGGGTCCCCGGGCCACGCGTGAGCGGCGCACGGACGGTGGAGCCGCCGTGCGGCTGGCGGGACGAAACGGCGAAGGCCTTGGAGGAGTCGTAGCCAGGCCCGGAGAGGTTCTCCGATGACGGACCGGTGAGCGGGGCGGGGCGAGGCGGTGCACAGGCGGCGGATCCGCTTGTTCCTGCCTGCTTCGCACGGGACTTCCCCCTTCGCCGGGGGTGGGAGCCGCCTACGACGCCCCGGCCCCGAGGCAGTTGCCCGGGGGCGGTGGCGGGGGTGTGCGCGCGGTCTGCGGCAAGACGGACACCGCCGCAACGACATGCGGAGGCGCGCGCCTCCTGTTCCTTCCACCGTACGACCTCGCACACCGTCCTACGAGTCGGCGAGGAGGCGCCCGGCGACGGCGGCAGCCACCCGGCCGGGTCCGGCGCGGCGCGGCGTACCGGGTGCGTGTCGCGGGCCGCCGCCCTGGTGGCCCCGTCCGAGGCCGCGTGCGGGTCGGTCCGGCCGGATTCGGTCGGCGGCGGCGTATTTCAGTCAACTGCCTTGCGCTGCACCTCAGTTGACGTGACCTACGGCACAATGGCCGTCCGGTGACGACGCATGGGGGCTGCGTGACGTCTGCTAGGGGGGAACGCGGCAGCGACCGCAGGGTCGTTGCTGCCGTGCTCGTGTTCTGCGCGCTCGCCGCAGTGGCCCTCACCTCCCTCGGGCCGCCCCGGGACACCACGCTCCTGCGGATGGACGCCGGCGGCGCGTGGCTGGTCAGTGACGCGCCCGGTCTACTGACCGCCGTGGACGGGGTCACGGCCCGGCCCGTCGCACAGGTCCGGGTCCCGGACGCGGCGGGCGGACGGCTGGAGGTCGTACGCGGCGGCGCGGTCCCCGTGCTCGTGGCGCGGCCGTCCAAGGAGGTCGGCGGGAGCCCGCACGCGAGCGTGGTGGACGAGGCGCGGTTGGCCCTGGCCTCGACGGAGCGACTGGGCTCGCCGAGTTCCACCGTCCTGGTCTCGGGAACGGCGGCCTACTCCGTCGACCACGCGCAAGGATTGCTGAGCCCGTTGAAGGACGCCGGGCCCGAGACGGCACGCGACGGCACGCTGCGGGCCGGGGGCCCCGTCGCCCAGGCGGTGCCGGACGGGCGGGGCGGGGCCTGGCTCCACCTGCCCGGCAGGCACGAGGTCCTGCACCTGGACGGCGCCGGCCGTACCGTGCGGCGGATCGGCGTGCCCGGTGGCCCCGAGGACCTCGTGCTGGTCGCCCGGGAGGACCGGGCCGTCGCCGTCCGTCGCGCCGCACCGTCCTTCGTCGTCCTGTCCGGGGCGGGGAAGGGGCGGGAGGTGCCCGTCGCCGTCGAGTCCGGCGGGGAGGGAGTGGCGGCGGCCGGTCTCGGTGCGGACGGCCGGCTGCACCTGATCCTCTCCCCGACGAACACCCTGCTGACCCTGGACCCCGACACCGGGCGGGTACGGCACCGCGTGCGGCTCCTCGACGGTGCGGCCCGCCGCTTGGGAACCCCCGTCGAACAGGGCGGCCGTGTCTGGGTCCCCGACCTGGACGGTGGGCAGGTGCTGGCCCACGACCCCGACTCGGGGCGCACCACGGTCGAGGCCCGGCTCTCCCGCTCCCCCGCCCCCGACCTGACGGTCTTCGCCCAGGGGGAACGGGTCTGGGCCGACGATCCGGGCGGGCCGCAGGCCATGGTCTCGTACGCGGGTACCACCCGGGTCTTCCGCAAGTATCCGGAGCCGGAGGCGGCGGACCGGAGCACCCCGGCGCCCTCTGCCGCGCCCAGCCCCACGCCCACCCCGCAGCCCAGTCCCACCGCCCCGCCGATCCCGAGCCCCGCCCCCAGCCCCACGCCCACCGCGCCCAGCCCCACGCCCAGCCCCACGCCCTCCGCGCCGACCGCGCCCGGCGACGACACCCTGCGACCGAGCCTGCTCACCACCCTGGACACCCCCGCCCAGCAGATGAGGTTCGCGCCCGACGGCAACACGGTGGCCCTCTCCGACGGGCGCCACATCAGCCTGTGGAGGAGGCAGGGAGACGGCTTCCGCATGGTCAGCCGCTTCCAGCCGCTGGGTGCGGACGAAACGTACGGCATGGACTTCACCAGGGACCTCACGTCCGTGCACGTGTTCACCTCGCGCGGCATCGGACGCTACGACCTCACGGTTCCCACGAAGCCCCGGCAGGTCTGGGAGTCCTTCCTCGCCGGCGGGTCGGACTCGTTCAGCTCCAGTTCCCTGGACCCCACCGGGACCATGTGGGCCGTCGCCACCCACGCGGACGGCCCCGGTCTCGGGAGGGCCGAGTTGCTGCTGCTGGACGTGAGCGACCCGGGCACCGCGGCGCACGCCTTCGGCTACGGACAGGAGATCGGCGGCGACGATCTCCTGCTCAACCGGGTGACCTTCAGCCCGACGGCGCCCCTGCTGGTCGTCCCCGGCATGTTGAACGGTCCGACCTACTCACTGCGGTTCGTGGACCTGCGCGAGCGCCGCGACGCGCGCGTGGTGAACATCCCCACCACGAGCGCCATGCCCCCACGGTTCTCGGCCGACGGGACGCGCGCCCTGGCCGCGGGCACGCGCACCCCCCTGTCCTTGTGGGACGTACGCGACCCGGCCCGCCCAGGGGAGCACGCACTGCCCGAGACCGGTTCCTTCCCGGACGCTGCCCTGTCCCCCGACGGGCGCCTGGTGGCGCTGTCGTCGGACGGCTCGGTCACCCTGTGGCGGTTCGGCGACGACGACGTTCTACGCAAGGTCGGCGCCCTGCCGGGCAAGGACGTGAGACTGCTCGGATTCGGCCCCGACGGGCGGGTCCTGGCCGTACGGAGAGAGGGGAACGTACAGCTGTGGAAGGTCGGTTGAGCGGACCGGCGCCGGGGAGCGACGCCGCCGAGGAACTCCGGGGGTTCCCCGGGCGCTTCGAACTCGTCGCCCAGGCCGTGGACCAGGTGCTGAACGGGAAGCGGGAAGCCGTCCGGCTGGCACTGGCATGCCTGCTGGCCGAGGGCCACCTGCTCATCGAGGACGTCCCCGGCGTGGGCAAGACCTCGCTCGCGCGGGCCCTCGCCGCGGCGTTCGGCGTGTCCAGCAACAGGATCCAGTTCACGCCGGACCTGATGCCGTCCGACGTCACGGGCGTCGAGGTCCACCAGGGCGGCGGCACCTTCGTGTTCCGTCCCGGACCGGTCTTCGCGCACGTCGTGGTCTGCGACGAGATCAACCGGGCCTCACCCAAGGCACAGGCGGCACTGCTGGAGGTGATGCAGGAACAGCAGGTCTCGGTCGCCGGGCAGGCGCGGCCGGTGCCGCGTCCCTTCATGGTGGTGGCCACGCAGAACCCGATCGACTTCGAGGGCACCTACCCGCTGCCGGAGGCCCAGCTGGACCGCTTCATGATGCGGCTGCGCATCGGCCGGCCCGATCTTGAAGCGGAGAGCGAGATCCTCGCCCGCGACGGCCGGCCCACGCGGGGGCCGGCGCTCCCGGAACCCGTCTTCGACGACCGCGTACTGACCTCCATGGTGGAGACCGCGCGCCGGGTGAGGGTCGACCCCGCCGTGCACCGGTACGTCGCGCTCCTGCTGCGCGAGACCCGCTCGGACGCCCACGCCCCGGATGTCCGGCTCGGAGCCAGCACCCGGGGCGGACTCGCCCTGTTGCGGGCCGCACGGGTCCACGCCCTCGCCCAGGGACGGCAGGGGGTGACACCGGACGACGTCAAGGCCCTCGCCGGGCCCGTGCTCGCCCACCGGCTGCTGCTGACCGACCGCGCCCTGCTCGACGGGCTCACCGGCGAGGACGTCCTGCGCCGTGTCCTGGCCGTGGTGGCGGTACCCCGGTGATCACGGCCCGTGGCGCGGGGGTCCTCGGCATCTGCCTCCTCCTCCCGGCCTGCGCGTGGCTCCTGGGCACGGCGACACTGGCGGCCCCCGCGGTCGGCGGCCTGCTCACGCTGGGTGCCGCCGCCCTCCTGGTGCGCGCCGCCGCCGCGAACGGCGGCCCGGCCCGGCTGGACCGGGCGACCGTGACCCGCGGGGAGACGGTGACGCTCACGGCCGACCGGCCGGCCGTCCCCGCCTGGATCCCGCTGGCCTGCGAACTCCTGCCTGGGCAGGAGACGCCGGCGGGACACGGGCCGACGCGGTCGGCCGGCGACGGGGACGGCGACGGGGACGGGGACGGGGACGGGGACGGGGACGGGGAAACGCTCGTCCTGCGGCTGGCCACGGACCACCACGGCGTCCTCGTCCTCGGACCCTCGGTGCTGCGCGTGACCGACCCCTTGGCGCTGTTCCGCCGCGAGAGCCGGGCCGGCGGCGCCCGGACGCTACGGGTGCTTCCCCGGACCCTGCCCGTCCCCGGGGCGGGAGCGGGGCGGACCCGCAGCGCGCAGATGACGGGCCGTACCCTGGCCCGCCGCGACGGCTCGGAGTTCCACGCGCTCCGCGAGTACCGTCCCGGAGACGACGTACGGCGGATCCACTGGCCGAGCAGCGCGCGCACCGCGACCCTGCTCGTGCGACGGGACACCGCCGTCGAGGAACCCACCCGGTACGTGTGGCTCGACACCCGAGCGGCCTGCTACCCGGACCGTCCCGCGTTCGAGGAGGCCGTGGACACGGCGGCCTCCCTCGCCGTGGACGCCGCCCGCCGGGGGCTGGCGCTGCGGCTGTGGACGAGTGACGGCGCGGTGCTGACCGCTTCGCCCGGCCCGTCCGGTGCGGCGCGTTCGTTGGAGTTCCTGACCGAGGTGGGGCCTGCCGGGGCGTTTCCCGGGCAGGACCGCCCCGAGCTCGCGCCCGGGGCGGATGACGCTACGGCCAGCGCTCGTTCCCGGGGCCCGTACCGGATCGCCGCACGGGGCCTGTTGACGGTGGTGACGGGTGAGTCCGCAGCCGGTCACCCGCTGCCGACGCCCACGGCCGGCGGGTGCGCCGTCGTCGCGCTGCACCTGGGCTCCGCCGCTCCCCGGGCCGAACCGTCCGGCGACGGGCCGATCGTGGGGTCCGCCCCGGTGCGGCACCGTCACGCGCGGGACGCGGAGCAGGCCCTGCTCCTGTGGGCCGCCGTGGCCGGGCCACCTCGGAGACGTGCATGAGCGGGGCGTTCGCGCGCGCGGCGGGTCGGGCGGTGCCGGCCGGTACGGCGGCGGCCGTCGCCGGCTCCGCCTTCCACCGGGCGTTCGGGTACGAGGCCCTCGCCCTGCCGCTGGCCGTGGCGGCCGTTGTGCCCGTCGCCCTGGCGGTCGTGGCGGCCGGGGGCCGGAGACGGCTGCCGGTGGAGGTCTCGCTGCCGCTGTCGGCCGGCCTGTGCCTCCTGGCGGGCTCCGCGGTGCCGTACGGTTCCCCGCTCCCGGAAGGGGCCTTGTCCTCGCTGCGCGCGATGCCGCGTGCCGCCGTCGAAGGGTGGGCCGCTTTCCTCGACGTACCGCTTCCGGCGGCGGCGGACCCCGTGCTCCTGGCGGTGCCGTTCACCGCGACGTGGACGGCCGCGGCCGCCGGGGCGGAACTGGCCGTACGGGCCCGCCGCGTCGCCGGCGCGACGGTGCCGGCCTTCGCGCTGCTCGTCGTCGCGGTCGCCATGTGCCTGCCCGGCCGCGGATCCCTGCTCGGCCAGGTCGTCGCGCTCGGCGCCGTGGCCACCGCCACCCTGCCGCGCCCGGTCGTGGCGTCCCGTACGGTGTGGCTGTCCCTGGGGCCGGTGGCGGTCACCGCCGTGGCCGCCGTCGTCCTGTCGACGCTGTGGCCGGGCGGCCGGCCCCGGTACGACCCGCGTGAACACCGACCGGCCGTCGAGGAGTCGGCGGCCGTCACCAGTCCGCTGGCCCAGTACGCGCAGTGGGAACAGCAGCCGGACGAAGCCCTGTTCACCGTGGAGCGCGGCCCGTCCGAGGCCCCGGCGTCCGCCGGCTCGACCGCCGGACCGCAGCGATGGCGGCTGGCCTCGCTCACCGCCTACGACGGCCGCCGGTGGACCCTGCACGACGCCTTCGCCCCGGTCTTCGGACCCCTGCCCGCCGATCCGGCCCTCGGGTCGCGCGCCGCCGGCCGGGGGGAGGAGGGCGAGCGCTCCTCGGCCGTGGTGCGGAACCTGACGGGGCGGCTCCTGCCCGTCCCGGACACCCCGGTGGCCCTCCACGCCGACGGGACCCGCCTGCTGTTCAACCGGTTCGAACGCACGGCGCTCGCCGCTTCGGTCCTCGCACCCGACGTCCGCTACGGCACCACGGCGGGCGTGGCTCCCGCCGTCACACCCGCCGACGCGGCGGGCCTGTTCCCCGCGTCCGGCTTCCCGCAGGCACTCGACGTACCGGGATCCGCGCCCCCGTCGCTGCGGGAGCTGGCCGACCGGGTCCGGGGCACGGCGAGCAGCCCCTACGGGCGGGCCCAGGCCCTCGCCTCCGAACTGTCGCGCGACTACCGAAGGGTCGCGAAGGCACCGCCGAGCCAGCCGATCGCCTCCCTCACCCGGTTCCTGGCCGACCGCAAGGGGTCGGCCGTGGACTTCGCCGCCGCGTACGCGCTCGCCGCTCGACTGGAAGGCCTACCGTGCCGGATCGTGGTCGGGTTCCGCGTCCCGGCCGGTACGGGCCCGCACACCGTCCTCGCGCGGGACGCGGCCCTGTGGACCGAGGTCGCCTTCGAGGGCATCGGCTGGCTGCCCTTCGATCCCGTCCCCGCCCCGAGCGCGCTCGGCGAGGACGATGTGCCCCCGGAGCCGAGCCCGGTCGCGCCCGAACCGGTGCCCTCGCCCTCGCCTTCGCCGGGCCCCAGCGGCGCGGCCTCCCCCACTCCCACGGCCGGGACGGCGCCGGGCGGCGGCCGGGCGCTCGGCCCGGCGTCCGACATCCCCTGGGGCACCTGGGCGACCGTGGCCCTCACGGCGCTCGCCGCGGCGGTGTCGACCGCCCGAATCTGGCTGGTCCTGGTACGGCCCGTGCTGCGCCGTCGCGCGGGGCGGCGCGCGGGAACGCCCGCGCGACGGGTACGCGCCGCCTGGCACGACGCCCGGCACGCCTTCGACGCGGCGGGCGCCGACCCGCCCGACCCCTCCCACACCCTGGTGGAATCGGCCCGGCTGCTGTCCAGGGCCGAGCCGGTGGCCGCCGTCCGCGCCTCCGCCGTCTCCCTGGCACAGCTCGCCACCCGTGCCCGCTTCTGCGAACCGACCGTCGGGGAGATGACGGCCGATCCCGCACTCAGCGCGATGGCCCCCCAGGACGCCGAACTCGCCTGGCTGCTGGCCGAGTCCCTGCGCGACGCGCTGCGGCCGGAGCGGCGTCTGTGGATCGTCGCCTCGGCGGCCCGCGTGCTGCTGCCCGCGGCCCTGTGGGCGCGGGTCCTGCCGGCCCGCGCGCTGCCGGCCCGTCCCGGAACCGAGGAGGAACGCGTTGAGCACCGTTGACCTCGGGCTGGCCGCCCCGGGTTGCCACGTCCTGTTGATCGGCAGCGGGCTCAGCGCCGACCCGCACACGCTGCCGCCCGTCCCGGCCGTGCACCGGACCCTGACCGATCTGGCCGTCGCCCTGCGCGAGCGCTGCGGGGTCACGCCCGAGCGGCTGACGGTGCTGGAGGACCCGCCGGACACGGAGACCTTCGCGCGGGCGGTGTCGGAGGCCGCCCGCGCCGCCCACGACACCCTGCTCCTGTACTACGTGGGCCACGGGTTGGTCGGCGACCACCACGAGCTGCGGCTGTGCACCCGCGCCACGACCGGGCACCCCGACACCCTCCCCTACAACACGCTCTCCTTCGGCCAGGTCCTCGACCTGGTACGCCGGTACAAGCCCGAACGCCTGATCACCATCCTCGACTGCTGTCACGGGGGCCGCGCCGCCGACGAACCCTTCACCGGGCTGCGCCGCCACTACCTGCTGCCCGCCGCCGCCCGCGACGAGGTGGCCCTCGCACCGGCGGGCGCGGCGCACACGGCGTTCTCCGGGGAACTGCTCGCCCTCCTCGACGAGGGCGATCCGGGGGCGTCGGCCCACCTCACGCTGGAGGACGTCCGGCGCCGGCTGGCCGGGCGCGGGCTGGAGCCGCGCGTCCAGCAGGACAGCACCACCGGATGGTTCGCGCTGGCCCGCAACAAGGCCTTCGTGCCCGGCTCCGGGAGGGCGTCCGGACCGCCGGACACGGGGATCTGCCCCTATCCGGGCCTCGCCCCGTTCGAGGAATCGAACCGGCGCTGGTTCCACGGCCGCGAACGGCTGAGCGTGGACCTCGCCGCGGCGCTCACCGCCCCCGGCCGGCCCGGACTGCCGTTGATCCTGCTCGGCGTCTCGGGCGTCGGGAAGTCCTCGCTGCTCCGCGCCGGACTCCTGCCCACCCTGCGCCGGGGGGACCGCTCCCCCGACACGCCCCTCGGGTGGGAACCGGTGCTCCTCGCGCCGACGGACCACCCCCTGGACGCGCTGGCGCAGGCCTTGGCCGAACCGGCCCGCCTGTCCGTCGGGCCCCTCAGGAGACTGCTCGCGGAAGAACCCCGCGCGGTGGCGGAACTGTTGCGTCGGCCCGGACTCGGGCGCGTGCTGGTCGTCGACCAGTTCGAGGAGACCTTCAACCTCTGCGAGGACGGCCGGGAACGCACCGCCTTCATTCGTGCGCTCGCCGAACTGGCCGCGGTCGGCGCTACCCCGCAGACCCCCCTGGCCGTCCTGCTCTCCCTCACGGCCCACTCCTTCGCCGCCTGCGCCGAACGTCCGGAACTGGTCCGGGCGGTGACGGAACACCAGTTCGTGGTGCCGCCGCTGTCTCCCCGGGAGATCCGGGCGGCCGTGACGGAGCCCGCCCGGCAGGAGAACCTGCGCATCGAACCGGGTCTGCTCGACCTCATCCTGACCGACCTCGGTCACGGCGGCGGCCCCTCCCCCGACGGCGCGGAGCGCCCCGCCGCCGTCGGCACGAGCCTCGTCCACCTCGCCCAGGCCCTGACGGCGACCTGGGAGCGACGGGTGGACGGTGTGCTGACCGTCCGGGGCTACCAGGACTCCGGCGGCATCGCCGGAGCCATCACCCAGTCCGCCGACGAGGTCCTGCGCGGCCTCGATCCGGACCAACGGCTCGTGGCTCAACAACTCTTGCTGCGCACGATCAGGCCGGGCCGCCCCCTGGAGGGCGTACCGCCGGTCCGGACCGCCGTGGACCGCGACACGCTGGTACGGGAACTGGGCAGTCGGCACACGGAGCCCCTGCTGGACCGGCTGCTCCGGGCGGGGCTGCTCACCCAGACCGGGCGGGCCGTCCAACCCGCCCACGAGGCCCTGCTCCAGAACTGGCCGCTCATGCGCAGGTGGCTCGCGGCCGACCCCGCATGGCGGGTGCGCCACGCCCAGCTGACGGACGCCGCGGCGGCCTGGCGGGACGCCGGCGAGAACGAGGCGGACCTCTACCGGGGCCACACACTGAGCCGGGCCCTGGAGTTGACCGCGGACCGGACACCGCTGGAGGTGGGGGCCGAGGTGCTGCGGTTCCTCGACGCCTCGGTCAGGCGCCAGCGCTCGGCCACCCGCCGCTCCCGGACCGGACGCCGTCTCCTGCTGCTCGGCGCCGCCACCTCCGCCGTCGTGCTGGCTGCCGCGTCCGTGCTGGGCTGGGTGGCGTACCGGGCGCAGGAACGGGCCACGGCCGAGGCCGGGGTGCTCCGGTCCCGGCAGCTTGCCGCGTCGGCGATGGCGCTGCGCCACGTCGAGCCGTTGCTGGCGGGACGACTCGCCGTGGCGTCGGAGAGCAGCGCCCGCACCGACGAATCGTGGAATGCGTTGATCACGAACTCCGGCGTGCACCCCGCCGACTCGGGCGGCGCCAGCACCGATCTGCCGGCGGCGACCTCGTTCGCCGCCGCGCCCGACCGCCCCGTCATCGCCCTGGCCGGCGGGGACGAGGCGCGGCTGTGGAGCATCGACACCCGAACGCCCGTCGCCGCGCTGCGCCCCCGTGTTCCCGTCACGGATCTGGCCTTCTCCCCGGACGGGCGTTGGGTCCTCGCGGCCGCCGGCGGCTTCCTGATGTTCTGGGACGCCTCGGTGCCCGGTCCGGATCCGGTCCGTCGGGTGGAGGTGCCCGGCGGTCCCGGAAGCGTCGGGGGGATGAGCTTCTCGCACGATTCCGCCACCCTCGCCCTCACCGGTGGGGAATCCACCCGGCTGGTCACGCTCGATCCGGGGCGGACGGCACAGGTGCGGACCCTGGCGGACGAGGCATTGCGCTACGGCGCCGGCGGCCGGCTGCTCACCGGCCGGGACGGGCAGGGGCGGTTGTTGGTGCGCCGGGTGGCTCAGGACGGCTCGGTGGGTGCACCGCAGGTGCTGCCCGGGTCCGCGGGCCCGTACCGGGGTGTGACGAGCGTCTCGGCCGACGGGAGCGTCCTGGCGGCGCTGCGCCAGGACGGCACGGTCGAACTGTGGTCGCTGTCGGGCGAGCCGCGCCGTACGGGGACCGTTGCTTCCACCGGAAACGCCGCCGACTCGCCCGTGCTGTCGCCGGACGGGCGCCTGCTGGCCCTGGCGGGGGCCGGCGGCGTCCAGGTGTGGGACGTCCGCGGCGCCGTCCCGACGCTGCTGGGCCAGACCTCGGCGCACGGCCCGGCCAAGCTGGTGGCCTTCCTCCCGGACGGAGGCCGGCTCCTGGTGTCGGACGCGGCCTCGACCCGGATGTGGGACATCCGGGCGCTGCGCCAGCCGGGGGCCGTAGGCACCGTTCCGGTGACCGCTGCCGCGGCGGTGGCGTACCGGCCGGACGGGCAGGCCCTGGCCGTCGGCGGCGCGGACGGGGCGGTCTCGGTGCGAACGGTCGCGGGTGCGGTGGTGCCCGTCCCCGCCGGGCTCGCGGCAACGAGCGGACAACGGGTCCAGGACCTGGCGTTCGCCCCGGACGGCCACACCCTGATGGTCGTCCGGGGGCGGGGGGTGGAGCTGTGGAACACCACCGACACGGGCGCAGCGGGACCGGCGGCCCTGCTACCGGGTGTGCGCGCGGCCGTGGCCTCCGGCGCCGCACGGTTGTCCGTACGCACCCCGCACGGCACCGTCGAGTGGTGGGAGATCGCCACGCCCGCCCGTCCGCAGCTGCTGTCCTCGACGCCGGACGGGGGAGCGCCCGGCGCGCCGGTGGCCCTCGTTCCCGATGGGCGTACGGCGTTCACCGGCTCCTGGTGGGACCTGACCGAGCCGGCTTCACCGCGCGCCATCGGCTCGGCGGGCGCCGGCGCTCCAGCGGCGGACGCCGTCCTGGTCTCCGGCGCCGACGGCGCGCTGGCCGTGGGCGGCGGCCTCGACCGGGTCGCGGCGTTCTCCCGGCCGGGCAAGGCCCCCTGGGCGGAGCCCGGGATGCGGGGCTTCTCCCCGACGGCGGTCGCCCTGGCGCCCGACGGCGCCCTGGCCGCGACCGGCGACGACCGGGGCACCGTACGGCTGTGGCGGCGCACCGGCGGCGGACAGTGGCGGGTGCTGGCGGAACTGTCCCGACGGGACGGCCGGGTGACGGCCCTCGCGCTGTCGGGGTCAGGAGGGCTCGCGGTCGCCGTCGCGGACGGACCGGTGGTGGTCTCCGACCTGTCCCGCCGCACCCTCGTCTCCGCCCTGTGCGCCGTGCCGGCCCCCTCCGGAGCCGAGATCGAGGCCCGCTGGCTCGCTTACGGAGGCCGGGGCTCCCTGGAGTCCGCTTGCGGTGGCACACCGTAGGGGCGCCCGTCCCCCACGTCCCGACATGCACCACGACACAGGAGGAATCACATGAGGATCAGCTTCACCTCGGACGGGCCCGCCGATTCCGTGGAGGCCGACGACTGGCGCGATCTCGCAGCCAAGCTCGGTGCGGAGCCGAGCCTGGGACGCGTCGAAGAACTGCGCGCCCCGATCCGGCCCGGCACCCTCGGCGGCGACCTGTACGGGCTGATCGCCGAGGTGGGGGCCGCCGGGCTGCTCGCGCTCGGCGCGGTGGTGCAGTCCTGGATCCGGCTGCGGGCCGGCCGGTTCAAGGTGTCCTGGGAGAAGGACCGCGAGGGTGGGCGCACTGTGATCACCGTCGACGGTACGAACGCCTCCGGAGCCGAGTCGGCGCGTGCGCTGCTCGACGAGATCGCCCGAGCCGTCGAGAACGACGAGAACGCCCGTCGTCCGCTGCCCCCTTCGCCGCGTCCCGACGGACCGACCGGCCCCGAGGCTCTGCCGGGATCCAGCGTCTGACCCGGCCGCGCCGACGGCGGTCTTCATTCACCATGTGAGGGAACCCGCCACAGTCCTGTGGCGGGTTCCGTCTATCCGGCTGTGGCAGGGGCTCGGCTCCTACTGGTTGACGTTGGCCTGGTTGGTCTTGCCACCACCCTGGTTCACGTTGGCCTGGTTGGTCTTACCGCCACCCTGGTTGACGTTGGCCTGGTTGGTCTTACCCTTGCCCTGGTTCAGGTTGAGCTGGTTGGTCTTGCCCTTGCCCTTGCCCTGGTTGACGTTGGCCTGGTTGGTCTTACCGCCGCCCTGGTTCAGGTTGAGCTGGTTGGTCTTGCCCTTGCCCTTGCCCTGGTTGACGTTGACCTGGTTGGTCTTACCGCCGCCCTGGTTCAGGTTGAGCTGGTTGGTCTTGCCCTTGCCCTTGCCCTGGTTGACGTTGGCCTGGTTGGTCTTACCGCCACCCTGGTTCACGTTGGCCTGGTTCGTGTCACCGTCACCCTGGTTCACATTCGCCTGGTTCGTGTCACCGTCACCCTGGTTCACATTCGCCTGGTTCGTGTCACCGTCACCCTGATTGACGTTCGCCTGGTTCGTGTCACCGTCACCCTGGTTCACATTCGCCTGGTTCGTGTCACCGTCACCCTGGTTCACATTCGCCTGGTTCGTGTCACCGCCGCCCTGGTTCACATTCGCCTGATTGACCTCGTCACCGACGTCCTGCACCACGCTCGGCACAGCCGTCGCCGTCTGAGGAGCGGCATGAGCGCCCGTCACTCCGGCCGCTCCGACGACGAACGCGGCAACGAAAGAGGTGGCGACGATACGGGGAATGCGGGTGTGAATCTTGACAGTCATTGTTTTTCTCCTTGCAGAGGAACTACACATTTCCAGTGCAGAGCGGCGGGATTGCATTTTCTTGTTTCGCCATCTCCGTGCGATGACTCGGCGCTTTGCCTGAATCCAGATTGACTCACCCCGGAAGGCGGGCAAAGGTGCGGAAATTCGTGGCTTGACAGGATGAATGTGCGACGTAAAATCCGGCCGCCTTCGACGGCGACGTCACCCCTCCGCCATCTCGCGACCCCCGGCCGCCCCCCACAGCGGCTTCCACGCCCGGCCGGATCACTCCAGCGGGTGCGAGCACTTGCCGTGGGCCGGGCGGCGTGTTGCGCCAGAAAAGGTCAGATCATCACATACAGTGCACAACCGTAACGTTCCGGTCACTGCCGGGACTCAGACGGAGATGGGGATGCAATGCGCACGCTTCGCAACGCTGCTCTTGTAGTTGCCATGATCGGAAGCCTTGGCATGGCCGGGGTCGGAGCCGCCTCGGCCGACGACTCCAAGAACGGCACGGACACCACTCAGTGCACGCAGACCGCCACGGCCAGCAACACCAATACGCCCGGCCTCGTCGACATCCCGAACGTGGATGTCGACGTGACCATCGCGGTCTTCGGCAACATCACGCAGACCAACGTGATCCAACAGATCTGCAGCGGCGACGACAGCACCAACGCGAACTCCGCCGACCTCGCCGTCGCACAGGCGAACACCCCCACCGACACCAGCGCCCAGCACTGAGCCGCGCCCCCGGTCGAACGAGAGGTCCTGCCCTGCGCGGGCACGACGCGCAGCGGGCGGCGCCGTCGCGGCGCCGCCCACCCACCGGTGGCAGTACCGGTGCTGGATCGACTTCAGCGGTGGCGGGTCAGGCCTGCGGGGGAGCCTGCGGACTGCGCTCCCTCCGACTCGAGGGTCAGCCGGTCCGGATCCGCCATGGTGAGCACGTAGCGATTGTCCCGGGGGCAGTCGAAGGTCTGCGCACGGTCGGTGGGATGGCTGGTCACGGCAGCGAAGACGGCGCTGTTCCGGCCGACCTGCCGCAGTTCGAGGGCCTCCGTGCATCCCAGGTTGCGTCCGCTGGAGGTCTCCTTGACCTCGCTGACCTGCCGGCCCACCACCTCACCCACGGCGCCCGGGTTGAGGGTGACCGTGACGGTGAACTTCCCCGTCCGAGCACGGGAGATGCCGTCGGCGTCCGGGGTGCCGGGGCCGACGCCGGACCACGTGCCCACCCACGACGCAGGCAACGTCCGCGCCGAGGGCGAGGGAGCCGAGGGGGACGGTGCCGGGCTGCTCGTAGGGGGCGCGGTGTCGGCTCCCCCGCCGCTCCAGGGGAACCGGACCGGGAGGACGGCGGCGGCGATCAGTACGGCGGCTCCGGCGGCCGCGCCGAGCAGCAGGGGCCGGCGGGCCGCCCATCCGCTGCGGTCTCCGGAAGCGGCCGGGGACGCCTCGGGGGCCGTGGCCGGGACGGCCGGCGGCGCACTGGGAAAGGGCGGGGGGACGGGTGTGGGGCCGGTCCCCGGCGGGGCAGTGGCGGGAGGCCGGGGCGTGGTGAGGAGGAGCCGGAGTTCGGCTTCCCGGCGGGCGACCTCGGCCGGGAGCGCCGGTGGCACCGCCTCGCTCCAGTCCGGCTCCGCGGCGGCGCCGAACCGTGCCCGGATCTCCTCGGCGCCCGGACGCCGACCCGGATCCTTGGCCAGGCATTCCCGCACCAGGGGCAGGATCGCCTCCGGTACGCCGTCGAGTACGGGCTCGTCGTGGACGATCCGGTACAGGAGGGCCGGCAGGTCCAGCTCCTCGCCCGCCGCCAGGAACGGGCTGCGCCCGGTGCCCGCGTACACGAGGACCGCGGCGAGGGAGAACACGTCCGCCGGCGCGGCCGCGACGTCGCCGGTCGCTTGCTCCGGCGCCAGGAAGCCGGGCGTGCCGATCACCGCTCCGGTCCGGGTGCGGCGCGGGTCGTGCGCTGCGCGGGCGATGCCGAAGTCGATGAGGAAGGGCCGCTCCGGGCCGAGCAGTACGTTCCCCGGTTTGATGTCGCGGTGGACCACACCCGCCTCCCGCACGGCGACGAGCGCGGCCGACAGCTCCCGGGCCAGGCACTTCACGGCGGGTGCGGCCAGCGGCCCGTGCGTGCGCACCCAGTCCCCGAGCGACGGCGCGGCGACGTACTCCGTCGCCAGCCACTGCGGTGTCGTGCCCGGCGGACTGAAGTCCACCACGGAGACGGTCCAGGCGCAGCGGACACGGTCGTTGGTGCGTATCTCCCTGGCGAACCGTTCGGCGAAGTCCGGCTGGAGGCTGAGATCGCGGTGCACGGTCTTCAGGGCCAGCGGCCGGCCGGAGACGGTACGGGCCAGGAACACCTCGCCCATGCCTCCCTCGCCGAGCCGCGCCAGCAGGCGGTAGCCGCCGATCTCCGGCGGATCACCGGGCCGTAGCGACTCCACGAACTCCCCCGCCTCCCTGGCCGTTGCGGCCCCGCGGTGCACGGGCCGTCCGGTGGCTCACCCTAAGTGGTCGGCGCCGCCCGAACACGCGCTTGGCGCTTGCGTAGGGCTCCTGATCACGACCTGGGGCCAGGTTCATGAACGGGTCGAGGCCGGTGCGTCCTTCGGTGCGGCCGAACGTCTTCGCGCAAGGAAGCCTGGACCCCGGGGGCGTCAGGGGCGGACCGCGGCCATCAGTTCGCCGGTCGTCACCACCCTGGCGAAGCCGCCGCCGTGCACGGAGACGGCACTCGCCCGGGTCAGTTCGTCGGCCGTCAGGTGCCAGCCGTTCGGGCCGGTCAGGTCGAAGGTGTGGGTGGCGTCGAGGGCGACCAGCACGTCGTAGCCGAGGTTCCCGCCCATGCGGGCGGTGGTCTCCACGCACATGTTGGTCTGGATGCCGACCAGCACGACCTGGGTGATGCCCGCCGCCTTGAACCAGCCGTCGAGGTCGGGGGTGCCGTAGAACGCCGAGTTCACCGACTTGGTGACGAGCAGCTCCGGGCCGCGGCCCTTGCCGCGCCTGTCCTCGACGTACTCCTTGAAGTCGTTCCCCTCGTACCCGGTCCGCAGCGGCGAGCCGGGCGTGTTCGAGTCGTGCCGGACGAAGACGACCGGCCGGTCCGTGTCCTGCCAGGCCTCGATCAGCGAGGCGATGTTCCCGTCGGCGGCCGGGTTGTTGCGCGGTCCCCAGAACTCCGACTCGTCGAAGCCCTTCTGCACGTCCACCACGACCAGCGCCGCGTTCTGTGTGATCTCCATACCCACGATCCTGCCTCCCCCGCCCGGCCCGATCACAGGAGGTGAAAAGACAGCGATCGATGGTTTACTGCCAGGATGACCCGACCGGCACCGGCCCACCGCATCGCCCTGCTCGCCTTCCCTGGCATCCGGGCCTTCGACGTCTCGGTGATCACGGAGGTGTGGGGCGCGGACCGCACCGAGCACGGGGTGCCCGGCTTCGAGCTGCGCCGGGTGGCCGCGAGCCCCGGACCGGTACCGATGCGCGGCGGGCTCGCACTCACACCGGACCGCACCCTCGCCTGGCTGCCCCGCGCCGAGCTGATCCTGGTGCCGGGCCTGGACGACCATCTCACCCCGGCGCCCGAACCGGTCCTCGCGGCGCTGCGCCGCTCCCACGCCCGCGGCACCACCATCGCCGCGCTGTGCGGCGGCGCGTTCACGCTCGCCCAGGCCGGGCTCCTCGACGGCCGCCGGGCGCTGACCCACTGGGCACTGACCGATCTGCTGCGGGCCCGGTACCCCCGGGTGCTGGTCGAGCCCGACGCCCTGTTCGTCGAGGACGGCAACCTGTGGACCGCCGCCGGAACCGCCGCCGGCATCGACCTGTGCCTGCACCTGGTGCGCGCCGCGCACGGCGCGGAGGCCGCCGCGGCCATCGCCCGTTCCATGGTCACCGCGCCGTTCCGGACGGGCAGCCAGGCCCAGTTCATCGAACGTCCCACCCCGCACGCCGACCGCGACGCGGACACGCTGGCCGAGGTACGCGCCTTTGCCCTGACGCACCTCCACGAGCCGCTCACGGTGTCCGCGCTCGCCGCCCGCGCCGGGATGTCACCGCGCTCCTTCGCCCGGAACTTCGTGGCGGCCTCCGGAACGACCCCGCTGCGCTGGCTCGTGGACCACCGCATCGCGGCGGCTCAGAAACTCCTCGAACGCACCGATCTGACCATGCCCGAGGTCGCCCGCCGGTCCGGTTTCGGCAGCGAGGTCACCATGCGCCAGCACTTCGCATCCCGCCTGGCCACCAGCCCGCGCGCCTACCGCGCCTCGTTCGCCGCACGGCCACCTTCGGCACAGGAGCGTTGAGGGGCGAGGCCGGAGCCGATCGCGGTGTGCCGGATCCGCGACGACGGATCCGCGACACGACACAGGCCCCGGGGCGTGTACGCGTGTACGCGTCCCGGGGCCTCGGCCATCAGCCGTCGACCCGCCGGCCCGTCAGTTGCGCGTCCAGCCGGTCGGGCCGACCCACACGGTCTGGCCGTTGCGTGTCGGAACGACGTCGTAGCGGGCCACGGCCTGGTAGTAGCCGCCGCCGGGCCGCTTGCAGAACAGGTTGCCGATGACGGTGTTGCGCTGGCCGAGGGCGACCTTGCCGTACACCAGGTCGTCGCCCCAGTCCCAGTTGGTGCTCCAGTAGTCCGTGTACCCCTGAATTCCCGTGACGGTCGCGTTCGGGCAGTTCCCGAGCCACTTCGGGTAGGAGATGTACACCCAGCCGTAACTTGCCGCCTGGGCGGTTCCCTGGGTGGCGACCGTGCCACTGAGGGCCAGGCCGAGCACCGACAGGGCGACCGAGAGCTTCTTGAGCCTTGCTTTGAGCATGCACCCGTCCCAACTTGCCTCGACACCATCTGTCTCCGGGCCACGAACCGAAAAATGAGCTCACGGTTCCCGAAGCCTGATCCTGTGGGTGCACGGAAGTCGGTGACGGTGGCACGGCCCACTCCACACGCAACCGTGATGACTAGTTCTATTTTCAGCCGCATCGCGGACGACCTTTCGCACACACAGTCGATCTTCGTTCGAAGAGCTTGCACGTCGAGGTCTGGTCAGCCGTACCCGCACGGGCCGAGGGCATCACCAATTGGGACATGTTTCATGGTTTGAAATCCGGCAGGCGGCGCAGATGGGTTTACATACGTTCGTTCATTTACAAGAGGCGTTCCATGGGCATCATCGGTTGGATTCTTCTGGGCCTGCTGGCCGGGATCATCGCGAAGGTCCTGATGCCGGGCCGGGACCCCGGCGGCATCATCATCACCATGCTTATCGGTATTGTCGGCGCGCTTCTCGGCGGATGGCTCGGGAAGGTCATTTTCGGGGTCGACTCGGTTGACGGCTTCTTCGAGCTCTCCACCTGGATCGCCGCCATTGTCGGTTCCCTCGTCCTCCTGGGCGTCTACCGCCTGGTAGCCGGCAGGAGACACTCATGAAGCTCGCCCCGCGGCGGCACGGCCGCAAGCGGAGCAGGTGGCGGGCGTTCGCTCGGTGGACGCCACGAGCCGTGTTGCGCCGGGCCTTGCTGCGCCTCACGGTGTGGGGCGTGCGACTGATGGTGTGGGGTGCGGGGCTGGCGATCCGGCGTGCGCTGCGGTCCGTCGTGCGAGCGGCGTGACGGACCGACGCCAGCACGGGCTCGACGCAATAACGTCGCTCGGGAAGGTATAGGTGGCGCCCCGCGGGGCAGCGGCCAAGCAGAAGCTCGGAGGTGACCACATGGCCACGGGCAAGAAAGCCAAGAACATCGGAAAGAACATGAAGGGCAAGGTCAAGGAAGCCACCGGCAAGACCGTCGGAAACGAGAGCCTCGAGGCGAAGGGAAAGCTCGAGCAAACGGCCGCTGAAGCCAAGCAGACCGGCCAGAAGGCCAAGGACACGCTCACCTGACCGAAGCCGCAAGGCGGAGGCCGCCGTCCATTCCAGGACGGCGGCCTCGTGTGCGGGCTACGGAGGGAAATCGACGCGTCACCGGCGGCTGCGCTGGCGGCGGCGAGGTTCGGCTCTGGGGGCGTCTTCTTCGACTTCGTCTTCGACTTCGCCCTCGTCCCCGTTCTCGACGTCGTCCTCCTCGTCTCCTTCCTCCTCGTCCTGCTCGTCCACCTGCTCGTCGTCGTATTCGTCGTCGTTCTCGTCGTCGGGGTAGCCCTCCTCGTCCTCCTCGCCCTCCCCGTAGTCCTCGTCCTCGTCCTCGTACTCCTCCGGCTCGCCCTCCGAGGACTCCTCCTCTTCCTCCTCGACGGCCTCCTCGTGGGTGCGCACCACCTCGCCGTCGCGTATCTCGCCGCGCCAGCCGTCCGGCTCCTCGTCCGAGAGGCTGACGTGGCGCGCGAAGTGCTTGAGGTCCAGCCGCAGGCGCCGGCCCTGCGCGCGCCAGAGATTGCCCGTCCTCTCGAACATGCCGGAGGGGTAGTACTCGACGATCACCAGGATGCGGGTGAGGGAGGGGGCGAGTTCGTGGAAGCTGACGCAGCCGCGCGTGGTGCCCTTGGCGCCTTCGGAGGTCCACACGATGCGGTCGTCGGGGACCTGCTCCTGGACCGTCGCCTGCCAGCTGCGGGTGGAGGGGCCGACCTTGACCTTCCAGTCCGAGGTGGTGTCGTCGCCCTGTGAAACGCTGCGCACACCCTTCGCGAACGTGCTGAAGTCCTCGTACCGCGTCCAGTGGTCGTAGGCGGTGCGCAGCGGGACTCCGACGTCGACGGCTTCGCAGATGTGCGTGGGCTTGGATCCGCTCTTGCGGCCCTTGCCCCCGCCCATCAGGTTGCTGCCGATGTCCTTGACCTTGTCCTTCAGCCCGTCGACGGTGCTGCCGATCGCGGCCTTGACGGGTGAGTCGCCCTTGAGGAGTCTGCCGCCGATGTCAGCGAGCGAGCCTCCGTTCTCCGCCACGTCGGAGAGCTCGTCCGTGATGTCGCCCAGCTTGTCGACTGCCTTGTCGGCCAGCTGGTTCGCCTGGGCGGAGAGGTAGCCGGCCACTTCGTCGAGCAGCTGGTCCATGGGGGACTGCGAGTCCCCGGACGTGCGTGAACGGTGTGGGGTGGCCATGGCGCTACCTCCGCGTCGACGGCTTGCGGGCCGTCGTCTTCTTGGCTGACGTCGAGGTCTTCCTGCCGGTGGTGCTCCGTGTCGGTTGGCGCGCCGCCGTCTTCTTCGCCGGCGCCCGTTTCGCCGCGGCCTTCTTCGCCGGCGGCCTGGCGGACGCGGTCTTCTTCGCCGCGGTCTTCTTCGCCGGAGCCTTCTTCGCCGGAGCCTTCTTCGCCGCGGCCTTCTTGGCCGGTCCAGCCGTCTTCCGCGCAGGTGTGCTCGTCTTCTTCGCCGCGGCCTTCTTCGCTGGTGCGGTCGTCTTCTTCGCCGCTGCCTTCTTCGCCGGCTTCCGCTCCGCAGCCACGGTCTTCTTGGTCGGGGTGGACGTCTTCTTCGCCGGTGTGGCCTCCTTGGCCGGCGGGGCCTTCTTCGCCCGTGGGCCACGGGACGCGGACGTCTTGGATGCGCGCTCGGACGAGCCGCCTGCTGCCGGGGAACGCGCGGCACTGCGGCGCGCGCGCCTGCGGGGGCGCTCCTCGGTCTCCGGCTCCTCCTCCGGCTCCGGCTCCTCCTCCGGCTCCGGCTCCTCCTCCGGCTCCGGCTCCTCCTCGGCTTCCGGTTCCTCCTCGGCTTCCGGTTCCTCCTCGGCTTCCGGTTCCTCCTGCTCTTCCTCGCCCTCGTAGGGCTCCTCCTCGTCCTCTTCTCCGGCTTCGTACGGCTCCTCGTCCTCGTACGTCGCCTCGTCGGACTCCTCGTCCGCGTAGGGCTCCTCGTCGTAGCCCTCGTCTTCCTCTTCCTCGTACTCCTCGTCCGGCTCCTCGCGCCCGCGGGTGAGTTCGAGCGTGCGCTGGTGGAGGGTGTCGGCCAGGCCGGAGAGCTGCCGGTTGGCAGCGGCTGTGAGGGCCTTGCGGCCCGCTTCGAGGGCTTCGCCGCGGAGCTGTTCACCGAGTTCGGCCGCCTGCGGCATCTCCCCGAGTTTGCGTACCCCCAGTGCCACGAGCTGGCCCGGTTGGAGGCCGAATCTGCGGCCGGCAAGGTAGGTCGCCAACGACAGGGCCATGCGGCCCTTCTTCGTCCGCCCCAGTACGTAGCCTCCCGCGACGGCGGCTGCCAGGGCGATCTTGCTCACATCCTCCATCAGCCTGATCCCTTCTCGAAGTGGTGGTCCACCTGGCCGCGGTCAGGTGGTGCCGGTGGCTTCTCCATCAGGACGGGGCCCTGACGTACATACCTGGTGGCTGCTCACCCTGGCCGGGGATATGCAGTGATATGTGAAGAAAGTTCGATTCATGGGGTGTGGTGTGGACGTGACGGGGGAGGCGTTAGGTCCATGGAGATCGGTTTACGAGGGGAGCAGATGACCACGCCGGAACCGGCTCGCCGCCGGCGCCGCCCGTCCCCGGGCGACGACGAACAGCCCGGTACCAGGCCCGCACGCAAGACCAGCGCCTCGAAGAAGCGCGGTGTGCCAGGCGCGGGGGCCGCTCTGCGGGCTGCCGCGGAGCAGTTGTCAGAGCTGCTCGGCCGGCGCCCCGAGTCGGTTTCGTCCCTGAAGCCCACGGACGACGGCTGGGAGGCGGTGGTGGAGGTGGTCGAGCTCGAGCGCATCCCGGACACCACCAGCGTCATGGGCAGCTACCGGGTCCAGCTGGACGAGCAGGGCGAGCTGATCTCGTACGAACGGACCCGGAGGTACAGCCGGGGCATGATCGACCGGCCGGGCGGCTGACGCTGCCGTTCGGCCCGGAAGGGAAACACCATGACGGTGATGCCGCAGGGGGCGAGCGGAGGCCTCAGCCGCACCGGCGGAGGCAGTTCGAGCAGCCTCTATGACGTCCTTGAACTCATTCTCGACCGTGGACTGGTCATCGACGCCTTCGTGCGCATTTCGGTGGTCGGCATCGAACTGATCAAGATCGACGCGCGGATCGTCGTCGCCAGTGTCGACACCTACCTCCGGTTCGCCGAGGCCTGTAACAGGCTGGACCTGGAAGCGGGCCGCGGCGCGCCCGCCCAGCTGCCCGAGATGGTCGACAAGATGGTCGAGGGCGGGAGCCGGGGGAAGGCCAAGGGGGCGCTCACCGGGGCGGTGGAGGGCTTCACGCAGTCCCTGTCCGGCAAGGGCGGCGAGGAGGAGGAGCCCGAGGAGGAGGAAGAGGAGCCTCCGCGGCGCCGCCGGCCCGCGCGGCGTCCGGTGCGGCGTGAGAAGGAGTGAACCGTGGCCGTTTACGTATATGCCGTCACCCTGAGCGACCACCCTTGCCGGGTCGACGGAGTGACCGGCGTGGGGGCCCACGCCGCGCCCGTCCGGGTCGTCCCGGCAGGCGGCCTGTGCGCCGTGGTGAGCGACATCGACGAGGAGATCCGCCCCAAACGGCGTGACGTGGCCGCCCACCAGGCCGTCCAGAACCGTCTCCTCGCCGACGGGACACCGCTGCCCCTCCAGTTCGGATACACCGCGCCCGACGACGAAGCCGTCCGCGCGGTACTCGAGGAGCAGGCGGGAACGTACCGTGCCGCGCTCGAACGCGTGCAGGGCTGTGCCGAGTACAACGTGAAGGCCTCCCGGAAGCAGGATCTCCTGCTCCGCGAGATCCTGGACGACCTGCCCGAGGCGCGCAGACTGAACGAAGAGATCCTCGCCGGATCCCAGGACCCGCGTCTGCCCCTGGAGCTGGGACGCATGATCGCTGACGAGGTCGAACTGCGACGTTCGAGCGCGGCTGTGGAGCTCGTGAGGGCGCTGGTGCCGCTGGGGAAGGATCACGCCCTGCACACCCCCGGTGGAGAGGACTTCCTCAACCTGTCCCTCCTCGTGCCCTTCGGGGATGAAGCGGCCCTCGTGAAGGCACACAAGGAGCTCGCCCGGGACGACGACAGCGGCGTCGTGGTCCGCCTCACCGGGCCGCTGCCCCCGTACAGCTTCGTGGCCTAGGGCAGCGAGCCGCGGGCCGGGTCGCAGCCGTGGAGAGGAGCCCCGAGATGGGTCTGTTGGAGAAACTGATCACCGCGCCGCTGCTGCCCGTCCGGGGCGTGCTGTGGGTCGCACAGCAGGTGGCGGACCAGGCCACGGCCGAGTACTACGACCCGGCACCCGTCTGGGCGCAGCTCGCCGAGCTGGAGCGCCGGCTCGCCGACGGGGAGATCGACGAGGAGACCTTCGAGCGCGAGGAGGACCTGCTGATCGAACGACTGGAGGAGATCGACAGGTACCGCAGGGGCGACCTGTGACGGCGCCGTCCCATGACGGGGACCCGCCCCGTGGCCGGTGCGGGGCCGCGCCGACGAGTGAGGACTGCGGCGACGGACGATTGGGAGGCGAACGTACGTGACGAACCCCCTGGACCGTAGATTCGGCACGGGCCCCCCGATGGCGGGCTACCCCCCGAGCTCCTCGGCCAGTCTGGCCGACATCCTCGAGCGTGTGCTGGACAAGGGCATCGTCATCGCCGGAGACATCCGCATCAACCTGCTCGACATCGAGCTCCTCACCATCAAACTGCGGATCCTGATCGCCTCGGTGGACAAGGCCAAGGAGATGGGCATCGACTGGTGGGAACACGATGCGTCGCTTTCCTCCCGTCACCGGGACGAGTCGCTGGCCGATGAGAACCAGCGCCTGCGCGCCGAGCTGGCGCAGCTGCGACGGGACCAGATCGCCCCGTCCGCACAGCAGCCCGACCCCTTGGGTCTCGATCGGGCGGAGCGTCCCGCCCGGAGTAGGCCGGAGCGGAGGACCGAGCCATGACGGCCCCTGCCACCGCTGCCGCGGCTGCGGCTGCGGCTGCCGCTGCCGCCTCGACGCTCACCTACGTCTACGCCGTCACGGGACCCGCGCCCGCGCTGGACGATCTTCTTCCGGGACTCGCCGGGGTGGCCGGCAGCCCCGTGACGCTGCTGGTGCCCCCAACCGGGGCGGCAGCGCCCGTCGCCTTCGTCATCAGCGACGTCTCCCGCTCGGAGTGGACCGAAGACGTGCTCAGGGAACGCTTCGAGGACGTCCGCTGGCTGGAGGAGACCGCCCGCGCCCACCACCACGTCATCGAGACCCTCGCCGCTCACACCACCGTCCTGCCGCTGAGGTTGGCCACCCTCTACCAGGACCACGCCCGGGCACTGCAGGCCCTGGAGCAGCAGGGCCCGGACTTCGCCGCGCAGCTGGCACGGCTGGGCGGCCACACCGAGTACGGCGTCAAGGTGTACGTACGCCCCGCCGCCCCGCCCACCGGCACCCCGGCACCCGTGCCGGCCAGCCCGGGCAAGGCCTACCTCCAGGCCCGCAGGGCCCGCCACGACGCCCGCGAGGACCACTACCGGCAGGCGCAACTCGCCGCCGACCGCATCGCCGGGATCGCCCGCGAGTACACGGCCCAGCACGTACGCCATCCCGCGCAGAGCGGGCCCCTCACCGCCCCGGCGGACGGAGAGAACGTCCTCAACGACGCCTTTCTCGTGCCCGACGCGCAGGCCGAAGCCTTCCGGGCCGCGGTCGGCAGCGTGGCCGAGGACCTGCCCGGCATTCGCCTGGAGCTGACCGGCCCTTGGGCTCCGTACTCCTTCGCCGCCGCGCCACCGGCTGACCCTGCGCCATGAACTGCTCCGACCGCCACGTCCCCGTGGACGCACACCCCCACGCACGCGCCGAGGCCGCGTTGCCCGGCCGTCAGGTCGCGCTCGTCGATCTCCTCGACCGGCTACTGGCCGGAGGCGTCGTCATCACCGGCGACATCATCCTGTCCATCGCGGACATCGACCTCGTCCGCATCTCCCTGCGCGCCCTCATCAGCTCCGTGACCACCGCCGACGCTCCGCGACCGACACTGGACGGTGAGCAGCGCCATGAGCCCTGACCCCGCCGACCGGCCCCGCCCCGCAACCCCGGACTTGCGGGCGGTCGGCGACGCCATGGCCGACGCCGTCCGGCTGCTGCCGGCCTCCCCGGCGGACGCGAGGCCCTCCGGCCGCTCCCGTGGACGCCGCATCCACACCGGGCCGGATACGGTCGGGGAGGACTTGGTCAAACTCGTGCTGACCGTGGTCGAACTCCTCCGACAGCTCATCGAGCGGCAGGCCCTCCGCCGCGTCGAAGCGGGCGGCCTGAGTGACGCGCAGGAGGAGGAACTCGGGGCGACGCTCCTCGCCCTCCACGACCGCATGATCGAACTGTGCGCCCAGCACGGCTGCACCCTCGACGACCTCAACCTCGACCTCGGCCCCCTCGGTCCGCTGCTTCCGCCTCCCGAACGCCCCTGAGCACACACCCCGACCGGGCCCCGGGCTCGGATTCACAGTCCGCGCGAGCCCGTTTCTCCCCCGTTCCTTGGGTAGAGGCATACGTGACGAGAGGAGGGAACGGACATGAGTGCCAGCGAGAAGATCAAGGCCACGGCCGAGCAAGTGGCCGGGAAGGCCGTGCGGAAGACGGCACACGCCCTGGGCAACAAGACCACGGAGGCCAAGGGCGCGGCCCTGGAGGCCCGCGGCAAGGCCCGGCAGGTGAAGGAGAGGGCCAAGGACGATCTCAAGCCCTGAGTCGGTGCCGAGCGCCGACCCGCGTCACCGCCACCGGGCGCCTGCGCAACCAGAGGTAGCCATGGCAGACCATGCCGATGTGACGTTCAAGGCCACGCTGTACGGCGCAGCGCACTACGCGGGCACGGCCGTCACGGTTCCGCCCGACGAGGGGAACGAGGGCGCGACGGCGGTCGCGTACTCACTCTCCTCCTTGGGCTTGGCCGCGCTGGGCTCGCTGCGCGCCCCGAGCGAGCCCGCCGACCTCCACAACCCGTTCCACCAACTTCTGCAGTGGGTCACCCGTGTCACCGTGTGGGAGGCGAGGCCGCGAACCTGGCTCCTCGACAGCGAGGAACGGGGCAAGAGCTGGGAGGTCTACAGTGCCGACACCGCAGACCTGGGCGTGTGGGCCTCGAAGGCGAAGTACGTCCGCGTCTGGAAGCAGACAGCGGCGAACACGTCCGACACCGTGACCCCCGTGCCGCACGGCGAGACGTTTCCGATCACGATCGTGGAGTTACGCGGTGCTGCGCGTGCAGACGTAGAGCTTGCGCTACGCCGAGCTGCCATACGTACGGAGGCCAACGAAGCCACGGAATGTCCGCCGCTGCCGAACTTCGAGAACCGCATCGGCTTCACCGAGGTGCGCGGAAGTCCTCGGCGTGGTCCCGTGCCCACTGCGCGAAGGTGCGGGCGGGCCGCCCGGTGACGGCTTCCGCCGTCGGTAGGGGCCCGAGGATCGGGGGGGCGAACGCCTCGCTCCGTGACGGGTCCGACTCGTTGCCGCCGTAGTCCTCGTAGCCGAGGAGGAAATCGGCGTTCTCCGCTGCGAAGCCGCCCTGCGCGAGATAGATCTCGCGGGCTTCCTGCGCGGTCACGGTCTCGAAGCGGATCTCCTCCCCCAGCGCCTCGGCGATGAGCTCCACCTGACGTCGACGTGTGAGGGGTTCGGGCCCGTTGAGGGAGTACGCCTGCCCCGTGTGGCCCTCTTCTGTCAGGGCGAGGACGGCCACGTCGGCGACGTCCTGCTCATGCAGCGGGAACCACGCCTCGTCCGGGGCCGGGTCGCGCACCACACGCTCCGCGCGGACGGGCGGCCCCCACAGGGCCAGCTTGTTCATGGCGAACTCTCCGGGACGCACATGCGTCCATTCCAGTCCCGAGGCCTCGACCGCCCGTTCCACCGGCAGGTGGAAGTCGGTGTCGTAGCCGGAGGTGACCGCGTCGGAGGAGAGCACCACGATGCGGTGCACGCCTGCAGACCGCGCCATGCCGACCACCTCGTCGGCAGTCGCCGCCACGGGGAAGAGGAAGAGCGCTTCGACGCCCTCCAGGGCACCCTCCAGTGTCGGCGGACGGGTGAGATCGCCCTCGTACACCTGGACCCCTTCGGGGAACACCCCGATGCGTGCCCTGCGGGTCAGAGCCCGTACGTCATGGCCCTTTGCCGCGAGTTGCCGGACGATGTTCCGCCCGACATTGCCGGCCGCCCCCGTCACCAGGATCGTCATGGATCACCTTTCGCCTCGTCACATCAGTCAGGGTTGCCGCATGTCGTGCGGGCCCCGATGCCGTTCTCCAGCGTGCGGATGACCCATGCGGAGGCGCCGTGGCGCGGGAGCGTCCCCCCGCTGACCGCCGTGCAACCTGCGGACACATGGGCCCACAGCACGTGCTCGATCCAGTCGCCGCTCACTTCCGCGTCCAGGAGTCCCTCGGCCTGGCCGCGCCTGATCAGCTGCCCGATCTCGTCGGTTGCCGGATCGGGGCCGCCCCGCGCGGCGACGGCCCGCGTGATCCGCGGGTCGCCGTACAGGAACAGCACGTGATCGCCGACATCGAGCATCGCGACCACCAGTCGGCGCAGCGCCTGCAGTGGCGGGCCCTCATCGATGCGGGCCTCCTTCAGGGACTCGCCGAGCCGCTGGAGGGAATGCTCGACGACCGCCGAGACGAGCAGTTCCCGGTCCGGGAAGTACCGCTGGAGGGTGCTGCGTCCGACCCCCGCCGCTGCCGCGATGTCCGCCAGCGTGGCATCACGCCGGCGGGACAGCACGGAGGCCGCGGCGCCGAGTATCGCCCGGCGCGTACGGCTGCGGGCTCCCGACTCGTACATGCTGCCGACCATGGCCGCACTGTAGTGCTCGCCCCTCCGGAACTGGCAAGGGCCGCCTCTTTATGGGGCGTTGATAGCCCATTTTCGTCATGTCGCTGTCCTCGCTCGATGGCGGCGGCCGCGCGAAGGCGGTCGAGGGCGGGCGACCCGTACGAGCCCCGGCCTGCGAGGGGGCCGGGAGCGAACCGGTGCCACGGCGGGGACGGCGTGCCCCGCCGTGGCACCGGTTACCTCGGGTCGGCTCCGGCCGTTCAGCCCACGCGCTCGATGCGGGCTCGCCGGATCAGGTTCTTGCCCGGCTCCCGCACCTG
>NZ_JBHXTC010000010.1:15947-72542 GCF_042677605.1 Streptomyces sp. NPDC127106 | reverse complement strand
CTCGAAGGCCGCGTTGTTCAGCAGGGCACAGCTGCCCGACGGACCGTTCACCGTCACCGTCGTCGCACGGCCGTTGTCCAGGTTCGTCACCTTCAGCTTCGTCCCCACCGGGAACGTCCCGCTGCTCGCCGCAGGCGCACCCGCCTCACCCGACAACGTCACCGTCGAACCCGGACACACCACCTCCCCGGTGGCCGGCGGCACCTGCACGCCCGCCGCACCGGACGCGCCCGCCGTGCCGGACGCGCCCGCCGCAGGGGCCGACGCGGCAGGGCCACCCGCCACCCGTTCGATGCGGGCTCGCCGGATCAGGTTCTTGCCCGGCTCCCGCACCTGCTCGAAGGCCGCGTTGTTCAGCAGGGCACAGCTGCCCGACGGACCGTTCACCGTCACCGTCGTCGCACGGCCGTTGTCCAGGTTCGTCACCTTCAACTTCGTCCCCACCGGGAACGTCCCGCTGCTCGCCGCAGGCGCACCCGCCTCACCCGACAACGTCACCGTCGAACCCTGGCACACGACGTCGCCGACGGCGGCATTGCCGGGCGCCATCGTGGCGACGACTCCTGCGGCCGACAACGCTCCCGCGACCACAGAGAGCACGAGCTTCTTCTTGACACTCATAGTCCGCTTCCTGGACACAGACACTCCTCGATCCGATGGACGTTCTCCCCCTTCGTCCTGCATACGGCCGACCTCCCGAGCAAGTTCAGCCTTGTCGCAGCCCCACGAATCCAGCCGTGAGGCCTCCCGGGGTGCGGTGCGGACGCGCCACAGATCTCCTGGAGCCTGAACCAGGCGCAAAGAAGCAGGTCACGCCCCTGACACGCGTGAGGCTCAACGCGTGTGCGGTGCCCACGCCGACGGTTTCGCTCAGCGCGGAGGCAACGAGACCACAGACAGTCTTAAGGTTCAGTTGATCTGCCCTTAACCACCCTGGGTCACAGGAACGCGGCGCGGGAGTGCCCCCGCCGACTCGCACGGCCGGCGGAGGCACTCCCGTACACGTTCCTGCTCTGGGAAGCGGTCAGCAGCGGATGTAGCTCATGGCCACACGGGTGATGGTCTGGCCGGAGGGGGCGTAGATGTTGACGGGCGAGGAGTCGCCCTTCGGGCCGGCCCAGTCGCTGTCCCGCCAGCCACCGCCGGACAGGTAGCCGCGGACGAACGGACAGCGGCCGTCCGACTTGGTGTCGTGCACGGTGCCGGAGACCGAGGTGTTGTTGTTGCACCACTTGCCGTTGGCGTAGCCCTCGCCGGAGGAGACCGACCAGTTGGCGGTGCAGGCGAGCGCGCCGGTGTCGCCGGCAGTGGCGGACGGTGCCGTCACCGCGAGGGCGGCGACGGCCAGCGCACCGGCGGCGAGAACGCGCGGCATGTGCCTCATCACGTGACCTCCGTGGAGTCCCAGGGGCCGCCCATCGACCCCTTGACGGACAGTCAAACTAGCCGTGGGCTCGGCGGAGCGAGCCTTTCCGCGGGGATCTCCTCCCACGCTCCCGGCATGTTGGCTCAGATGCATTACGGGCCCCCGGTGCCCCCGGTCCGGGCCTCCCCAGGTTGCCGGCCTCGCCCCGGCGCGGAAGCAATCCGTCCACCGCGGCGACCGCCGATCCGCCCGATGGCGCGATAATGCCGCGACGCGGCCCGGACTCCCCTTCGGGCTCCCGGAGCACGTACGAAGCAGCGGTGGGTGGGGTTCGGCGCCGGAGGAGCCGTCTTCCGGTGGTTGGTGGCCGGATACGCAAAGACGCTCGGCCGGGAAGGTCCGGCCGAGCGTCGTCGCGTGTGTCTGCTGGTGGCTTAGTACCAGTGGTTGGCCTGCCAGAAGTTCCAGGCCTCGACCGGGGAGCCGTAGCGCTCGTTCATGTAGTCCAGGCCCCACTTGATCTGGGTGGCCGGGTTGGTCTTCCAGTCGGCGCCGGCGGAGGACATCTTCGACGCCGGCAGGGCCTGGACCAGGCCGTACGCGCCGGAGGACGCGTTGGTGGCGGTGTGGTTCCAGCCGCTCTCATGGGAGACGATCTTGTCGAAGGCGGCGAACTGGGCCGGGTCCTTGATCATCTGCTGGGCGATCGCCTTGGCGCTCGTGGGTGCGGCCTGGGCCGGAACGGCGGCCAGCAGGGAACCGGCGGCGGCGAGGCCGATCACGGTACCCGCGAGGGTCTTCTTGGAGGCGGCGATGCGGCGGATGACGGCGTGGGACACGGAGGGCCTTCCGTAGGGGACAAGATCGGTCGCGAGCACGTCACAGACGTGCGTGAGCCACTCACGCGAGGGAGAGGGGTTCGTCCCGGCGGGGGGCTCTGCGCCCCGGCCGCCTCGGCGACAACACCAGTTAGCCAGGCCGCCGCCGCCCTGGCAAAGCCCCCCGTCTACTACGGGGCCTCGCAGGTCCGCGCCGCGGACGGGGTGCTGCGGGGGTCCCGTCCGGCGCGGGAGTCGGGGATCCGGGCCGGGTGTGTGGGGGTGCCGTGAGGGCTACTAGAGCGGGCCGTATGTGACCTGGGTCCTGTGGGGCGCCTCACCGCCGGAGGCCCGGAATCTCACTTTCTGTGGCGGCTCGTATCTTTTCCTGGGTGTGTCCCGGGCCACTTTCAGCCCCTGAATCGAAGGAGACGGGCGCGTCGAACGCCGCTTTCCGAGTGGCCCGCCGCAGCGCCCTCAGCAGCGTCCCGCCGAGGGCCAGGGTCAGGACGACGGTCAGCGCGGCCCGGCCCAGATCCCAGCCCAGCGAGGTCGCCAGGCAGTACGCGAGGAACCGCGCCAGATTGGCCGCGACCGGATCCCCCGGATGGAAGGACACGCCCTGGCCCATGCCCTGCAGCAGGACCCACCCCTGCAGGTTCATGACCGTCCCGTACGCGAACGAGCCCACGAACCCGTACGCCGCCAGCATCACCAGCTCCGCCCGGCCCCGGATCCGCCCCGCACCGGGCAGCAGCCCCGCGCCCAGCGCGAACCAGCCCAGGGCCAGCATCTGGAACGGCATCCACGGCCCGACCCCGCCGGTGAGCAGGGCCGACGCGAACATCGTCACCGAGCCGAGGACGAAGCCGAAGCCGGGGCCGAGGACGCGGCCGCTGAGCACCATCAGGAAGAACATGGGCTCCAGGCCGGCCGTCCCCGCGCCCAGCGGCCGCAGGGCGCCGCCCACCGCGGCGAGGACGCCGAGCATCGCCACCGCCTTGGCGTCCATGCCCTGGTCGGCGATGGTCGCGACGACCACGCCGACGAGGAGGGGGAGCAGCGCCGCGAAGAGCCAGGGGGCGTCCTGGGAGTGGGCGAGCCCGGACTGGCGGTCGGCGAGCAGCGGCCAGCCGAACGCGGCGACGCCGATCAGGGTGACGAGGACGAGGGCGGCCGCGGCCCGCGGACCGATCCGCACGGGCCGGTTCACGGTGCTCCCTCCGGTGCAGGTGCACCTGCACCCGGGGTGGCGGACCGCGGGGCCGCGGTCGCCAGGGCCGCGGCGACCTCCGGCACGGTGAGCCAGGGGCCGGGCGCCAGGACCTTCGCCACCTGCGGTGCGAAGGCCGGCGACGACACCACGACCTCGGCGGTCGGCCCGTCCGCGACGATCTCGCCGCCGGCCAGGACGACCACCCGGTGTGCCAGCTCCGCGGCCAGCTCCACGTCGTGCGTGGCCAGGACGATCGCGCGCCCCTCGGCGGCGAGCCCGCGCAGGATCCCGATCAGCCGTGCCTTGGCCGCGTAGTCCAGGCCGCGGGTCGGCTCGTCGAGCAGCAGCAGCGCCGGCCGGCCGGTGAGCACCAGGGCGAGGGCGAGGGCCAGCCGCTGCCCCTCGGAGAGGTCGCGGGGGTGGGTGCCGTCGGCCACCTCGGGCAGCAGCGCCGACACCAGGCCCCGGCACGTTCCGGGTGCCGCCCCGGCGTCGGCGTCGGCAGCCGCGCACTCGGCGGCGACCGTGTCCGCGTACAGCAGGTCGCGGGGCTCCTGCGGGACGAGCCCCACGCGGCGCACCATCTCGGCCGGCGGGGTGCGGTGCGGCGCCCGGCCGCCGACCGAGACCTCGCCGCCGGCGGGGGCGAGGGTGCCGACCAGAGCGGCGAGCAGCGTGGACTTGCCCGCGCCGTTGCGGCCCATGAGGGCCACCGTCTCGCCGGCGGCCACCGCCAGGTCGACGCCGTGCAGGACCTCCGCCCGGCCGCGGCGCACCGAGAGGGCGCGGGCCTGTGCCACCGGGGTGGGGGTGGGGGTGGGGGTTGAGGTCGGGTTCGTGGCGGGGCTGGTGGCCGGGTTCGTGGCCGGGTTCGTGGCCGGGCCGCCGGTGCGGCCGAGCAGGCGCGCCAGGAGTCCGGGCCGCCGGGTCGGGGTCGCCGTCGCCGTCCCGGAGGCGGGTGCGGGGCTTTCGCCGGAGGGCCGCGGGCGCGGGGGAGTCACCGCAGGAGCCGGGGGCGCCGCCGGAGGCGCAGACCTGGGAGGGAGCGGCCGCTCGGACAGGCGGGCGCGCAGCGGGGGCGCCAGGCGGCGGGCGTCGCGGACCGACAGGGGGAGCGGGGCCCAGCCGGCCAGTCGGCCCAGCGAGACCACCGGCGGGTGGACCGGCGAGACGGCCATGACGTCCGCCGGGGCTCCGATGACCGGAGCCGCGCCCGGCCCGGGCAGGAGCAGCACCCGGTCGGCGTACTGGACCACCCGCTCCAGGCGGTGCTCCGCCATCAGCACGGTGGTGCCCAGGTCGTGGACCAGCCGCTGGAGCACCGCGAGGACCTCCTCCGCGGCCGCCGGGTCCAGGGCCGAGGTGGGCTCGTCCAGGACCAGCACCTTGGGGTGCGTGGTCAGGACCGAGCCGATGGCGACCCGCTGCTGCTGCCCGCCCGACAGGGTGGCGAGGGGGCGGTCGCGCAGGTCGTTCAGGCCCAGCAGGTCCAGGGTCTCCTCGACCCGGCGCCGCATCACGGCCGGTGCCAGCCCCAGGGACTCCATGCCGTACGCCAGCTCGTCCTCGACCACGTCCGTCACGAAGTGGGAGAGGGGGTCCTGGCCGACGGTGCCGACGACATCCGCCAGCTCGCGCGGCCGGTGGGTACGGGTGTCCCGGCCGTCGACGGTGACGCGGCCGCGCAGGGTGCCGCCCGTGAAATGGGGGACGAGGCCGGACACCGCTCCGAGGAGCGTGGACTTGCCGGAGCCCGACGGGCCGACCAGCAGCGTCAGCTCTCCCTCGGGGACGACCAGGTCGGCGTCGCGGAGGGCGGGCTGCGGGGCGCCGTCGTAGGTGACCGACACCTGCTCGAAGCGGATCAATGCGACGCCTCCTTCTGCGGAACGTCCTTCGGGGGAGCGGGGCGGGGGTCGGAGACGGGGATGGGTGCAGGGCCGGCTGCGGCTGCGGGGGTGGCTGCGGGGCCGGGGGTGGGGCCGGAGGCGGGGGCGGCCAGCGGGCCGGGGACCGGTGCCACGACGGCCGGGAGCAGGCCGATCAGCACCGCGGCCGCCGGCCACAGCGGCAGTACCGGGGCCGCCAGCGGCACCACCCCCGGCCGCAGGGCTTGCGGATCGGCTCCGGAGGCGTACACGAGGGCCGCGGCGACGGCCGCCCCGGAGCCGGCGACCAGCCACGCGCGCACCCCCCACCGGTCGGGCCGGTAGCGGGTCCGGACGCTGCGCCGCCCGCCGAGCCGCAGTCCGGCGAGGGCGAGCGCGAGTCCGACGAGCAGGACGGGCAGACCGTACGCGGCCCCTTCGGCGGCGAGCAGTCCGTACGTGCCCGCGCACATGCCGAGCAGGCCGCCCAGGGTGAGCACGGTGGTGGTGTGCCGTACGACGGGCGGGACCTGCGCGGTGCGGCCGTACCCGCGCGCGTCCATCGAGGCGGCGACCGCGACGGACCGTTCGAGGGCGCCCTCCAGGACCGGCAGGCCGATCTGCAGGACGGCCTTCACCCCGCCGGTCGGGCGGCCGCGCAGCCGGCGGGCGGTGCGCAGCCGGGCCACGTCGGCGACCATGTTCGGCGCGAACGTCATGGCGACGACGACGGCGACGCCCGCCTCGTAGAGGGCGGCCGGGAGGGACTTCAGCAGGCGGGCGGGGTTGGCGAGGGCGTTCGCCGCGCCGACGCAGACGAGGAGGGCGGCCAGCTTGGCGCCGTCGTAGAAGGCGAAGACGAGCTGCTCGGCCGTGACGCGGCCGCCGAGGCGGATGCCCTGCGCCCACGCGGGGAGGGGGATCTCCGGGAGGGTGACCAGCACGTGCGTGCCGGGGATCGGTGAGCCGAGGAGCACGGAGAACAGCAGCCGCAGGCCGATCACGAACAGGCCGAGCTTGAGGAAGGCGGCGTACGAACGGGCCCACGGCGCGGCGGTGCGGCGCGCGGCGACGACGTAGCCGGCCACGGCGACGACCAGCCCGAGGAGGAGCGGGTTGGTGGTCCGCGAGGCGGCGGTGGCCAGCCCGAGCGCCCACAGCCACCACGCTCCCGCGTGCAGGGCGTTGCCGCGCCGGGCTTCCGGGGCGGTGTACCCGCGGGTGCGGGTGGCCATGCGGGTGCGGGTGGTGGTGGGGGTGGTGTTGTGGGGGGTGTTGTGGGGGGTGCTGTGGGGGCTGGTGGGGGGTGTCATCGGCGGCGTTGGACGGAGCGCCAGACGGCGGCCATCACCAGACCGGCCAGCACTGCCAGGCCGGCCAGGGGGCCCACCCACGGGCCCTCCTCCTCTTCCTTTCCTTCTTCCTCCGCCTCGTTCTTCTGGTTGTCGTTCTCGGCCGCGTCGCCGCTCTGCGGCGCCGACGCCCCGGGAGCCGTAGCGGCGGGGGCGCCGTCCGCGATCTGCTCGCCGCACCCCTGCTTGGGGTAGCCCGAGATCGCGCACAGCAGCGCCGCGCTGTTGTAGCGCAGCGGCTTGGCCACCTCCGCCAGTGCCTCCGCAGCAGTGGCCTCCGGGGCCAGCTGCGCGCAGGCCGTACGCGGGGCGTCCTGCGGCGGGGCGTCGCCGGCCGGGGCGTCCGCCGGGACACCGAAGTCGACGACCACGGCGACCCGCTTCCGACCCGGCGCCGCCGGGGTCGCGGAGCAGACCGCGTCGAAGTCCGCCGCCGCCCGCGGCCGGGCGGCCTCGGCGGCCGCGTCCTTGCTCACGGCGAAGCGGAAGCCCTGCACGGCGCCGTCGGCCGGGCGGGCCGTCGAGGGGCCCTGGGTCGCGTACGACCACTGACCGCCCGCGCCGTCCCAGTACGACCAGTAGCGGTACCCCGCCGCCAGTGCGGGCGAGGCCGCGAGGAGGGGGAGGGGGAAGGAGACGAGGAGTGCCAGCACGCCCAGGGCCAGGGGCACCCTCGTGCGGGTGCGGGTGCGGGTGCCGGTGGGGGTGCCGAGGGTGTGGGCGCGGAGGCTGTGCATCAGAGCTGGTTCTTCTTGCGGCGGCTGCTCAGCAGGAAGCCGATGCCCGCGCCGGCTGCGAGGCCCGCGCCGATCATCCACCAGATGTTCTGGTCGTCCGAACCGCCGTCGTCCTTCTTGTCCTGCTCGCCGTCAGGCTGCGCCGTCGCCACGGCCTGCGGGGCCGGGCCCGTGGCGTTCAGGGCCGAGACCAGGTCCGTGCCGCCGAAGGCCTTCGGATCGGTGCGCGTCGCGTGCGCCGCCAGGACCAGGGTGCCGAGGGCCGCCGGGCTGTCCTTGGCCCACTCCGCGGAGTTGCCCTTCAGCCACTCCAGCGCGCCGGCCGCCGACTGCCTGTGCCCGGCCGCGGCCAGGGCGATCACCGCGTCGACGGTGTTACCGATGTCCGGGGTCGGCTGGTCCGAGCCCGGGGTGACGGCCATGAGGTGGTCGCCACCCTTCTTCAGGGATTCGGCCAGGTGGCCGGCCGCAGCCTGGGCGGCGGCCTCGGGCTCGGCGGCCGCGGCGCAGCCCGACCCGCCAGCGGGGGTGTCCTTCGCCGCCGGGGCGACGACCGCGCCCTTGCCCAGGGCGGCCAGGGCCGCGGCGGCCGTCGCGTCCGCATTGGGGAGCAGCTTGCCGTCGGCAGGCTGGTACGCGAAGGCGCCACCGTCGGAGGGCGGCTGCGCGGCGCAGCCCAGCTGGAACGCGAGCAGGCCCTCGTACGCGGACTTGCCGGCCTTCGACGTCACCTCGGCCGGCTTCTCGCCCGCCACGGCCAGGGCGCTGATGACGACGGCGGTGGAGTTGGCGTCGCTCGGGGAGCCGGGAACGAAGGCCCAGCCGCCGTCCTCGTTCTGGACGGACTTCAGCCAGTCGACGCCCTTCTTCACCGCCGCGTCCTGGCCACCCAACGCCTTCAGGGCCTGGACGGCCATCGCGGTGGCGTTCGTGTCGTACATCGTCGTGGCCTCGCAGGCCGCGGCGGCGTCCGCGCGGAAGGAGGCGAAGCCGCCGTTCGCGCACTGCTGCCCAGTCAGCCAGGCAACGGCCTCCTTGGCGGGCTTGACGCCGACCGTGTGCTGGGCGAGCAGCGCGACGGACTGCCGCCACACGCCGTCGTAGGTGGGGTCCTTCTTGCCGTACAGGCCGGAGGGGACCACAGGGGGCGTCGAGGCAGCCGGGGAGGGCGCGGCGGGCGTGGAGGGCGCGGCGAAGGCCGCGGGGGCGGCACCCGCGCAGAGCACGGCGGAGGCGGCGAGCGCGGCGGCGCTGCGGCGGATGTTCATGCGGGCGGGTGCCTCTCCTGCTGGGGGAGCGGGAGGCAGGCACGCGCAGGCACCGGGCTCCGGCTCCGTTGACCTCGACGGTGCCGGCCGCCGGGGATCCCGGCGGCACGAGCCGCGCACCTTCGTGTACGGGGCAGTCCGGCTGCCGCCCGGTGGGGCCGGGGCGGGTCACGGTTGCGGGCCAGCGCCGGAATTGCACCGGCTTTCCCCCGTACGGAAGGGTGGACGACGGCTTCACTGTACCGGTCGGTATCGAGGGCGCTGGGGTCTGGGCCGGGGGCCTGCTGTCCCCTCTCGGGGTGCGCGGCATTCCTTCTCTCGGGGTGCGTGGCACCTCCTTCCCTCAGCGTGCGTGGCACCTCCTTCCCTCAGCGTGCGTGCCACGTCCTCCCTCACAGTGCGTGCCACGTCCTCCCTCACAGTGCGTGCCACGTCCTCCCTCACAGTGCGTGCCACGTCCTCCCTCACAGTGCGCGGTACGTCCTCCCTCACAGTGCGCGGTACGTCGTCGGGTCGCTGCCCGGTACCGGTTCGGCCCGGCCCTGTTTCACCAGGCGCCGCAGGTGCGCCTCCGCTTCCGAGACGGCGATGTTGCGGGAGCCGTACGGGATCTGCTCCCAGGGCCGGTTCCACTCCATGCGTTCCGCCAGCCCCCACGGGGTCAGCGGCTCGGCCAGCAGCTCCCACAGCCCGGCCAGCCGTTCCTCGTGGTGGCGCAGCAGCGCGCGGACCCGGGCCGGGGCGTCGGTGAAGGCGTGCTGGTGGGCGGGGAGCACCTCTGCCGGGTTCAGGCGGGCGATGCGTTCGAGGGAGTCGAGGTAGTCGCCGAGGGGGTCGGTGGTGCGGGTGTCCTCCGGGTCCGCCGGGTCCTCGTACAGGCCGATGTGCGGGGAGATCCCGGGCAGCAGGTGGTCTCCGGAGAAGAGGCGGCCGTTGCCGGGCAGGTTCGCCGGGTGCGTTTCCTCCAGGTGCAGGCAGACGTGGCCGGGGGTGTGTCCGGGGGTCCAGACGGCGCGGAGCCTGCGTCCGGGGAGGGGCAGCAGCTCGCCGTGGACGATCTCCCGGTCGGGGACGGCGGCGCGCAGGCCGGGCAGGGTCCGCATCCGGCCGCTCGCGCGGGCCGCTCGCAAGGGGGCGATGTGCTCGTCGGGGGCTCCGGCGGCGGCGAGCTTGGCGGTCATGTAGTCGAGCCAGACGGCGGGCTCGGCGGAGCGGGTCCGCAGGACGACCTCGGTGTCGGCGGCGTGCAGGGCGATCCAGGCACCGGAGGCGTCCCGGACCGCGCCGGAGAGGCCGTGGTGGTCGGGGTGGTGGTGGGTGACGACCACCCCGTGTACGTCGGAGACCGCGAGGCCGAGGGCCTCCAGGCCGGTGGTGAGGGCGTCCCAGGAGTGCGGGTCGTCCCAGCCGGTGTCGATGAGGACGGGGCCGCGGTCGGTGTCGAGGACGTGGACGAGGGTGTGGCCCAGGGGGTTGTTCGGGATGGGCACCTTGACGGCTGCCACGCCGCCGCCGTGGTCGATGACATCGGGGGGAGGGATAGGGGGAGGGGGAGGGGAGGGGGTGGAGGGGGCGGAGGGAGCGGGATTTGGGTTCGGGTCCGCCGTCGTCCTTTGTGCTGTTCGTCGGTCTGGCATGCCGTCTCCTCGCCCTGGATGAGAACGTGTTGCATTGGTAGCCCAAGTCGACCATTCGGGGGGCTTTCTGGCTAGCCGTTGGATCTTTTTCGGGGTTCCGTCCTGGTCGTGGACTCCTGGAACTAGAACTGGTATCAGTTCGAGAACGCCAAGCCGGAGGAGGCATCAGCCATGACCGAGCGCGTGGAACACGGACAGCTGTTCATCGGCGGGGAGTGGACGGATCCGCTGGGCACCGGGACGATCGAGGTCGTCTCCCCCCACACGGAGCAGGTCATCGGCAGCGTTCCGCACGCGTCCCGGGGCGATGTGGACCGGGCCGTCGCCGTCGCGCGCCGGGCCTTCGACGAGGGCCCGTGGCCCCGGATGCCGCTGGACGAGCGGATCGCCGTCGTGACCCGGATCAAGGACGCGATCGCCGTCCGGCACGAGGAGATCGCCCGGTCGATCAGCTCCCAGAACGGGTCCCCTTACTCCTGGAGCATCCTCGCCCAGGCGCTCGGCCCGATGATGGTCTACGACGCCGCGATCCAGGTCGCGCGCGCGTACGCGTACGAGGAGCACCGGCAGGGCGTGCTCGGGCCGATCCTGGTGCGCCGGGAGCCGGTGGGCGTGGTCGCGGCCGTCATCCCGTGGAACGTGCCGCAGTTCGTGGCCGCGGCGAAGCTCGCGCCCGCGCTGCTGGCCGGCTGCACGGTGATCCTCAAGCCGTCCCCCGAGGCGCCGCTGGACTCGTACATCCTCGCCGACATCGCCCGGGAGGCCGGGCTGCCCGAAGGGGTGCTGTCGGTGCTCCCGGCCGACCGCGAGGTGAGCGAGTACCTGGTCGGTCACGCCGGTGTCGACAAGGTCGCGTTCACGGGGTCGGTGGCGGCCGGGAAGCGGGTCATGGAGGTCGCGGCCCGCAACCTGACCCGGGTCACCCTGGAGCTGGGAGGGAAGTCCGCCGCCGTCGTGCTGCCGGACGCCGACCTGGAGGCCGCCGTCGCCGGGATCGTCCCCGCGGCCTGGATGAACAACGGGCAGGCGTGCGTCGCCCAGACCCGGATCCTCGCCCCGCGCAGCCGCTACGGAGAAGTGGCCGAGGCCCTCGCCGCGGCGGCCGCCGCGCTGGTGGTCGGCGACCCCCTCGACCCGGCCACGCAGCTCGGCCCGCTCGTGGCGCGGAGGCAGCAGCAGAGGTCGCTGGACTACATCCGGATCGGGCAGGAGGAGGGCGCCAAGCTTCTGGTGGGCGGCGGCCGCCCGGCCGGGCTGGAACGGGGCTGGTACGTCGAGCCGACGCTGTTCGGGGACGTGGACAACGGGATGCGGATCGCCCGGGAGGAGATATTCGGGCCGGTGGTGTGCGTGATCCCCTACGCGGACGAGCGGGAGGCGCTCGGGATCGCGAACGACTCCGAGTTCGGCCTGAGCGGGAGCGTCTGGACGGCCGACGTCGAGCACGGCATCGACTTCGCCCGGCAGGTGCGGACGGGCACGTTCAACGTCAACACGTTCAGCCTGGACATGCTGGGGCCGTTCGGCGGCTACAAGGACAGCGGGATCGGGCGGGAATTCGGGCCCGAGGGGCTGGGCGAGTACCTGGAGCACAAGATGATCCACCTGCCGGGTGGGTACGAGGCCGGGACCGGGGCCGGTGTCGGGGCCGGGGCCGGGGCCTAAGGGTGGTTTCGGTGCCGGTGACGGGCGACAGGTGGCAGGTTCAGGTGGATCGGGGCGTCTGCATCGGGTCCGGGATGTGCGTGAACCACGCCCCGGAGGGCTTCGCCCTGGATTCGGCGCGTCAGTCGCATGCCCGTAAGGCGGAGATCGATGCGAACGAGCCGATTCTGGCAGCGGCGGAGGGGTGTCCCGTGGAAGCGATCATGATCACGCTGGCCGGGAGCGGGGAGGCGGTGTTTCCGCCCGAGGAGTAGGGAGGGGGCGGGGCGTCGGGCTTCCCGGGAGGAACGGTCAGGGGGTGGCGTTCGAGGGGCGGGGACGGTGGAGATGCACGGCCTGGGCTCCGCCGGCCTTTGCCTTGCCTGCCCCGGAGGATCTCGGCCCCGCCCGGGAGCCGCCTCGGGCTGCCTGGGAAACCGCCTCGGGCTGCCCGGGAACCGCCCTCGGACGGCCGGAGGGCTGCCTCGGGCCGGCCGGAGGCGCCTTGAGCCGGCCGTGAGGCGCCTTGGGGCCGCGGTCGCCTCGGGTCGCGGTCGCCCTGGGGGCCGGGGCTGCCTTGGGGGCCGGGGCTGCCTTGTGCTTCGGGGTGTCCTGGGGCTCGTGCCGATGGGGGTGTGCTGCCGCGCCGGTCGGGGCGGTGGGATCAGGACTTTTCCGGAGCCGTGAGGTCGATCAGGCGGCAGACCGTTTCGATGTCGATCTTGACCTGGGCGATCGAGGCGCGGCCCGACAGCCAGGTGATCAGGGCCGAGTGCCAGGTGTGCTCGATGACGCGGACCGCTGACAGCTGCTCCGCGGTGGGCGGGGCGTCCAGGCCCATCGCGTCCAGGATGATGGCGGTCGTCAGGCGGGAGACCGTGTCCACCTCGGGGCTGACACTGCGGTCCGCGAAGGTCAGGGCGCGCACCATGGCGTCCGCGAGGTGCGGTTCGCGCTGGAGGGCGCGGAAGGCGCGCATCAGGGTTTCCGCGACGCGGGCGGCAGGGTCCTCGGCGGCCGGGGGGCGCTTGCGGAGGGTCGTGTGCATGTGCTGGAGCTGGTCCTGCATGGTGGCGACCAGCAGGTGCACCTTCGAGGGGAAGTAGCGGTACAGGGTGCCCAGCGCGACGCCGGCCGCCTCGGCGACCTCGCGCATCTGGACGGCGTCGAAGCCGCCGCGGCTGGCCAGCTGGGCGCTGGCGTGCAGGATGCGGCGGCGACGGGCCTCCTGGCGCTCCGTCAGAGGAGGGGATGCCGAGGTGTTCGGTTGCGCTGTCATGTGCCCCGTTCCATGCGTCCTGGCAGGCGACGCAGTCGTGGCGCGAATCACCTGCTCCGCCTCTTACGGTGTGGTTTCCGGCCGGTAGATTCAATGGTCTTCGACGGATCAAGTCTGAAACTTGTTCTACATTATCCGAGCGGTTACGCTCCGGCGAAAGTTGCAGGGAGAAGGGGGCCGAGAGTGACCGCAGAGGCCATGGTGACGAGCCCTTTCGCAGGGTCCGTGACGGACGGTGACCGGCCGTTGCGCATCGCGCTCCTGACCTATAAGGGGAACCCGTTCTGCGGTGGGCAGGGCGTCTACGTGCGCCATCTGTCCCGTGAGCTCGTCCGGCTCGGGCACTCCGTCGAAGTGATCGGCGCGCAGCCCTATCCCGTGCTCGAAGGCGGGGCCACGCTCACCGAGCTGCCCAGCCTCGACCTGTACCGCCAGCCCGACCCGTTCCGCACGCCCAAGCGCGAGGAGTTCCGGGATTGGGTCGACGCCGTCGAGGTCGCCACCATGTGGACCGGCGGGTTTCCCGAGCCGCTGACCTTTTCCCTGCGCGCCCGCAGGCATTTGGCCGCCAGGGCCGGTGAGTTCGACGTCATTCACGACAACCAGACCCTGGGATACGGGTTGTTGGGCGGGCTGGGCGCGCCGCTGGTGACCACCATTCACCATCCGATCACGGTTGACCGGAAGCTCGAGCTCGATGCCGCCCAGGACCGGCTGCGGCGGCTGTCCGTGCGGCGCTGGTACGCCTTCACGCGGATGCAGGGGCGCGTCGCGCGGCGGCTGCCGTCCGTGCTGACCGTCTCCGGCTCGTCGAAGCAGGAGATCGAGGAGCACCTGGGGGTGCGCGGCGAGCGGATCCACGTCGTGCACATCGGTGCGGACACGGATCTGTGGTCGCCCGACCCGTCGGTGGCCGAGGTGCCCGGGCGGATCGTGACGACGTCGAGTGCCGACGTTCCGTTGAAGGGGCTCGTGTACCTCGTCGAGGCGCTGGCGAAGCTGCGTACCGAGCAGCCCGGTGCTCACCTCGTGGTCGTCGGCAAGCGGGCCGAGGAAGGGCCCGTTGCGCGGGCGATCGAGGTCTACGGGCTGCAGGACGCCGTGCGGTTCGTCAAGGGCGTCACGGATGCCGAGCTGGTCGACCTCGTGCGGAGTGCGCAGGTCGCGTGCGTGCCGTCGCTGTACGAGGGGTTCTCGCTGCCGGCCGCCGAAGCCATGGCCACCGGCACGCCGCTGGTCGCCACCACCGGCGGTGCCATTCCCGAGGTCGCCGGTCCTGACGGCGAGACCTGCCTCGCGGTGCCGCCCGGTGACGCGGGCGCGCTGGCCGCGGCGCTGGGCCGGCTGCTGGGCGACGCGCAGCTGCGGGCCCGCCTCGGTGCCGCCGGACGGGAGCGGGTGCTGACCCGGTTCACGTGGGCCAAGGCCGCCGAGGGCACCGTCGCGCACTACCGGGCCGCCATCGAACGGGCGCGCCGGGTCCGCTGACTCCGTGTTTTTCATCGTTCCCACCGTTCATCCCCGCGACTGCGAAGGCAGGACCCCGTGCTGACCGTCGATTTCTCCCGGTTCCCGCTCGCCGCAGGCGACCGCGTACTCGATCTGGGCTGTGGCGCGGGCCGCCACGCCTTCGAGTGCTACCGGCGCGGCGCCCAGGTCGTCGCGGTCGACCGCAACGGCGAGGAGATCCGCGAGGTCGCCAAGTGGTTCGCCGCCATGAAGGAGGCCGGCGAGGCCCCGGCCGGTGCGACCGCCACGGCCATGGAGGGCGACGCCCTGGCCCTGCCCTTCCCGGACGACTCGTTCGACGTCGTGATCATTTCCGAGGTCATGGAGCACATCCCCGATGACAAGGGCGTGCTCGCGGAGATGGTGCGCGTGCTCAAGCCGGGCGGGCGCATCGCCGTCACCGTGCCGCGGTACGGGCCGGAGAAGGTGTGCTGGGCGCTGAGCGACGCCTACCACGAGGTCGAGGGCGGCCACATCCGGATCTACAAGGCCGACGAACTGATCGGGAAGATACGGGCCGCGGGGCTGAAGCCGTACGGCTCGCACCACGCCCACGCGCTGCACTCCCCGTACTGGTGGCTCAAGTGCGCGTTCGGCGTGGACAACGACAAGGCGCTGCCCGTGCGCGCCTACCACAAGCTGCTGGTCTGGGACATCATGAAGAAGCCGCTGGCGACGCGGCTGGCGGAGCAGGCGCTCAACCCGATCCTGGGCAAGAGCTTCGTGGTGTACGCGACCAAGCCGCACCTCCCCGTCGGCGCGGCCCAGTGAGCTCCACCGGGCGCACCGAACGCCTGGCCCTGGACGGTGTACTGACGGCCGAGGAGGCCGCGGCGACGGTGGCCGGGATCCTCGCCGCGCAGCGCTCCGACGGCGCGATCCCGTGGTTCCGCGGGCACCACCTGGACCCGTGGGACCACACCGAGGCCGCGATGGCGCTGGACGCGGCCGGCGAGCACGAAGCCGCCGAGCGGGCGTACCTGTGGCTGGCCCGGCACCAGAACGCGGACGGTTCCTGGCACGCGGCCTACGCGGACCGGCCGGACGGTGTGGACACCGCCGAGCCGCAGGACGCCGGGCGGGAGACCAACTTCGTCGCGTACGTGGCCGTCGGCGTGTGGCACCACTACCTGGCCACCGGCGACGACCGGTTCCTGGAGCGGATGTGGCCCGTCGTGTACGCGGCGGTGCAGTTCGTCCTCGGACTGCAGCAGCCGGGCGGCGAGATCGGCTGGAAGCGCGAGGCGGACGGTACGCCCGTCACGGACGCGCTGCTGACCGGCTCGTCCTCCATCCACCAGGCGCTGCGCTGCGCCCTGGCGATCGCCGAGCACCGGGAGGACCCGCAGCCGGACTGGGAGCTGGCGGCGGGCGCGCTCGGGCACGCGATACGCCGGCACCCGGAGCGGTTCCTGGACAAGGACCGCTATTCGATGGACTGGTACTACCCGGTCCTGGGCGGGGCGGTCACGGGTGCGCAGGCGCAGCAGCGGATCGACGGGCGGTGGGACGAGTTCGTCGTCCCGGGCCTCGGGGTGCGGTGCGTGCTGCCGAACCCGTGGGTGACCGGCGGGGAGTCCTGCGAACTCGCGCTCGCGCTGTGGGCGATGGGTGAGTCGGACCGGGCGCTGGAGATCCTGCGGTCGATCACGCACCTGCGGGCCGACAACGGCATGTACTGGACGGGCTACGTCTTCGAGGACGAGGCGGTGTGGCCCGTCGAGCAGACGACCTGGACCGCCGGTTCGCTGCTGCTGGCCGTGGCCGCGCTCGGCGGTGACGAGGCCACGACGGCGGTGTTCGGCGGGCAGGAGCTGCCGGCCGGGCTGGAGCCGGACTGCTGCACCGGCGGATGATGCGGGCGGGGCGGCGGCCGCGCCAGTCGGGTGACCCGGACGGGTGGCCCGAGTGGCGGGGCCGGTGCCCCGGGGTGACGCTGCGGGGGACACCTCACTCCCCCGGAGGAAACCGTGTCCATACGCAGAACCGTCCGATTCCGCCGCGCCGTCACGGCGCTGACGCTGTCCACCGCACTGCTCGCCGGGGCCACTGGATGCAGTGGCGGCGGCAGCAGTGGGGCGAGGGCCCAGGGTGCGCACCTGTCCCTGCCCGCGGCGGCGCAAGCGGAGCAGATCGAGACCGTGGAGCTGCAGGCCGCGCTGGCGCAGATGCGGGCGGAGGCCGCCTCCCTGGGGGCCGCTTCCGTGGATGCCGTTCCCGTGGTCGTGGCCGAGCCGACGCCGACCACGACGGCGGAGCGGCAGAAGTTCGCCAAGACGCGCTTCGTCCTCAACGCCGGGCTCGCGGCCGGGGCGACGTACCAGTGGATCATCAAGCCGTACCGTGCGGGCAAGTTCAAGAAGGGTGCGAGCGGCCGCACGTTCGCGCTGGTCAAGGCGGGCCTGGCGGGTGCCTTCGCGTACAACCGGCTGAAGGCGGCGGTGAACAACGCCAAGGGTGACCCGCTGCTGTCCAAGGCGCTGGTCCCGCTCACGGCGGGCATCGAGTCGCTGAAGGGCCTGGGCACCAAGCTGCGTTCGGGTCAGGCCGGCGATGCCGACATCAGCTCGTTCGAGGGCGTCATCAACGGGGTGAAGGACGCCGGCAAGAGCGCGGGCGCGCCGGTGACCGACCAGGTTCCGAGCCTGTCCCAGCTGGGCGGGTAGTCCGCACGGGGCCGGCCTGCCGCGGTGTGGGCCGGCCCCGGCGCGGGCGGCGCCCGTCAGGTGTTGAGGTCCGCCAGGACGCGTAGGGTGGGCGGGTCCGGGGCCGTGACGAGGAGGTCGGTGACCGGGCCCTTGCGCCACAGGTCCAGGCGTTCGGCGATCCGCTCGCGGGGGCCGACCAGGCTGATCTCGTCGGCGAACGCGTCGGGGACGGCGAGGACGGCCTCCTCGCGGCGCCCGGCGAGGAACAGGTCCTGGATGCGGCGGGCCTCGTCGGCGTAGCCCATGCGCGCCATGAGGTCGGCGTGGAAGTTGCGGGCCGCGTGGCCCATGCCGCCGATGTAGAAACCGAGCATCGCCTTGACGGGCAGGAGCCCCTCGGCGATGTCGTCGCAGACCTTCGCCCGGGCCATCGGGGCGATCAGGAAGCCCTCGGGGAGGCCGGAGAGGGAGGCCCGGTAGACGTCGGTGCGGGTCGGCGACCAGTACAGCGGGAGCCAGCCGTCCGCGATCCGGGTGGTCTGGGCGATGTTCCGCGGGCCCTCCGCGCCGAGCAGGACCGGCAGGTCGGAGCGGAGCGGGTGGGTGATGGGCTTGAGGGCGCGGCCGAGGCCGGTGCCGTCCGGGCCGCGGTACGGGTGGGTGTGGAAGCTGCCGTCCAGGGTGACGGGGGCTTCGCGGCGCAGCACCTGGCGGACGACGTCGACGTACTCGCGGGTGGCGGTGAGCGGGCTCGCGGGGAAGGGGCGCCCGTACCAGCCCTCGACGACCTGGGGGCCGGACAGGCCGAGGCCCAGCATCATGCGGCCGCCGGAGAGGTGGTCGAGGGTGAGGGCGTGCATGGCGGTGGCGGTCGGGCTGCGGGCGGCCATCTGGGCGATGGCGGTGCCCAGGCGGATCCGGGAGGTGTGCGCGGCGATCCAGGTGAGCGGGGTGAAGGCGTCCGATCCCCAGGCCTCGGAGGTCCACACCGAGGTGTAGCCGAGCCGCTCGGCCTCGGTGGCGAGGGCGAGGTGCGCGGGGTCGGGGCCGCGGCCCCAGTAGCCGAGTGCGAGTCCGAGGCGCATGGCGCCTCCTTCCGCCGAACATTATTGACGATGCGTCAGATGACGGGGTGACTGTAGGACAACGGCCCCCCGCCCGGAAGGGGCGGGGGGCCGTCCTGTGCCCGGCAGGGGCGGGGTCAGCCGCGCTGGATGCCGGAGGTGTCGTTCAGGACGCCGCGGCGGCCGTCCTGGGTCTGCGCGATCAGCGTGGAGGGGCCGCGCTGGTCCACCGCCAGGTACCAGGTGCCCGGGGCGAGTTCGGCGATCGGGGTGGGGGAGCCGTCCTCGGCGAAGAGGGGGCGGGCCACCGGCACCGCGAACCAGAACGGGGCGAAGTCCGCCGCCGGGGCGGCGGGCGCCGCGTCCTGCGGGCCCGGACCCGGGGCGGGGGTGCCGCCGTACGGCGGGACCGGCTGGGGGGTGGCGCCGTAGCCGGGCTGCGCCTGGCCGCCCGGGTAGCCGTACCCGCCGGGCTGCGGCTGACCGCCGAACGGCGCCGGCGCGGCGGGCCGGGACTCCGGCACCAGCGGTCCGGTGAGCGCCGGGACCTTCGCGCCGGCGACCGCGACGCCGGCCAGCACGAGGGTGGCGAGGAAGGCGATGATGCAGCCCGCGCCCAGGTCGGCGCCGCTCGGGCTGGTGATCAGCGACCAGAGGGAGGACCAGGCGGCCGCGACGGCGAGCACCGTCCCCCACCCGGCCAGCGGCAGACCCGCCAGCTTGCGGGACTCCGGCAGGAACCGGCCGCCGACGATCAGGCCGGCGGCGATGAAGCCCAGCAGGAAGATGGTGGGCAGCGCCAGGCGGTAGACGTCGGTGTCCCACACGCTCGGCAGGTCCAGGCCGGTCGCGGAGTAGAAATCGAGGAACGAGGCGATGAACAGCAGCACCGCTGCTCCGATCACCACGCCGTCGCCTCGAGTGAGGGAGCGGATGTTCACGTCTTAGGTGTCCTTCTCGGTCTCGGTCGTCTCGTGGTGCCGCGGTCGCGCATCCAGGAGCGGGGGCGGGCTGGACCATGGTACGGAGGTTTCCCGCAACCGAGAGGATCGGGGCGGGCGGGCGTCCTCTCGGGACTACCCGCCCAGGAAGCCGACGATGCCGTCCGCGATGCCCTGAGCGGCCTTCTGCCGCCACTCCGGACTGGTCAGCAGCGCCGCGTCCTTGCTGTCACGCATGTTGCCGCACTCGATGAACACCTTCGCCCGCGTCGAGAGGTTGAGGCCGCCGAGGTCGTCGCGGACGACCAACCCGGTACCGCCGCCGAGGTAGTTGGCGGGCGCCGAACCGGTGGTCCGGGCGAAGTTCCCGGCGATCCGCTCGCCGAGGGTCCGGGACGGGCCGACGATCGCAGCGGTGTCCGCCGCGCCGGCCTTGACCTTGGCGGGGAGGATGATGTGGTAGCCGCGGCTGCCCTCGGAGACGCCGTCCGCGTGGATGGAGACCACGGCGTCGGCCTTCGCCTCGTTGCCGATGCGGGCGCGTTCGTTGATGCAGGGGCCCCAGGGGCGGTCGCCGTCGTGGGTGAACACCACCTTCAGGCCCTTGGTTTCGAGGGCGGTGCGCAGCCTTCGGGCCACGTCGAGGGTGAACTCTGCTTCTTTATAACCGGAGTTGGTGGTGGTGCCGGTGGTGTCGCACTCCTTGGTGTTGGTGCCGATGTCCACCTTCTTGTTGATCTCGGCGGTGTGCTTGAAGTTGCCGGTGTTGTGTCCGGGGTCGATGACGACCGTCTTGCCGGCGAGGGCGCTCTCGACGGCGGTGCCGGGCGTCGTACCGGGCGAGGCGGAAGTCGCGGGCGATGCCGGCGGGGTGAGCGAGGCGCTCGTGGCGCCGGCCGCCGGCATCACGATCCGCGGCGGCCGTGCGTCATCGGCCCCGGCCCCGGTGGTCACCTGAACCAGGACCCATCCGGCCAGGGTGGTCGGGGCGAGGACGGCCGCCGCGACGGCCAGGGAGGAGCGGCGCGCGAACCGGCGCCGGTCCGGGCTGACCGCGGAGGCGGACTCGGGGAGCGGGGGGCTGTCGTCGTCGTAGCGCACGCCGCGAGCCTAGACCGGGTGCCCGCCGGGAAGCGGGCACTGCGCCATCCGAGGGCGTGGTGCGATAGTCGTCACATATGTCCCGAAAGGTGGTCCGTCCGGGCCGCGCCCTCAGGTCCGTTGCGGCGCCCGGGGCGTCACAGACCCGGGCCGGTCCGGCGCAGGACGCGCAGGGAGTCGGTCACCGAGACCTCCTCGAAGGCGCCGGAAGCCATGGCGCGCAGGTAGATCCGGTACGGGGCCTGGCCGCCGTCGGCCGGGTCCGGGAACACGTCGTGGATGACGAGGGTGCCGCCCACGGCGAGGTGCGGGACCCAGCCCTCGTAGTCGCCGGTGGCGTGCTCGTCGGTGTGGCCGCCGTCGATGAAGACGAAGCCCAACTCGCCGCCCCACACCGCGGCGACCTGCGGGGAACGGCCCACGATCGCGATGACGTGCTCCTCCAGCCCGGCCCGGTGCAGGGTGCGGCGGAAGGTGGGCAGGGTGTCCATCAGGCCGACCTCGGGGTCCACGACGGACGGGTCGTGGTACTCCCAGCCGGGCTGCTGCTCCTCGCTGCCGCGGTGGTGGTCGACCGTGATCGCGCTCACCCCGGCCTCGCGGGCGGCGTCGGCCAGCAGGACCGTCGAGCGCCCGCAGTACGTCCCCACCTCCAGCAGCGGCAGACCCAGGCTCGCCGCGGCGGCCGCGGCCCCGTACAGGGCGAGTCCCTCGGTCGCGGGCATGAACCCCTTGGCGGCCTCGAAGGCGGCGAGGGTCTCCGGCTTGGGGGTGGCGGGGGCCATGGGTTCCTCCTGAGCTGCGCGTGAGCGGCCCATGCTGCCCTACCGCCCGGTAGGACGCCACGCCCGGGGTCGCGCGGTGCGCACGGGTCGGTCGGCGTGTCCGGGTCGCCGTGTCCGGGTCGGTCGGCGCGCGGACGGCTAGACCGGCAGTGCCGAGGCCGTACGGGCCGGGACGGGCTCCGGATCCGGCGCCCGGTCCGGGGCCGACCGGAGCAGCATGGCGGCGGCGTGGTCCACGAGATGCCGTAGGACCGGCAGGTACCGCTCGTCCCCGCCCAGTACGCCGAGAATGCGATGGGCGTCGGCCCGGAAAGCCTCCAGATCCGCACGGTAGCGGTGGAGCGCGGCCGGGGAGAGCAGGATCCGGGCGAGTTCCGCGCGGGCCGGTCCGGAATTCCGGGCGGCGGCGCACAGGGCGAGGATGCGTTCCCGGGCGCCGGGCTCGTGGGAATCCTCCAGGGTGCAGGTCAGCAAGTACGTCGCCGTCCCGTTGAGGAGGTCCTCGTTGCGGCCGGAGAGGATGTCCTCCTGGTCGTTGAAGATTTGCCAAAGTATGCCGAAGGCGTAGCCGAACTCGCGCCAGAGCCCCACTCTTGCGCTGTCGGCCCCCGCCAATACCGCCGCCATGGCGGTGATCATCGAGAAAGGCCCGCCGGATTTGCCGCGGTAGACCGTGATGACCGACTGCGGGGTGGCGCGGGCGGGATCGGAGCCGATGTCCGTCAGCTGGCCCTCGGTGCCCACGGCCCAGCCGGTGGCGATCTCGGCCGTGAGCAGGTCGTGCACGGCCGACGGTACCGGCAGCGACTCGACGATCCGCAGCGGCAGGACGGTGCCGCTGAGGACGGACGCCAGCAGGGCTTCGTTCCGGTCGATGGCTGGAGGCGGGGCGGGGGCGGCTTGTGGGTCGGACTGCGCGGCGTGGGCGTCGACCAGGTCGTCGAGATAGCAGGCCGAGGTCCACCAGAGCACGTGCAGGGCGGACAGCGGGACGGCGGGGGTGGTGTTTCCCGTCTCGATTCCGTGCACCAGCATCGGGAGCACGGAGAGCGGATGCTTCAGCTTTTGATGGCGCAGGAGTTTGGTGACCGCGCTCTTGGCCGCACTTTTGGCCGGGCTCGATCCGGACGCGGGGAGGAGTCCTGCGATGGCGGCCTGTATTTCCGCCTCGATGTCCAGTGATACCTGGCGGTGCAGGTCCGCGTACGTCATGGAATTCACGGGTGATTTCCGTCCTGGAGTGGAATTGTAGGGGTGGCGCGAACGCCCCAGATTCGATCATTCCGGGCGGAGGTCAGCTAGAGCGTTTTTCGGACGTGGCCGGTTCGCGTTCGACGTCCGCGCATCCCTCATCTGACCTTCCGTCAGAATGAAACGTGTTCTACTCTGCCCGCGATCAGGGACCGCCGGGCGCCCGCGCCCCGGGCCGGCGGCCACCGGGGGACGTGGAGAGGCGGCAGGGATCCGTATGGGCATCGCCATCACGAAGGAGCAGGGGGACCTCGCCGAAGCCGTGCGCGGCTGGGCGGCCCGGACCGTGCCGCCCGAGGAAGTCCGCAAACTCCTCGACGGACCGCCCCGGACCGGGGTCCGGCCCGCCTGGTGGGACGCGCTCGCCGCCGCCGGGCTCCTCGCGCCCCATCTGGACGGCGGAACCCTCCCCGACCTCGCCGTCGCGGTCGAGGAAGCCGCCCGCGCCGCGCTGCCCGGGCCGTACCTGCCCGGCGTCCTCGCCTCCGTCCTGCTGCAGCGGGCCGGAGCCGCCGGGCTCGCCGGCGCGCTCGCCGACGGCACCCGGATCGGGGCCGTCGCCCTCGGGCCCGGCGGCCTGACCGCCACCCCGACCCCCGGCGGCGGGCACCTGCTCGACGGGCTCGCGCCGCCCGTCCTCGGCGCCGGGGAGGCCGACCTGGTGCTGCTCGCCGCGCCCGCCGACGGCACGGCCGCCGCCGACGACGACGGGAGCGCCGGCGGCGTCCCCGCCGACGGAACCTCCTGGTACGCCGTGGACGCCGCCGACCTGGAGATCCGTCCGCACGCCGCCGCCGACCCGACCCGGCCCACCGCCGAGGTCCGGGCGCGCGCCGTCGCCGTACCGGCGGACCGGCGGCTGGCCCTGGACGGGGAGCTGGTCCGGGACCTGGCCTGCGTGCTGTTCGCCGCCGACGCCTGCGGCACCGCCGCCTGGGCCCTGCACACGGCCACGGAGTACGCGAAGGTCCGGGTGCAGTTCGGCCGGCCCATCGGGCAGTTCCAGGCGGTCAAACACCTGTGCGCCGACATGCTGGTCCGCCTGGAACAGGCCCGGGCCCTGGCCTGGGACGCCGCCCGGGCCGCGGACGGGCCCGCCGGGCCGCGCTCCCTGGCGGCCGCCCTCGCCGCCGGGGCCGCGCTGGACGCCGCGTACACGTGCGCCAAGGACTGCATCCAGGTGCTCGGCGGGATCGGCTTCACCTGGGAACACGACGCACACATCCACCTGCGGCGGGCCCTCGTCGCCCGGCAGCTCCTCGGCCCCGGCGACGAGCACCGGCTGCGGGCCGTGCGGCTGGCGTCCGCCGGGGTCCGGCGCGAGCTCAGGCTGGAACTCCCGGAGCAGGCCGAGGCGTACCGGCCGGCCGCCCGCCGCGCCGCCGAGCTCGCCCGCGGCCAGGGCCCGGCCGCCGCCCGCCGCACGCTGGCGCCGACCGGCTACGCGGCCCCCCACCTGCCGCCCCCGTACGGGCTCGGCGCCGGCCCCGTCGAACAGCTCGTCGTCCAGCAGGAGCTGGCCCGGGCCGGGGTGCGGCTCGCCGAGCTCGGGATCGCCACCTGGGTCGTGCCCTCACTGCTCGCCTACGGGACCCCCGAGCAGCAGCAGCGGTACCTGCTGCCGGCGCTGCGCGGGGACACCGCCTGGTGCCAGCTCTTCTCCGAGCCGGGCGCGGGCTCGGACCTGGCCGGGCTGCGGACCAGGGCCGAGCGGTCGGAGGAGGACGGCACCTGGCGGATCAACGGACAGAAGGCGTGGACGAGTTCCGCCCACAGCGCCGACTTCGGAATCCTGCTGGCCCGCACGGACCCGGACGCCCCCAAGCACCGCGGCCTCGGCTACTTCGTCGTCGACATGCGCAGCACCCCCGGCATCGACGTGCGCCCGCTGCGGGAGATCACCGGTGAGGCCCTGTTCAACGAGGTCTGGTTCGACGACGCCGTCCTGCCCGCCGACGCCCTGGTCGGGGCCCCCGGCGACGGCTGGAAGGTCGCCCGCAACACCCTCGGCAACGAGCGCGTCCACATGGCCGACCAGGTGGCCTCCGCCTCCGGCGTCGAAGCCCTCCTCGACCGGGCCGCCGACCTCGGCGAAGCCCACCGCGCCCGCATCGGGGTCCTCGCCGCCGAGGCGCACGCCCTCGCCTGCATGGGGTTGCGCACCACGCTCCGGCAGGTGTCCGGGCTGGAGCCGGGCGCCGGAGCCTCCGTACGCAAGCTCGTACAGACCCCGCACCAGCAGCGGACCGCGGAGCTCGCCCTCGAACTGCTGGGCCCGGCGGGCGCCGTACGGGAGGGGGCGGGGGAGCGGGCGGTGCACGGGCTGCTGATGTCCCGCTGCCTGACCATCGCCGGCGGCACCACCCAGGTCCAGCTCAACGTCGTCGCCGAGCGGATCCTCGGCCTCCCCAGGGACTGACGGACGCAAAGGAGTTGTGGGGCATGAAGTCGTACATCGTGGGCGTCGGCATGACGCGGTTCGAGAAGCCGGAGTCCCGGGACCGGCAGTACTGGGACATGGCGAAGGAGGCCGGCGGGGCGGCGCTCGCGGACGCGGGCATCGGCTACGAACGGGTCGAGCAGGTGCCGGTGGGCTACTGCTTCCAGGCCTCCACGGCCGGCCAGCGGGCCGCGTACGGGCTCGGGCTGACCGGGGTCCCCGTCTACAACGTGAACAACAACTGCGCGACGGGCGCGACCGCGCTGATGATGGCCCGGCAGTTCGTGGCGGGCGGCCTCGCCGACTGCGTGCTCGCGATCGGCTTCGAGAAGATGAAGAAGGGCGCCCTCGGCGGCGGGTCCGACGGCGGCGACTTCGCCGCCTCCCCGGTCGCCCGCCACTACGGGATCATGGCCGCCCGGCACGGCTTCGCGATGTCGCCGCCCACCGCCCAGATCTTCGGCAACGCCGCACGCGAGCACATGGAGCGGTACGGGACCACGCCCGCGCAGCTCGCGGCGGTCGGCGCGAAGAACCACCGGCACTCGGCGAACAATCCGAACGCCCAGTTCCGGGACGTGTACACGGTCGAGGAGGTCCTCGCCGCGAAGCCGGTCCACCCGCCGCTGACCCGGCTGCAGTGCTCGCCGACCTCGGACGGGGCCGCGGCGGCGGTGGTCGTCTCGGAGCGGTTCCTCGTCCGGCACGGCCTGCACGCCAGGGCGGTGGAGATCGCCGGCCAGGCGATGGCCACGGACACCGCGGAGTCCTTCGCCTCCGGCTCCTGCATCGACGTCGTCGGCAAACCGATGAGCGCCGCCGCGGCCCGGCAGGCGTACGCGGCCTCCGGCCTCGGCATCGAGGACGTCGACGTGATCGAGCTGCACGACTGCTTCTCCGTCAACGAGCTCCTGACGTACGAGGCGCTCGGCATGTGCGCGGACGGGGCGTCCGGGAAGCTCGTCGAGTCCGGGGCGACGACGTACGGCGGCCGGTGGGTGGTCAACCCGTCCGGCGGCCTGATCTCCAAGGGGCACCCGCTGGGTGCGACGGGCCTCGCGCAGGCCGCGGAGCTGGTCTGGCAGCTGCGCGGCGAGGCGGGCCCCCGCCAGGTCGACGGGGCGCGGGTGGGCCTGGCCCACAACATCGGCCTGGGCGGGGCCGCGGTGGTGACCCTCCTGCGCCGCGACGCCTGAGCGCGCCGCGGGACGTGCGGTAGCCGGCCGACCCGGGGGCCGTCCGCGGCCGGTCGCGCAGTTCCCCGCGCCCCTGACAGGACGCGGCACCCCACCGGACGTCCCCGGGTCCGCTCAGGAGCCGGTGCGCAGGGCCGGGTCGACCACCGTCTCGCCCTGTGCCGCGCGGCGGATCGCGTCCGCCAGGTCGTCGGGCGGGCCGTCGCGCAGGACCAGGCCCGAGGCGCCGGAGGCGAGGACCGCGTCCAGCAGGCCGGGGTGGGCGGAGCCGGTGGTGACGAGGACGCGGCACTCGGGGTCGTCCGCCATCACCTCGGCGACCGCCGGGACGTCGTCCACCACGGCCACCGCGGGGCGCTCCAAGGGGGAGGACACCACCTCGATGTCCGGCTGGAGCCCCAGCAGGACCGCGAGGGCCGGGTCCGGTGGCCAGAGGAGGACCCGCAGGGAGCGGGACGGGCGGTGCGAGCGGGGCATTTCGTCCACCCGGCCCAGGGTAGGGGCGGAGCGGTCGGAAACCGGGTAGGACGCTTCACCCGAAGGGATCTGACGTGATGTCAGGAGCCTTCACAAGTGCTGGGGCGTGCGTTATACATTCCCTCACCGGTTTCTGGAACGCGTTCTAGAACGCCCGGCCGGGGCGGTGGCCCCGAAGCCTTTTCCGGAGCGTCCGAGCGTCCCGGGCCGGTCCGCACGCGACCTCGGTGCGGCCGACGGTGCGGACGACCGCGCCGAGGTCTTCCACGGACAAGGGAGCAGCACCCTCATGCCGATCGATGCCGCCAGGGCCCTGGCCGCCGATCCCCGCCTCGGGGACATCGCCTGGGACCACAAGGACGTCCAGCTCTACCACCTCGGCCTCGGGGCCGGGATCCCGGCCACCGACCCGGACGAGCTGCGCTACACCCTGGAGTCCCGGCTGCACGTCCTCCCCAGCTTCGCGACCGTCGCCGGCGCCGGCATGGCCATGCTGGGCGGCCTCGCCGCACCGGGGATCGACGTGGACCTCGCCGCCGTCCTGCACGGCGGCCACTCCATCGAGCTGCACCGGCCCATCCCGGTCACGGGGCGGGCCCGGTCCAGCAGCAAGGTCGCCGCCGTGTACGACAAGGGCAAGGCCGCGGTCATCGTGCTGCGCTCCGCGGTCGCCGACGCCGACGGCCCGCTGTGGACCAGCGACGCGCAGATCTTCGTCCGCGGCGAGGGCGGCTTCGGCGGCGACCGCGGGCCCTCCGCCCGCTCCGAGACCCCCGAGCGGGAGCCCGACCGGGTCGAGGAGCGCCTCATCCGCGAGGAGCAGGCGCTGCTGTACCGGCTCTCGGGCGACTGGAACCCGCTGCACGCCGATCCCGAGTTCGCCGAGAAGGCCGGCTTCGACCGGCCCATCCTGCACGGCCTGTGCTCGTACGGGATGACCCTCAAGGCGGTCGTCGACACCCTGCTCGGCGGGGACGTGTCCCTGGTCCGCGCCTACCGCACCCGCTTCGCCGGGATCGTCTTCCCCGGGGAGACCCTGCGGATCCGGATGTGGCGGGAGCCGGGCCGGGTCCGGGTCGAGGTGGGCGCCGCGGACCGGGACGACGCGCCGGTCCTCGCCGACACGGTCGTCGAGCACGCCTGACCCGCAGGGGACGACGCTCGACCCCGAGCCCCCCGAGCCCGCCGAGCCCGCCAAGCCCCGAGCCGCGAAGCCCCGACCCCCGACCCCCGAGCCGCGAAGCCCGAAGCCCCAAGCCAAGGAGCCGCACCGTGCGCGCAGCGCTGCAGAGCGAGATAGGCCAGGACAAGCTGGAAGTCGTCGACGACATGGAGGCCGCGGGCTTCGGCCCCGGGAAGGTCCGGATCCGGATCAGGGCCACGGGTCTGTGCCACTCCGACCTCTCCGCGATGAGCGGCGTCCTGCCGCAGCCCGCCCCCTTCATCCCCGGCCACGAGGGCTCCGGCGAGATCACCGACGTCGGGGACGGTGTGACCACCCACGCCGTCGGCGACCGGGTCCTGGTCTGCTGGCTGCCGCCGTGCGGGCACTGCCCGGCCTGCAAGCGCGGCCAGGGCCACCTGTGCCTGGAGGCCTTCGGGAACGCCGCCACCCCCAACTTCCGCCGCACGGGCGGCGGGGAGGTCTTCGGCTTCGCCGGCACCGGGACCTTCGCCGAGGAGATGGTCGTCCCGGCCGCCTGCGCCGTGAAGATCCCCGACGACCTGCCGTACGACATCGCCGCCCTGATCGGCTGCGGCGTCACCACCGGGCTCGGCGCCGCCATCAACACCGCCAAGGTGGAGCCGGGCTCCTCGGTCGCGGTCATCGGCTGCGGCGGCGTCGGCATCTCCGTCGTCCAGGGCGCCAAGGTGCAGGGCGCTGCGCAGATCGTCGCCGTCGACCCCGTGGAGTCGCGGCGCGAGGCGGCACTGCGGTTCGGGGCGACCGAGGCGGTCGCGCCGGAGGCCTTCGCCGACGCCAGGAACCGGATCACTGCCGGCGAGGGCTTCGACTACGTCTTCGAGGTCGTCGGCAAGTCCACCACCGTGCAGAGCGCGTACGAGATGACCCGGCGCGGCGGCTCGGTCGTCGTGGTCGGCGCGGGCGCCCTCGACGACACCTACTCCATCAACATGTTCTCCCTCTTCTTCGACGAGAAGAAGATCCTGCCGTCGATGTACGGGGGCGGGGACGTGCTGCGGTCGTACGAGCGGACCATCGCCCTGTGGCGGGCCGGGCGGGTGGACCTGGCGGGCCTGATCACGCACCGGGTACAGCTCGGTGAGATCAACGACGCCCTGGACCAGATGCGCACCGGCGTCGCCCTGCGCACCTGCATCGACATCTGAGAGGAACCCGCACATGACGCTCCCACTGGAGGGACTGTCCGCCATCGTCACGGGCGCCGGCCGCGGGCTCGGCCGGGCCGAGGCGGTCGAGCTGGCCCGGCTCGGCGCGAGCGTGGTCGTCAACGACTTCGGCCAGCCCGGCCGCGACGGCTCCGGCGAAGCCTCTGCCGGGCCGGCGCAGGAGGTGGCCGAGGAGATCCGGGCCGCGGGCGGGCGGGCGGTCGCGCACACCGGCGACGTCGCGGACTTCGGGCAGGCGCGCGGGCTCGTCGAGCTGGCCGTGAGCAGCTTCGGCAAGCTCGACGTCCTGGTCAACAACGCGGGCATCCTGCGCGACCGGATGGTGTTCTCGATGTCGGAGGAGGAGTGGGACTCGGTGATCCGGGTCCACCTCAAGGGGCACTTCAACACCACCCACTTCGCCGCCGTGCACTGGCGCGAGCGGTCGAAGGCGGCGGGCGGCCCGGTCCACGGCCGGATCGTCAACACCTCTTCCGAGGCCTTCCTCGGCGGCTCGGCCGGGCAGCCGAACTACGCGGCGGCCAAGGGCGGCATCGTGGGCCTGACCACCTCGACCGCGCTGGCCCTGGCCAAGTACGGGGTGACGGCCAACGCCATCTGCCCGCGGGCCCGCACCCGGATGACGCAGGACGTCTTCGCCGGCTTCCGGGAGCCGCAGGACGGCGGGCTCGACCCGCTGGCCCCCGAGCACGTCTCCCCGCTGGTCGGCTACCTGGCCTCGCCGGCCGCGGCCGGGGTCAACGGGCAGCTGTTCGTCGTCCACGGCGGGATGGTGGCCGTGATGGAACGCCCCAAGGTGGCGGCGAAGTTCGACACCGCCAAGGAGGCCTTCTCGTACGAGGAGCTCGACTCCCTCCTCACCCCGCACTACGCGGCGCGCCCGGCGAACGAGACCTTCGCCGCGCCCGAGGTACTGGGCCTGGGGCGCGGCTAGCGGGCCGGATGCCCGCGGCCCGCCCCGGATCCGGGATCAGACCCGAGCGGGCTGCGGCAGCGGCGCCTGCGGCAGCGGCGCCTGCTGGAGCGGGACCGGACGTGGCGCGGCCGCCGGCGGCGGGTCGAGCCGGACCTCGGGCGGCGCCGCCGCAGGCATGGTCAGCCCGGCGATCCCGCACGGCACCTCGGCGGTGGAGTACGGCAGGCGCAGCCGCCCCTCGGGGCTCCACAGGCCGGTGCCGAGCCAGCCGACGGGCGCGGGAAGGCGGAAGACGCGCCGGTCGGCGGGGCGCCACAAGCCGAGGCTGCCGTCCTCCAGCCGCAGTGCGACCGCGCAGCTCTCCGGCATCAGGGCCTGGCCGGGCTGGACCGCGAACGGCGCCCCGGCCTCGCCGCGCAGGCACTCCGGGAAGCGGACCGGCAGCGAGCTGCCGAGGACGCCCCAGCCCAGGCGGGGCGTGCCGGGGGCGTCCGAGCGGATCAGCAGCAGCCCGCTGTCGGGGTCGGCCAGCAGCAGCCGGTCGTTGCTGCCGTCCGCGATCTGCAGGAGCGGGGAGGCCGCCCCGCCCCCGGCCAGGTCCACCGCGACGGCCTTGACGATGCCGTCCAGCTCCCGGTCCAGGGCCAGCATCCGGCCCCCGCGGTCCAGCCAGACGCCGCCCGTGCACCGGCCCGCGATCCTCGCGGCCGGCCCGAAGGGGCCGCCGGCCACCCGCCAGACGGTGGTTTCGGTGCCCGAGACGGCCAGGGCGAAGGCGTCCCGCCCGTCCGGGGACGGGGGCAGCAGGGACACCCGTACGCCCTGCCCGCCGGGCTCCACCGAACCCAGCGGGAGCTCCCCGGTCCGCCAGCCGGCCCCGGTGCTGCCGGTCGGGTACAGCAGGGCGAAGGCGTGCCGCTGCGCGACCCGGCGGTGGATCAGCACCCGGCCGTCGGCCAGCGGCTGGACCTCGCTGTCCGCCTCCTCGGGCTGGGCCAGCGGCAGCGGCACCGCGTACGGCTCGGGGCCCGCGAGGGTCCAGCGCTCCGGATAGCGCGCCTCGCCGGCGCCGGCCAGCCGGGCAGCGTACGACCCGTCCGCGGCGATGGTGAACGGGGCAGCCGTCGTGATCTCGATGGCACAGACAGTCATCCGTGCGTCACCTCCGGTGAGGAAGCTAGTTTTCGCAATTCCAGGCGAACAACGCGACCCCCGGTGCTTCACACGTACGGGTGGCCGGCCGGCGGTTCTGCCGTGGTGGAGGGAGAGCCTGTGCCTGTGCGGGTCCCGCGGGCGTACCCGGGGGGCGCAGGGGCGGTCCGGGGTGCGGGCGGGGACACGAGCGAGGACGCGGGCGGGGACGCGGGCAGGGGGCGAGTTCGGGGTGCGGGCCGGGGGTGCGGGCGGGGCGGGGCCGGGGCGACTCCCGCCGTCCCGCACGGACGGTAGCCTTGGCCTGTGCCACGTCTCTCTGAAGTCATCGCCGCGCTGGACGCTCTCTGGCCCCCCTCGCGGGCCGAGGAGTGGGACGCGGTCGGAACCGTCTGCGGTGACCCCGACGCCGGGGTCACCCGGGTCCTGTTCGCCGTCGACCCGGTCCAGGAGGTCGTCGACGAGGCGGTGAAGCTGGGCGCCGACCTGCTCGTCACCCACCACCCCCTCTACCTGCGCGGCACCACCACGGTGTCGGCCGGCACCTTCAAGGGCCGCGCCGTGCACACGCTCATCAAGAACGACATCGCGCTGCACGTCGCCCACACCAACGCCGACACCGCCGACCCGGGCGTCTCCGACGCCCTCGCCGGCGCCCTCGACCTGCGCATCACCGGCCCGCTCGTGCCCGACCCGACGGACCCCGAGGGCCGCCGCGGCCTCGGCCGGATCTGCGAACTGGACCACCCCGAGACGCTGCGCGAGTTCGCCGCCCGCGCCGCCGCCCGGCTGCCGCGGACCGCGCAGGGCATCCGCGTCGCCGGCGACCCGGACATGACGATCCGTCGGGTCGCCGTCTCCGGCGGCTCCGGCGACAGCCTGTTCGCGCAGGTCCGGGAGGCGGGCGTCGACGCCTTCGTCACCGCCGACCTGCGCCACCACCCGGCCTCCGAGGCCCGCGAGCAGAGCCCGCTGGCCCTCGTCGACGCCGCCCACTGGGCCACCGAGTGGCCCTGGTGCGAGCAGGCCGCGGCCCAGCTCGACGCCATCTCGGAGCGCCACGGCTGGGGCCTGCGCACCCACGTCTCGCGCACCGTCACCGACCCCTGGACGGCGCACGCGCCGTCCGCCGACTCCCCGACTACCCCTGGAGCCCCCAACTGAACGCCGAGCCCGCCGACCAGATCCGACTCCTCGACGTCCAGGCGCTGGACGTGCGGCTGTCCCAGCTCGCCCACAAGCGCGCCTCGCTGCCCGAGCACGCCGAGGTCGACTCCCTGACCAAGGACCTGAGTCAGCAGCGCGACCTGCTCGTGGCGGCGCAGACGCAGGCGAGCGACGCCGCCCGCGAGCAGACCAAGGCGGAGCAGGACGTCGACCAGGTCCGCCAGCGCGCTGCCCGCGACCAGCAGCGGCTGGACTCCGGCGTCGGCATGTCGGCCCGCGACCTGTCGAACCTGCAGAGCGAGGTGGTCTCCCTCGCCAAGCGCCAGGCCGACCTCGAGGACGTCGTCCTGGAGGTGATGGAGCGTCTGGAGGCCGCCCAGGAGCGGGTCGCCGAGAACACCGAGCGCGTCTCCGCCCTCGAAGCCAAGCTCGCCGACGTCACCGCCCGCCGCGACGCTGCCACCGGCGAACTCGACGCCGAGAGCGCGAAGGCCACCAAGGACCGCGAGGTCGTCGTCGCCTCCATGCCGGCCGACCTGATGGCCCTGTACGAGAAGATCCGCCTGAAGCAGGGCGGCATCGGCGCGGCCCGCCTCTACCAGCGCCGCTGCGAGGGCTGCCGCCTGGAGCTCGACATGTCCGAGATCAACGAGATCAAGGCCGCGGCCCCCAACCAGGTGGTCCGGCACGACTCCTGCGGCCGCATCCTGGTCCGTACGGCGGACTCGGGCATCTGATGCCGCGGTTGGTCGTGGAGGCGGACGGCGGTTCCCGGGGCAACCCGGGGCCCGCCGGCTACGGCGCGGTCGTCCTCGACCCGGCGACGGGCGAGACCCTGGCGGAACGCGCCGAGTACATCGGCATCGCCACGAACAACGTGGCGGAGTACAAGGGACTCATCGCCGGCCTCGCGGCCGCCCACGAACTGGACCCCGACGCACAGGTCGAGGTCCGGATGGACTCCAAGCTCGTCGTCGAGCAGATGTCGGGCCGCTGGAAGATCAAGCACCCGGACATGAAGCCGCTCGCGGCGGAGGCGGCCCGGATCCTGCCCCGCGCGCAGGTCTCGTACGAGTGGATCCCGCGCGAGCAGAACAAGCACGCCGACCGGCTCGCCAACGAGGCGATGGACGCGGGCCGGCAGGGACGGCAGTGGGAGCCTTCGGCCTCCACCGCCGCCCTGGACGCCTCCGCCGCGCGCGCCCTGGCCACCCCGCCGCCGTCCGGCCCGCCCGGGGACGCGGCGGTCGGCGCCGCCGCGGTCCGCGCGGCACTCGCCACGACGACGGCCCCGGGCGGCACCCTGCCCGCCCCCGCTGCCCCGTCCGCCCCTGCCGCCCCTGCTGTTCAACCGGCTGCGGGACCGTCCAAGGGCGGAACCCAGGGCTGGGGCCCGGACATGGGCCCGCCGGCCACGTTCGTCCTGCTCCGCCACGGTGAGACCGCCCTCACCCCGCAGAAGCGCTTCTCCGGCAGCGGCGGCAGCGACCCCGAACTCTCCCCGGCCGGCCGCCGCCAGGCCCACGCCGTGGCCGAGGCGCTGGCCGCGCGCGGCACCATCCAGACCGTCATCAGCTCCCCGCTGCGCCGCTGCCGCGAGACCGCGCAGACCGTGGCCGACCGCCTCGGCCTCGACGTGACCGTCGAAAAGGGCCTGCGCGAGGTGGACTTCGGTGCATGGGAGGGCCTGACCTTCACCGAGGTGCAGGAGCGGTTCCCCGAGGACCTCCAGGCCTGGCTGGACTCCCCGAAGGCCGCCCCGACCGGCGGCGGCGAGAGCTTCGCCGCCGCCACCCGCCGGATCTCGGCCACCCGTGACCGGCTCCTGGCCGCACACGCGGGCCGCACGGTGCTGCTGGTCACCCACGTGACCCCGGTGAAGATCCTCGTCCGGCTGGCCCTCGGCGCCCCGCCGGAATCCCTGTTCCGCATGGAGCTCTCCGCGGCCTCCCTCACGGCGGTCGCGTACTACGCCGACGGCAACGCCTCGGTACGCCTCCTGAACGACACGTCCCACCTCCGCTAGCCACCGCGCCCCGGGCCACGCGCCCGGGGCGGTCGAACGGCGGTCAGTGGATCTGGGTGACGATCACGTCGAGGGACCACGCCTTGGCCGGCTTCGCGGGGGCCTCGGCCTCGACGGCGTACCCCAGGTCCCGCAGTGCGGTCACCAGCTCCGCCGGTCCCTCCGGCACCGCCCCGGCCATCAGCAGGTCCCGCACCAGCCGCCCCTTCGTGGCCTTGTTGAAGTGGCTCACCACGGACCGCTTCTCGACCCCGTCGACGACCTGCGCGTGCAGCACCCGCACCGTCGCCGTGCGCCCGGCCGTCTCCCCCTTCGGCTTCCACGCCGCCGCGTACGCCGCCGACCGCAGGTCGAGGACCAGGCCGTCCCCGGCGGCTTCGGGCATCACCTCCGCCATCGGCGTCCGCCAGTGCGCCCCGAGTGCGCCGAGCCCGGGCAGCTTGACGCCCATGGAGCAGCGGTAGGAGGGGATCGCGTCCGTCACGCGGACGGCACCCCACAGCCCGGAGAACACCAGCAGCGACCGCTCGGCCAGGGCCCGCGCCCCGGCGGGGAGGTCGGCCAGCCCCAGGGCGTCGTACAGCACGCCGGTGTAGACCTCCCCGGCCGGCCGGGCGGCAGCCGTCCGCAGCGAGGCGTTCTTCGCGACCTCGCCGCGCAGCCCCTCGCTGAGGCCCAGCACCTCGCGCGCCTTCGGCTCGTCCGCCGAGCACAGCTCGACCAACTCGTCCAGGACGGCCGCCCGGGCCCGGGCCAGTCCGGGCAGGGAGAGCCCTTCGGGGCGCAGGGGTGCGCCGGAGCCGCCGGCGGCCTTTCCTTCGGACGGCGGCAGCAGCACGAGCACGGTGGTTCTCCTTCTTCGCTTCGAGCGCGGGGGTGCGGCCCCGGCATGCCAGCCTAAGCGCTCCGCGGGACGTGCCGTGAGGGGCCGGCGTCGTCTGCGGGCCCGTCGTGGCGGGTAGCGCAGGTTCCCGCGCCTCCTTCGGGGCGCTGCCGAACCGCAGCCGCCGCCCCGGCCGGCCCCGCTCGCCGCGCCGGTCGGGAGCCGCCGGCCTACGCTCGGGACATGCCTCGTCACCTCATGCACATGTCCGACGCGGCCGCGGAGGCCCTGCGCGCGGCCCTGAAGCAACTCCGGACGGAGCTGGAGGTCCCCCCGGACTTCCCCGCGCCCGTGCTCGCCGCCGCCGATGCCGCCGTGGCCGCGCCCCGGCTGCCCGACGAGGACGCCACCCACCTGCCGTTCTTCACGATCGACCCGCCGGCCTCGAAGGACCTCGATCAGGCCATGTACCTGGAACGGCGGCCGGGCGGCGGCTTCCGCGTCCACTACGCCATCGCCGACGTGGCCGCCTTCGTCACGCCCGGCGGCGCGCTGGACGCCGAGGCCCACGAGCGGGTCGAGACGCTGTACTTCCCCGACGGCAAGGTGCCCCTGCACCCGCCCGCGATCTCCGAGGGCGCGGCCAGCCTGCTGCCGGACCGGACCGTCCCCGCCCTGCTGTGGCAGCACGACCTCGACACCCACGGCGAGGTCACGCACTCCCACGTGCGCCGGGCCCTGGTCCGCAGCCGGGCCAAGCTGAACTACGCGGGCGTCCAGCAGGCCTTCGACGCGGGCACCGTCGAGGAGCCGGTGGCCCTGCTGCGCGACATCGGCATCCTGCGGGAGGCCGTCGAGGTCGCGCGCGGCGGCATTTCTGTCACCCTGCCGGACCAGGAGGTGACCCTGGAGGAGGGATCGTTCCGGCTGAGCTACCGGGAACCGCTGGCCGTGGAGGGCTGGAACGAGCAGATCTCCCTCATGACCGGGATGGCCGCGGCCCGGATGATGCTGGACAGCGGTACGGGAGTCCTGCGGACCCAGCGGACGGCCAAGCCGGACGTGGTGACGCGGGTGCGCGCGATCGCCCGGGTGCTGGGCATCGACTGGCCGCACCACGTCTCGTACGCCGATCTGGTCCGCCGCCTCGATCCGCGCGACCAGAAGCACGCGGCCTTCCTCAGCGAGGCCACCGCCGTGCTGCTCCGGGCGGAGTACACGCCCTTCCGTGACCACCGCTTCCCGGAGCACACGGTCCACGCGGCGATCGCGGCCCCCTATACGCACTGCACGGCTCCGCTGCGGCGCCTGATCGACCGGTACACCGGCGAGCTGTGCGTGGCGGCCTGCGCGGACCAGGCCCCGCCGGACTGGGTGCTCACCGCCCTGTACGGCCTCCCGTGTGACATGGCACGGGGGAAGGGGAGCAGGGCGGACCGGCGCTCCGTGGACCTGGCGGAGGCGGCGGTGCTCATGAACCGGGTGGGCGAGGTCTTCGACGCCGCGGTCATCAACACCGACAAGGAGGCCGGCAGGCCGCGCGAGGGCATGCTGCACCTGGCGGACCCCGCCGTGCTGGGCAAGGCCACGTCCAGCGCCGACCTCCGTCTGGGCGAGAGCGTCCGGGCCACGCTCAAGCGGGCGGACCCCGAACACCCCGAGCAGGACAAGGTCCTCTTCAGCGTGCCGTAGCGGCCTCCCGGCCGGCCCGCACCGCCGCGACGAGCGCGGCCGGGTCGTCGGCGTGGAAGCGCAGGCCGCAGGCCTCGCCCCAGGCACCCAGCGGTCGGACGAACGGCAGCGGCCGAGCGAGCTCCACGGTGACCGTCGTCTGGCTGCCGACGATCAGGTCCAGCACGCCGTCCTCCCCGAGCCGCACCAGCCGGCCCTCCGGGTAGCGCCGGTCCACCCGGACCGAGGCGATCGCGTCCGCGGGCACCCGCAGGTCGAACAGGGCGCCGTACCGGACGCGCAACGAGCCGTCGGCGGACACGACGTGCGGCCGGGTCACGCAGGCCGCGTGCAGGGCCAGCATCAGCAGCACCCCGTACACGTCGATGACCAGCACCACGCGGTGCACGGCGGGCCAGGGGATCAGCACCGACAGGGCGATGGTCTCGATCACCGACACGAAGACGAACCCGTACATCATCGCCGTCTGCGGGCCGGTGTACGGCGCGGCGTGTTCCCCGGCCCCCACCCCGTGCCGCCGTCGGGTGATCCACAGCGCCAGCGAGGCCCCGGCCCGCAGTTCGTGCACGAGCAGCCGGCGCACCTGCACCGGCACCACGGTCCGTACGGCGCCCCGCAGAGCCGGGCCGCGCCCGGCGCCGCGGGCGCGCCCGGCGGCGTACAGTCCGCGCAGCACCCACGCCTCCAGTACGAGCACGCCCAGCACCGCCGTCTCGGCGGCGACCGCCGCCCACGGCGGGATCCGCATCCCGGACGCCAGGCACAGCACGAGCAGCAGCTCGGCCGGTATCACCGCGGCCACCGCCAGCCGCGCCGCACGCACCCCGCTCATCCACGACCCCTTTCCATGAACGCCTCCATCACCCGGCGGACCACCTCGGCCTGCGCGGGTTCGTACTCGGCCAGCAGGGCCTCCTTGAAGCCGGGGGCCACCGGCCCGCCGGCCGGGATCACCGCGAACACCTCGTCCGGCACGGCCGCCACCAGGTCCTCGGCGAGCTGCGGGATCCGGGGGTCGTCGGCGGCCGCCCCGTGCAGGGCGTCGAGCCGCTCGTACAGGGCCAGTACGGCGGGGTCCGCGGCCAGCGGCCCGAGCGCCGCGTACAGCGCCTCGCCGCCGCCCGCCGCGTCGAGCAGTTCCAGGTGCTCCCGGTCCTTGCGGGCCGCCGGCGAGCCGGTCTCCGGTGCCTTCGCCAGCAGTGCGGCGAGCCCGGGCGAGAGCACCCCGCCCGGCGCAACCTCGTCCCCGGCTCCGGGCTGCGTCGCGGCGAGCAGCGCCGCGAGCCGCTCCCGGCGCGCCCGGATCTCCGCCTCCTGCCGGGCCAGGTCCGCGTCCAGCTCTTCCAGTACGTCGGCCAGGTCGCGGCCCGCGTCGTCGCCGAGCACGTCCCGGACCTCGTCCAGGCTCAGGCCGAGCTCGGTGAGCCGGCGCACCCGGGCCAGCAGGACGGCGTCCCGCACCGTGTAGGCACGGTAGCCGTTGGCCAGCCGCTCCGGCTCCGGGAGGAGTCCGACATGGTGGTAGTGCCGGATCGCCCGGGGGGTGACCCCGACGACCGCGGCGATCTCTCCGATCCGCATGGGGCCCAGTAGAAACCCTGCCGCTGCGGCAAGGTCAAGCGGCGCCGCGGCGGCGGGTAGCATGGTCATTCGCAGAACAACGCCGGCGGACGGCCGCGTCGGGGCTCCGGCCCCGCCGAGGAACGTCCGGGCTCCACAGGGCAGGGTGGTGGGTAACGCCCACCCGGGGTGACCCGCGGGACAGTGCCACAGAAAACAGACCGCCGGGGGCTTCGGCTCCCGGTAAGGGTGAAACGGTGGTGTAAGAGACCACCAGCGCCTGGGGTGACCCAGGCGGCTAGGTAAACCCCACTCGGAGCAAGGTCAAGAGGAGTCGTCTCCGGACGGCTCTGCGCGGACGATCGAGGGCTGCCCGCCCGAGTTCGCGGGTAGACCGCATGAGGCCGGTGGCAACACCGGTCCTAGATGGATGGCCGTCTCCCCGGCGACCGTGAGGTCACCGGGTGACAGAACCCGGCGTACAGCCGGCGTTGTTCTGCACCGGACGTGGCTCGGGCCCCGCACACGCGTGTGCGGGGCCCGACCCGTGTGCAAGCCCGTTCCGGCGGGGTCGACGGCTGGTCAGTGGTGGGGCCAGGCGACGGACGCGGGGCTTCGGCCCGCGGAGCCGGCGTATTCGGCGCAGGCGTCCGTGAGGGTCTCCAGCAGCGTGAGCGGGTCCGGCAGGGCGTGTTCCATGCCGCGGACCCAGGTCACCGCGTGGTCACCGGGCAGCACCGCCGGCGGCACCAGCACGTAGCTGCCGCGGCAGTGCCACCGCAGCCCGGGGTGCTCGTCCATGGTCTCGGGGTGGCAGTCCAGCTCGCAGGGCCACCACTCGTCCTCGTCCTCGGGGGTGCCGCGCGTCGCGGTGAAGAAGAGCATGCGGGCCTGGTCGCCGGTGCCGCCGGACTCGGCGACGGGGCCGACGTCGACGCCGGCGTCGAGGAGCCGGCCCAGTGCGCGGGTTCCGGCCTCCAGCGGGACGTCGAGCACGTCGTGGAGCATGCCGGTCGCGGTGATGAAGTTGGCCTGGGGCTGGTTGCGGGCCCAGCGTTCGATCTGCGCGCGGTCGGTGGTCGACTGGGTCTGCCAGGCGAAGGAGAGGGGGTGCCGCGCGGGAGTGGGACAGCCGATGCGGTCACAGGAGCAGCGGTAGCCGGCGGGGTGGGCGGCCGGGGCGAGCGGCAGGCCGGCGGCGGCGACGGACAACAGGAGTTCCTCGCGTACCCGGACGGGGTCTTCGGGCGAGGGTTTCGAACGCCGGCGCAGCCACTGCGAAATCCTGCTCTGCTCGCCGCGTTTGACGCGGCCGGACTCGGACCCCATCTATCCCCTCACCTCACCGTTGGCCACCGGCAGACCCTCACATCGTCCCACCATCCTGAGGTCCGGATGACCGCTCTCCCCCACCGGGGGGTGGGGGTGAAGACTGTGCGAACGGCAGCCGAACGGCAGGAAAACCGCCATATGTCATGGGAAATCGGGCGATTGTTTGCACCGGTCGCGGTCCAGTGGGGCTGCGGTGACCTTCGCCACCCCGGCCCGCCGGAGACGGAGGTCAGGCCCGCACGCCGGACAGCACGCCGTCCACCAGGGCGTCGGCGTACGCGTGGGTCAGCGGCGCGGTGCGCAGCAGCCAGCGGTACGTGAGCGGCCCGACCAGCATTTCCACGGTCAGCCGGAGGTCCGCGTCGGGCGCGAGCTGGCCGGCCTCCTGAGCGGTGCGCAACCGTGCCTCGTACAGGGCGAGCTGCGGTTCCAGCAACTGTTCGGTGAACCGGGCGCCGAGCTCGGCGTCGGTGGCCCCGGCGGCAGTGAGGGCGCGTGCGGGGGCGGCGTACTTCTCGTCGTTGAACTCGTCCACGGTTGCCCGCAGTACGGTCTTCAGGTCGGCGGCGAGGTCCCCGGTGTCGGGGAAGCCGGCCCAGCCGCCCTCCGTCTCCGCGTCCCCGGCGAGGGCGAGCGAGGCGTCGAGCAGCACCGCGGCCTTCGACGGCCACCAGCGGTAGATCGTCTGCTTGCCGACGCCGGCGCGGGCGGCGATCGCCTCGATGGTCAGCCTGTTGTAGCCGACCTCCCCGACAAGGGTGAGTGCCGCGTCGAGGATGGCCCGCCGCGAGCGGTCGCTGCGCCGGCTGGCGTCGGGGGCCTTCACGTCCGGGTTCTTGCTGCTCATTCGGACAAATTACCAACCGAAACGTCTCGTCTTTGAGTCATTCCGCAAACCACCCGGACAGTTCACTGCGCGGTTCCCCCGGGGGAGAGACGATTCTCTCCACAAGTCCGTGAGTCGTGAGGAGCCTTCTTTGCGCAGAGACGCCACACCCCGGCGCTACCTGATGTGCCCACCGGCACACTTCAAGGTCACGTACTCCATCAACCCGTGGATGGATCCCACGAAACCGGTGGACCTGCCCCTCGCACACGCCCAGTGGGAAGACCTCAAGGACCGCTACCTCTCCCTCGGCCACACCGTCGAAACGCTCGAACCGGACCCCGGGCTTCCCGACATGGTCTTCGCCGCCAACGGCGCCCTCGTCATCGACGGCCGGGTGCTCGGCGCCCGGTTCGCCCACCCGGAGCGGGCCCCCGAGGCGGAGATCCACCTCGACTGGTTCCGCTCCCACGGCTTCCGCGACGTCCACGAGCCCGCGCACGTCAACGAGGGCGAGGGCGACTTCGCCGTCACCACCAGCTGGATCCTGGCCGGGCGCGGCTTCCGTTCCAGCCCGCTCTCGCACGACGAGGCCCAGGAGTTCTTCGGCCGCCCGGTGATCGGCCTGGACCTGGTGGACCCGCGCTACTACCACCTGGACACCGCGCTGTGCGTGCTCGACGGCGACGAGGTGATGTACCACCCCGAGGCGTTCTCGCCCGGCAGCCGGGCAGTGCTGCGGAGGCTGTTCCCGGACGCGCTGCTCGCCGACGACCGGGACGCGGCGGCGCTCGGCCTGAACGCGGTGTCCGACGGCCACCACGTCCTGTTGCCGCAGGCGGCGACCGGGCTACTGGGACCCCTGCGCGACCGCGGGTTCGAGCCGATCCCGATGGACCTGGGGGAGCTGCTCAAGGGCGGCGGCAGCGTGAAGTGCTGCACCCAGGAGCTGCGGATGTAGCGGCTGCCGGGGTTACGGGGCCGACGGGTCGGCCGGGGGCCACTGGTCGCCCCACTCCGCGTCCCGGGCCGCCTTGTACAGGTCGCCGTGGCGCTTGGTCACGGTGGACCGGGTCAGCCCCTCGTCCTGCGGACCGCACAGGTCCAGCAGGACGAGCCCCTTCCGGATCTGTGGCTTGCGCGTGATCCGGAAGGGGACCGGCTCCGCCGGGAACCGGGTCGCGGCGACGTAGCTGAACTTCTCGTCCTCGTACGCCAGCGAGCCGCCCTTGACCTGCCGGTGCAGGGAGGACCGGCTGACCCGCGCCGAGAAGTGGCACCAGTCCTGCCCGACCTCGATCGGGCAGGTCCCGTCGTGCGGGCAGGGCGCGGCGACCCGCAGCCCGGCCTCGATCAGCTGGTCCCGGGCCTCGCGGATGCGCAGGTACCCGTCGGGTGTGCCCGGCTCGATCAGGACCACGGCCTGGCCGGCCCGGGCGGCCTCGGCCACCACGGCCCGGCGGGCGTCGGGCGTGAGCTCTCCCAGTACGTAGGACACGGTCACGAGGTCGGCCTCGGGCAGGCTGATCCCGGAGCCGATGACGGCCCGCCGCCACTCGGCGGACCGCAGCACCCCAGAGCCGGAGGCCCCGGCCAGCTCCCGGCCGAGGGCGAGGGCGGGCTCCGCCCAGTCGAGGACCGTGGTCGTGCGGGGGCCGTCCCAGGTGGCGTCGACCGCCCAGGTCGCCGCGCCGGTGCCGCCGCCCACGTCCACGTGCGAGGCCGGGGCCCACTGCGGGGCGGCCCAGGCGAGTCCGGCCAGGGCCCCCCGTACGGCCTCGAAGGTGGCCGGCATCCGGTACGCCGCGTACGCCGCCACGTCGGAGCGGTCGCGCAGGACGGGCGCGTCGGTGGGCGTGCGCCCCCGGTAGTTGGCGATGAGCCGCTCGACGGCGGCCGCGGCCTGCTTCGGGGGGAGGCCGTCGAGCAGCCCGGCCAGAGCGGACCGGAGGGCTTCGGCGGTGGTGGGGGCGGAGGCGTTCACCTCCGAAGTTTACGGCGCGCCCGGGAAGCGCCGGTCAGGCGTCGCCCGTCGCGCCTGCGTCGCCCGTGGCGCCCTGCCGGCGCCAGGGCCGGCACATGCCGAGGAAGCAGCCCGCCGCGAGCAGCGAGCAGGCGACCTGGACCACGGCCATCGGTACGGCCGTGTCCTCGCCCGCGATCCCGACCAGCGGCGAGGCGATCGCCCCGACCAGGAAGGAGGCGGTGCCGAGCAGGGCCGAGGCCGATCCGGCGGCGTGTGGGGTGCGCATCAGGGCCAGCGCGTTGGTGTTCGGCAGGACCAGGCCCATCGCCGACATCAGCACGAACAGCGCGGTGGCGACCGGAACCAGGCCCACCCGCCCGAACACCCCCGTGGACATCAGCAGCAGCGCCACCGCGGCGGCCGTGACGACGGCGAGCCCGACCGCCAGCACCTTGTCCAGGCTGACCCGGCCGACCAGCAGCTTGCCGTTGACCTGCCCGGCCAGGATCAGCCCGACGGAGTTGAGGCCGAACAGCAGGCTGAAGGTCTGCGGGGAGGCCCCGTAGATCTCCTGCACCACGAAGGGGGAGGCGGATATGTACGAGAAGAGCGTGGCGAAGGCGAAGCCGCCCGCCAGGGTGTACCCGGCGAAGACGCGGTCGGCGAGCAGGCCCCGCATGGTCCGCAGCGCGGTCCCCACACCCCCGGTGTGCCGCCGCGCGGGCGGCAGCGTCTCGCCGAGGTTGCGCCACACCAGCAGGGTGAGGACGAGGCCGACGCCGGCGAGCACGGCGAAGACCCCGCGCCAGTCGGCGAAGCGGAGCACCTGGGCGCCGATGAGCGGGGCGACGATCGGGGCCACGCCGGAGATGAGCATCAGGGTGGAGAAGAACCGGGCCATCTCGACCCCGTCGTACAGGTCGCGGACGACGGCGCGGGCGATGACGATCCCGGCGGACCCGGCCAGACCCTGGAGGAGGCGGAAGCCGATCAGGAGCCCGGCGCTCGGGGCGAAGGCGCAGACGGCGGTGGCGATCACGTAGAGGACCATGCCGGCCAACAACGGTCCGCGGCGTCCCCACTTGTCGCTCATCGGCCCGATGACGAGCTGGCCCAGCGCCATGCCGGCGAGGCAGGCCGTGAGGGTGAGCTGGATGGTGGCGGCCGGGCTGTGCAGGGCTGCGGTGACCTCCGGCAGGGCCGGCAGGTACATGTCCATCGACAGCGGGGCCAGGGCACTGAGGCCGCCCAGGACGACGGTGACGAGGAGCCCGGTGCGGCGCGCGGCGGCCGTCGGGGTGTCCGTGGCTTCGGCCTGGGCCGGGACGGAGACGGAGGCGGAGGCGGAATCGGGGGCGGAATCGGGGGCGGAATCGGAGGGGGCCCGTGGGGTGGATGCGTTCGGTGCGGTGGACCGCGTCTTCGGCGACGCCTCGTGCGAAGCGGCCGTCGCAGGGCCTGTCTCCGGCATGCGGGACTCCTGTCTCTTTCGTCGTCTTTTCACACCCCTGACCGCCCCATGCTCTCAGCTGGCGGAACGTCCGTGGACGCCCGCGGCATGTGACGTACCCTGCGGGCCCATGGACGCAAGTGGGAAGAAGATCGCCGTCGTCACCGGGGCCGGCTCCGGCATCGGCCGTTCCGTCGCCCTCGCCCTCGCCGGCGCCGGCTGGTCGGTGGCCGCCGCCGGCCGCCGTACCGAACCGCTCCAGGAGACGGCCGAAGCGGCCGAAGCGGCCGGACCCGGCGCGGACGTGCTGTGCGTCCGGGCGGACGTGAGCGACCCGGACGACGTGGCCGCCCTCTTCGCGGCGGTGCGCGAGCGATACGGCCGCCTCGACCTGCTGTTCAACAACGCGGGCACCTTCGGCCCGGGCGCCGTCCCCCTGGAGGACCTCCCCTACGAGGCCTGGCGCTCGGTGGTCGACGTCAACCTCACCGGGGCCTTCCTGTGCGCGCAGGCGGCGTTCCGGCAGATGAAGGAGCAGGACCCGCAGGGCGGCCGGATCATCAACAACGGCTCCATCTCCGCCCACGTGCCGCGGCCGCACTCGATCGCCTACACCGCGACCAAGCACGCCGTGACGGGCCTGACCAAGTCGCTGTCGCTGGACGGGCGCCCGTACCGGATCGCCTGCGGCCAGATCGACATCGGCAACGCGGCCACCGAGATGACCGAGCGGATGCAGCAGGGGATCCTCCAGCCCAACGGGCAGCTGGCGGTGGAGCCGGTGATGGACGCGGCCGACGTGGCCCGGACCGTGGTGCACATGGCGCAGCTGCCGCTGGAGGCGAACGTGCAGTTCGCGACGGTGATGGCGACCGCGATGCCGTACATCGGGCGCGGCTGAGCGGAGGCCGGAAGGGGCGGCTGAGCGGAGGCCCGGAACGGGCGGCCGGGTGCGGCCGGGGACGGGCGGCCGGGTGCGGCCGGGGACGGGCGGCCGGGCGCGGCCGGGGACGGGCGGCCGGGCGCGGCCGGGAATGACCGGGCCCCGGCCCGGGTTGGGGCGATCATGACGACCGAGGTACTGCGCTACACCGCCTTCTCCGACGACCCCGCCGGCGGCAACCCCGCCGGGGTCGTGCTCGACGCGAGCGCCCTGGACGACGCCGCGATGCTCCGGATCGCAGCCGGACTCGGCTACAGCGAGACGGCGTTCCTCACCGGCCCGCCACCGGGGCTCGACGGTGCGCCCGGCCGGGCGTTCACCCTGCGGTTCTTCAGCCCCAAGGCGGAGGTGTCCTTCTGCGGGCACGCCACGGTGGCCGCTTCCGTGGCCCTCTCGGAGCGGATCGGCCCCGGCGAGCTGCTCTTCGCCACCCCCGCCGGCACCGTCCCCGTCTCGGTGACCGGGACCGGCGCCGGGGGCCTGCGGGCCGTCCTGACCAGCGTCGCGCCGCACACCGAGGAGATCGCGGACGCCGACCTCACCGAGGCGCTCGCCGCCCTGGACTGGCCGGCCGCCGACCTCGACCCGGCGTTCCCGCCCCGGATCGCCTTCGCCGGAGCCCGCCACCTGGTGCTCGGCGCGGCCACCCGGGCCCGCCTCGCGGACCTCGACTACGACTTCGCCCGGCTGGAGGCGCTGATGCGCCGCCTGGACCTGACCACGGTTCAGCTGGTGCACCGGGCCGGCCCGGACACCTTCCACGTCCGTGACCCGTTCCCGGTCGGCGGTGTCGTCGAGGACCCCGCCACGGGAGCGGCGGCCGCCGCCTTCGGGGCGTACGCCCGCGAGCTCGGACTCGTCCCCGAGGAGGCCGTGCTCACCCTCCAGCAGGGCGAGGACATGGGCCGCCCGGGGGTCCTCACCGTGGAACTGCGGGCGGGCGACCCGCGGGTGCGGGTCGGCGGCGCCGGCGTCCGCATCCCCGGATGAGGCTCGTCACCTACCCCGAGGCGGACCTGCCCGCGGAACTCGCGGCGCAGGTCGTCGAGCTGGAGGAGCAGGCCTGGCCCGGCAACCGCCACGGCCACGATCCGGAGCTCGCACCGCTGATGATGCTGCTGCTGGACGCCGACGGGGCGGTGGCCGCCTCGCTGGCCCTGCTGCACAAGCCGGTCCGGCACGCGGGGCGCACGTACCGCGCGGCCGGGCTGAGCACCGTGGTCACCCGCCGGGCGGCACGGGGTCGCGGCCACGGCGGCCGGCTGGTGGCCGCGGCCCGGGCGGCGCTGGCCGCCGACCCGGCCGTGGACGTGGTCCTGTTCAGCTGCGACCGGCCGCTGGTCGGCTTCTACGAGGCGGCCGGCTTCACCCGGCTGCCCGGTGCGGTCCTGGTGGGCGGCACGCCCGAGGCGCCGCTGGCCAGCGACGCGCCCGGGTTCGCCAAGGAGGTCCTCGGGGACTTCCCGGCCGGGCGCGCCGAGGCCGCCACGTTCGCGGGGACCCGGATCGCCCTGTACCCGGGGCTCGTCGACCGCCTCTGGTGATGCCGCCGGCGGTACGCCCGCCACCCGCTCGCCGCCCGTACGCGGGGACGGCCCGGACACACGGTCCGGGGCCTTCCGCGCGTACGGGCGGGGCGGTCTACGCGCCGGGCCGGGCCTCCGCCGCCGGGTCCGCGGCGACCCCCGGGGCCGGGGCCTGCGCGGGCCGCGCCGGGCGCCGGGCGCCCTGCGCGAGGAAGAGGGCCAGCGTGGGCACGAGGTAGAGGACCCATACCGCGACCTGGAGCCAGGTCGGGTCCGGCTGGAAGTTGAACGTGCCCTTCAGCAGGGTCCCGTACCAGCTGTCCGGCGGGACGGCCCCGCTGATGTCGAAGGCCCTGTCCGTCAGGCCGGGCAGGAACTCGGCCTCCTGGAGGTCGTGCACGCCGTACGCGAGCACGCCCGCGGCGACCACGACCAGCATCGCGCCCGTCCACGTGAAGAACCTGGACAGGTCGATCCGCAGGGCGCCGCGGTAGAACAGCCAGCCGAGCAGGACCGACGTGCCGAGGCCCAGCAGGACGCCGATCAGGGGTGCGGAGCCGTCACCCGCGGCGTGCACCGACCGCCACACGAACAGCGAGGTCTCCAGCCCCTCGCGGCCGACGGCCAGGAACGCCGTCGCCACCAGGGCGCCCGTGCCCATGGCGAGGGCCGCGTCGAGCTTGCCGTGGAGCTCGGCCTTCAGGTGCCGCGCGGTGCGCTTCATCCAGAAGACCATCCACGTCACCAGGCCGACCGCGACGATCGACAGGCTGCCGCCGATCGCCTCCTGTGCCTGGAACGTCAGTTCCGAGGTGCCGAATTCGAGCGCGGCCCCGAAGGCGAGGCTGATCGCGGCCGCGAGGCCCACGCCCAGCCACAGCGGGGGCAGCTTGTCCCGGTTCTCCGTCTTGACCAGGTACGCGACGAGGATGCAGACGACCAGGCTGGCCTCCAGCCCCTCGCGCAGGCCGATCAGATAGTTGCTGAACACGTCGGTTCTCCTCGTCTGCGGACCCGTGTCAGGCGAACAGGGTCCGGCCCCACCAGTCGTCCTCGTCGCGGACGCCCGGCGGGACGGCGAAGACCGCCGAACCCACGTGCTGGATGTACTCGTTGAGGACGTCGGACTTCGCCAGCTGCCGCTGGATCGGGATGAAGCCCTTGCGGACGTCGCGCTGGTAGGCGATGAAGAACAGGCCCGCGTCGAGGCGGCCCAGCCCGTCCGTTCCGTCGGTGAAGGAGTAGCCGCGGCGCAGGATCGTCGCCCCGCCGTTGCTGTCGGGGTGCGCGAGGCGGACGTGCGCCTCCGGTTTCATCGCCTTCAGGAACGGCTCGTCGCGCTCCTTGGACCTGCCGACCGGCGCGCCCTCGCCCTTGTCGCGGCCGAAGATGTCCTCCTGCTCCTGCAGGGGGGTGCGGTCCCAGGTCTCGATGTTCATGCGGATGCGGCGGGCGACCAGGTACGAGCCGCCCGCCAACCAGGGGCTGCCGTCCTCCGCGCCGACCCACACGTGCTCGTCGAGGGCGGCCCTGTCGGTTCCGGAGATGTTCCGGGTGCCGTCCTTGAAGCCCATCATGTTGCGCGGGGTCTGCGCCTCGGGGGTGGTCGAGGAGGTCTTGCCGAAGCCGAGCTGCGACCAGCGCATCGCGACCTTGCCGAAGCCGATGCGGGCGAGCTGGCGGATGGCGTGCACGGCGACCTGCGGGTCGTCCGCGCAGGCCTGGACGCACAGGTCGCCGCCGGAGCGGGTCGGGTCCAGGTTGTCGCCGGGGAACAGCTCCAGGTCCACCAGGGCCTGCGGGCGCTCGCCCTCCAGGCCGAAGCGGTCCTTGGCGAACAGGCCCGGGCCGAAGCCGACGGTCAGCGTCAGCCGGGACGGCTTGAGGCCGAGGGCCTCGCCGGTGTCGGTCGGCGGGGCCTCGGGCCGGCCCTCGTAGGCGTCGCCGACCGGACGGCCCGCCGTCATCAGGCGGGCCGCCGCGGTCCAGTCCTTCAGCAGCTCGACCAGCTCGGCGCGGTCCTTCGTCTTCACGTCGAAGGCCGCGAAGTGCAGGCGGTCCTGGACCGCGCTGGCGATACCGGCCTGGTGGGCGCCGTGGAAGGGCACCGCCCCACCCGCCGACGCCGCCGGGGCCAGGTCGGCGGAGGGGGCGAGGGCAGCCGCCGCGCCACCGACCGCGGCGGCGCCGAGCGTCAGCCCGGCCCCGCCCCAGCCGAGCACGGAGCGCCGCGAGGGGCGGCCGGCCTGGGCCGGCGCAGATTCAGTCATTCCGGGTTCTCCCGCCTGCTGTTGACCGTTGCCGGGACTACTTGGCGACCGCGGCGGCCAGCTTCGAGAGCGGCTCGGCCAGCGCGTTGACGCCGTCCGACAGCTCCTTGCGCTCGGTCTCGCCGACCTTGTCGTAGGAGGTGAACTCGTAGGTGTTCTTGTCCGCGCGGTACTTGTCCAACAGCGCGTTCAGCGCGGCGAACTGGGTGTCGAGCTGCTTGGCGAGCTCGGCGTCGTTCTTCGCCGCGACCGGCTTGAGCAGCTCGTACGCCTTCTGCGCGCCCTCGACGTTGGCCTTGAAGTCGACCAGGTCGGTGTGGCTGTAGCGCTCCTCCTCGCCCGTCACCTTGCCGGTGGCGACCTCGTCGAGGAGCTCCTTGGCGCCGTTGGCGATGGAGGTGGGGGTGATCTCCGCCTGGCCGACCTTCTTCTGCCAGTCGGTCAGGTCGGTGATCAGCTGGTCGGCGAGCTTCTTCTCCTCGTCGCCGATCCTGCCGTCGGCCCACAGCGCCTTCTCCAGGCGGTGCCAGCCGGTCCAGTCCTTCGCCGGGTCCTGGCCGGCCTCCAGGCCGTCCTCGCGGACGTCGACCTTCGGGTCGATGTCGCCGAAGGACTCGGCGACCGGCTCGGTGCGCTCCCAGCCGATGCGGGAGGGGGCGTAGGCCTTCTTCGCGGCCTCCAGGTCGCCGGACTTGACCGCGTCCGCGAACGCCCTGGCCGCGGGGAGGGTCTCGTCGGCCTGCTCCTGCACGTACTTGCGGTAGCCGGCGACCGCGGCGTCCAGCTCGGGGCTGCGCTTCTCGGCGGCGCCGTTGCCGGTGGCCTTGACCTTCTGGCGGATGCCGTCGCCCTTCATGCCGGGCTTGCAGGCTATCTCGTAGTCGCCGGCCTTGACTTCGGCGGTGATGGTGGCCTTGGTGCCGGGGCCGATGTTCTCGCGCTCGGTGACGATCCGGTCGTCCGGGAAGAGGACGTACAGCTCGGTGACCTTCGAGCCCTTGTTCTCGACCTCGATCGTGACCTTGCCCGCCGGGAACTCGGTCGTGGAGACCTCGCACGCGGTGTCGGAGGCGGCGACCTTGACGGTCTTGCCGTCTGCCGAACCGCCCTTCTCTGCGCAGCCGGTGACGGCCGTGAGCGCGGCCGTGACGGCGGCCGCGGTGAGGACGGTGAGGCGAGCGGGACGCATGGGGGCTCCTGGGGTCAGGGGGTCAGGGGGTCAGGGGGTCGGGGACGGCGTGCGGCAGGCGGCCGTCCGGGGTGGGGCGGCTGGCGAGGCGGACCTTGGTCAGCTGAGCCTTACTTAGCTCATACCGGTCCGTCCAGTGGTGTGACGCACACCTTTCGGCTCCGGGTACGGAGCCGTCACGGGGCCCTCACCAAGGCCCGTGGGAGGGTCAAGCGGACGTCAAACCGAAGTGGCCGTTCCGTACGGTGGGCCGGTCTGCGTCGCGCACCGGGAGCACCATCGGAATCCCGGATTGCGGATGTGGCAGGACTTCCACGGGCTGCCGGTAGACCTGGCTGAGCAGATCCGCGCGCAGCACCTTCGCCGGTGGTCCGTCCGCCGCGATCCGCCCGCCCTCCAGGACGGCGATGCGGTCGGCGTAGGCCGCGGCGAGGCCCAGGTCGTGCAGGACCGCGACCACCGCGTCCCCGGCCGCGGCCCGCTCCCGGCAGATCCGCAGCACCAGCTCCTGGTGGCGCAGGTCCAGGGCCGCCGTCGGCTCGTCGAGCAGCAGCAGCGGGGCCTGTTGGGCCAGGACGCGGGCCAGCGCCACCCGGGCCCGTTCCCCGCCGGACAGCGCGGTGAAGGGGCGGTCGGCGAAACCGGACACCTCCGTAGCGGCCATCGCCCGGGCCACCGCCTCCCCGTCGGCGTCGGCGTCGGCGTCGGCCGCGCCGGCCGCGCCGGCCACGCCGGTGCCGGCCCAGGGCGCGCGGCCCATCGCCACGACCTCCGCCACGGTGAACGGAAAGGACAGCTCCGCGGCCTGCGGGAGCACCGCGCGGCGCAGGGCCAGTTCCGGCGCCGCCCATGCGCCGGCCGGGCGCCCGTCGATCCGTACGGTGCCGGACGCGGCGGGCAGGTCGGCGGCGAGCGCGGCCAGCAGCGTGGACTTGCCGGCGCCGTTCGGGCCGACCAGGGCGAGCACCTCCCCGGCCCGCGCGGCCAGGTCGATCCCGGCGAGGACCGCGCGCCCGCCGAGGCGGACGTGCAGGCCGACGGCCTCGGCGACGGCGGTGCCGGCGGGGCGGCGTTCGGGGACGGTGGGCCGGCGCCGGCGCAGGAAGCGGTGGCGGGCGGATCCCGTGGTGGCGGTCATGCCCAGCCTCCTTGCCTGCGGCGGGTGCGGCGCAGCAGCCAGAAGAAGAACGGGCTGCCGATCAGCGCGGTGAGCACCCCGAGCGGCAGCTCGGCCGGGGCCGCCGCGGTCCGGGCGGCGAGGTCGCCCGCGAGCAGTACCGCCGCGCCGGCCAGGGCGCTGCCGGGGACCAGGAAGCGGTGGCCGGGGCCGTTCGCCATGCGCAGCAGGTGCGGGACGAGCAGCCCGACGAAGGTGATGACGCCGGCCACGGCGACGGCGGCTGCGGTCAGCAGGGCGACGACGACGATGAGCGCGAGCCGCAGCCGCTCGACGTCCACGCCCAGGTGGCGGGCGGACCGCTCGCCGAGGGAGAGCAGGTCCAGCCGGCGGGCGTAGCAGGGGGCGAGGACCAGTCCGGCGGCGGCGCAGGGCAGGACGGCGAGCACCTTGGGCCAGGTGGCCTGGGCGAGGGAACCGAGCTGCCAGAAGGTGATCTGGTTGACCTGGCCGCTGTCCGCGAAGAAGACGAACAGGCCGATGAGGGCGCCCGCGAAGGCGTTGACGGCGATGCCGGTGAGGACGAGGGTGACGACCTCGGTCCGGCCTCCGGTCCGCGACAGCAGGTACACGGCACTGACGGTGACCAGCCCGGCGGTGAACGCGCAGGCGGTAACCGTCCAGTTGCCGAGGAAACCGAGGCCGAGGCCGATGGCGGCGACCGCGCCGACGGCGGCGCCCGCGGAGATGCCGATGACGCCCGGCTCGGCGAGCGGATTGCCGAACACCCCCTGCATCAGGGCTCCCGCGCACCCCAGGCTGGCTCCGACGAGCAGCGCGAGGGCGACGCGGGGGAGGCGTACGTTCCACAGCACGCTCTCGCCGACCCGGTCGAGCGCGGCCCCGCCCAGGCCCAAGTGGTGCTGCACGGAGCCGATCACGTCCCCGAGGGGGATCTCGTACGCCCCGACCCCCGCGGAGGCGAACGCGAGCAGGACGAGCCCGGCGGCGAGCCCGGCGGTCAGCCGGCCGCTGCGCCCCCTGCCCCCGCCCGACGGGGTGGTGACGGTGACGGTGAGGGCGGTCGCAGTCGCAGTCGCAGTCGCAGTCGCGGTCGCGGTCGCCGGTTCGGGTGCGGGCGTCGCCGTTTCCGCGGCGGGGTCCGTGGTGCGGTCGCCCATGTCAGGCCTTGCCGTAGAGCTGGGCGACGAGGGAGGTGAGCACCTGGTCGGTGCGGGGGCCGTAGTTGAGGAGGACGCCGTCGTCGATGCTGATCACGCGGCGGTCCATGCCGGCCGGGGTCTGGGCGACGCCCGGGATCTTCACCAGGCCGTCCGGGCCGCCGACGGACTCCAGGCCCTTGGACATGACGAGGAGGGCGTCGGGCGCGGCGGCCGCGAGGGCCTCGCTGGTGATCGGGGTGAAGTCCTTGCCGAGGCCGGATTCCTTGCCGGTGTCGACGGCGCCCGCGGCCTCCAGCAGCGAGGACGCCCCGGAGTCGGAGCCGCCCATCAGGTACACGGACGCGGTACCGCGCAGGTACAGGAACGCCACCCGGGGCCGTTTGCCGGGTGCGGCCCGCGCCGGGACGGCCGCACGGGCCGCGGCGATCCGCTCGGCCGTGCGCTGGTTCAGCCGGGTCCCGGCGTCCTTGACGCCGAGCGCGGCGGCCACGGCGTCGATCCGGCGGGGTACGTCGTCCAGGGACTTGGCCGGGGCGACCACGAGGAGCGGGATGCCGGCGTCGCGGATCTGCCGGACCGCCTCGGCGGGGCCGGTGGTGGTCTCGGCCAGCACCAGCGTGGGGCGCAGGGACAGCACGCTCTCGGCGGAGACCTCGTGGCCCCGGGTCACCACGGGGAGCTGCGCGGCCTGTTCGAAGGTGGCGGTGATGTCGCGGGCGACGACCTGCGGGCCGAGGCCGAGGGTGTGGACGATCTCGTTGAGGCTGCCGGTCAGCGGGACGACGCGATCGGCGGAGGTGACCGTCACCTGGCCGCCGTCGGCCGAGGGCACGGTCACCGGGAGGGCGGGGGCCGGGGCGGGGGAGAGCGGTTCCACCCGGTCCGGGGGCGCGGCGGCGGCGCCGCGGGCGGCCGGGCCCGCGCCGGGGGAGTCCGTGCTCGCGCAGCCGGTCACGGCGGCTGCCGCCAGGGCACAGAAGGCGAGGGCGAGGCGGCCGGGGGAGCGGCGGCGCAAAGGGGAGGCCGCGGCGGGCGTAGGCACGAAGGCACCGTCCTGGTCGTCCGACTGATGGTCCGTCGGGCGGGGGTTCCGCTCCCGACCGAGATAGCTTAGGTTAGCCTAACCTTACCGACCAGGTCCTGGAGGGGACATCGATGTCCGCACGCCCCGTCCGCCCGTTCGCCGTCGCCCTGGTGGCGACCCTGGCGGCTCTGCTCGCGGCCCTGCTCCCCGCCGCCGGAGCCCACGCGGCGAGCCGTACCGTGCAGGGCGGCAGGCTCGACTGGGGCGTCAAATCGTCCTTCCAGAGTTATGTCACCGGGCCCGTCGCAAAAGGCGGTTTCCAGCTGAAGAACGGCGCCGCCACGGTCGGCGGCAGCCTGTTCCGCTTCCACTCGGCGACCGGCTCCTACGACCCCGACACCGGCGCCTTCGAGGCGGCCTTCAGCGGCGGCGTCGCCTTCCACGGCCACCAGAAGCCCGACGGCGGCAACGAGCTGGACCTGACGATCAGCCGGCCCGCGATCCGCATCGAAGGCGGCAGCGGCACCCTCTACGCCGACGTCGTGGGCAAGGCCAAGGACACCGGCCAGGTCACCAGCCGCTCCCGGGTCCCCTTCGCCGCCCTCGGCCTCGGCGGCATCAACATGAAGGGCGGCGGCAGCCCCCTCGCCCTCACCAACGTCCCCGTCACCCTCACCGAACAGGGCGCCCAGGCCTTCGCCGGCTACTACCCGGCCGGCACCCCGCTCGACCCCCTCACGCTTTCCGTCGACGTCCAGTCCGCCCCGGCCGCAGCGTCCTCGCCGTCCCCGAGCGCCGCGGCCGGGGCCCCGCCCGGCACGCAGACCCCCGCCGGACAGGGCTCGTTCGCCGACGCGGCCGTCGACTGGGGAGTGCGGCGCACCTTCCGCGAGTACGTCACCGGCGCCGTCGGCCAGGGCAGGTGGACCCTCGCCGAGGGCGCCCAGGACGGCGGGGCGCTGTTCCGCTTCCCGCAGGGCAAGGGCCTGTACGACGGCCAAAAGGGCACCCTCGACGCCGCCTTCGCGGGCACGGTCCACTTCACCGGCGCCCACCTCGACCTCAAGCTCGGCAGGGTCGCCGTCAAGGTGGAGGGCGGCAAGGGCGTCCTCACCGCCGACGTCACCACCGGCGGGGCGACGAAGGCCGCCGTGCCGCTCGTGGAGTTCGACGCGGCCGGCCTGAAGGCCGAGGGCGCGCTCGCCACCCTCACCGAGGCCCGCGCCACCCTCACCGAGGGCGGCGCCCAGGCCTTCAACTCCCTGTACAAGGCCGGCACCGAGATGGACCCCGTCTCGCTCGCCGTCGCCCTCGACGCCACCGTCCGGCTGCCCGCCCTGCCCGACCTGGGCTCCGCCCCCACCGCGCCCGCCCCGCAGACGACCGACTCCCCGGCCGCCGGGCCGTCCGCCCCCGCCGCGCAGTCCGGCGGACCGTCGGACACCGGGCTGTACGTCGCCCTCGCCGCGGCCCTCCTGGTCCTGGCCGGCGGCGCCGCCTGGCTGCTGGTGCGGCGGCGCCGTACGCGGGCGGCCGCCTCCGGCGAACAGCCGGGCCGCCCCTGAGCCGGACCAGCCGGGCCGCCCCTGAGCCGGACCAGCCGGGTCCCCGAGCCACCGTCCCGCACGCCGCACGCGGCTGCTTGCCACCCCCATTTCCCTTCAGGAGAACCAGCCCATGTCCTCATCCACCCCCCGCCGCTCCCTGTCCCTCGCGGCGGCCGTCGTCACCGCCGCCGCGCTCGGCGCCACCGCCTTCGCCCTGCCCGCCACCGCCGTGGGCGCCGCGCCCGCCGCGCCGGCCGCCGTCACCGCCGCCGCACCCGTACCGATCGTCAACGGCACCCTCGACTGGGGCGTCCTGGCGCGCTACCGGGCGTACGTCACGAACACGGCCGAGGGCACGATCACCCCGGCCGACGGCGCCGCGGTCAACGCGGACGGCACCTTCCGCTTCACCTCCGCCACCGGTGCGTACGACAAGGACGGCGGCCACGTCCTGACCGCCGCCTTCAAGGGCAGCGTCACCTTCGAGTCGACCGCCCACGGCTTCAAGGTGACCCTCGCCAACCTCCGCATCAACACGGGCACCAAGAAGCTCACCGCCGACGTCACCAAGAACGGCGCGCTCACCCGCGACGTCCCGCTGGCGGACGTCGCCTTCACCGGCCGCGCGATGGACAAGCTCGCCACCACCCTCACCAAGGAGGCCGCCGACCAGCTCGGATACGCCGGGTACGCGGGCATGGCCGGCGACCCGCTCACCGCGGCCCCGGAGTTCGGCAGCACCACGCCGTCGTCGTCCGCGCCCGCGCCGTCCACCTCGACGGCGCCCTCCCCGTCGGCGCCGAACGGCGGGCCCGCCCCGACGCCCGCTCCCTCGTCGTCGGCGAGCTCCCCGTCCGCGAGTTCCCCGTCGTCGTCCGGCCCGCAGCAGTTGCTGGGTGGCCGGCTGACCTGGGGCATGAAGGAGTCGTTCCGTACGTACGTCGTGCGGGGCGGCGGCTCCGTCACCCCGGCCGGCGGGGCGCTGGCCGCCGGAAACACCTTCTCCTTTGCCTTCGGCAAAGGCGAACTCGACGCGGCCAAGCAGAAGCTGAACGCCTCCTTCGCCGGCAGCCTCCGCTTCCAGCAGCCCAGCCACCGCATCGACCTGACTTTCACCAACCTGCGCGTCAACACCGAGGGCAAGAAGGGCACCCTGGTCCTGGACGTGACGACGCCCAAGGCGACCAAGGCGGACGTCCCCTTCGCCACCCTCGACCTGTCGAAGACCGACTACCGCACCAACGGTGGCGTGCTCACCCTCGCGTCCGTCCCGGCCGCCTTCACCGCCGAGGGCGCCGCCTCGATCGGCTACTCGCACACCGACTACGCCGAAGGCAAGCCCACCGACCCGGTCACCCTGTCGGTCACCGTGGACAAGGACGCCGTCCTGCCCAGCACCGCGCCCACGACGGGCCGGACCGGCAGCACCACGACGGGCGGCACCACCGGCACCAGCGGCAGCACCGGAACCGGCAGCACGGTCGGCGGCGGCACGGGCGGCTCCACCGGCGGGCAGCTCGCCGCCACCGGCGCCGACGTCCCGGCCGGGGCCCTGCTCGCCACCTCCGGCGCGGCCGTCGTGGTCGGTGCGGGTGCCCTGTCCCTCGCCCGCAGGCGGCGTACCGCCCGCCCCTGACCCGGGCCGTGTTTGAATGCCCGCGTGAACGATCTCGACGTACTCAGGGTCTTTTGCGCGGGCGACGGCCGGTTCGGCAACCTGCTCGGCGTCGTACGCGACGGCCGGACCTTCCCCGACGACGCGTCCCGGCAGGCCCTGGCCGCGGAACTCGGCTACAGCGAGACGGTGTTCGTCGACGACCCCCTGCCCGGGGTCGTCGACATCCCCACCCCCCGCACGCGGAAGTGCCTGGCCGGGCATCCGCCCCTGGGTGTCGCCGGGGTGCTGGACCAAGAG
>NZ_JBHXTC010000010.1:5462-15937 GCF_042677605.1 Streptomyces sp. NPDC127106 | reverse complement strand
CCGGGCCGGGCCCGGCGAACGGGCGTCCGCGCGTGTGGTTGCGGCCGCCCCCCCCGGGGGGGGGGCCCCCCCACATCCGCACCCCCGGCACGCGGATGTCCTTCGCCGGGCATCCGCTCGTCGGTGTCGCCTGGCTGCTGGACATAGAGGAGCTGCAGCCGCCGGCCGGCGAGGTGTGGGCCCGGTACGACGGAGAGTTCACCTGGATCACCGCGCGGCCCGAGTGGGTCGAGGGCAAGCGCACCGAGCAGTACGCCACCCCCGCCGAGGTCGACGCGCTGCCCGCCCCGCCGCCGGGCGAGGGCTGGCTGTACGCGTGGGCCTGGGAGGACGAGGCCGCGGGCCGGATCCGGGCCCGCGGTTTCCCGCGGCGCCCGGACGGGGTCATCACCGAGGACGAGGCCACCGGCTCGGCGGCGGTCCTGCTGACGGCACAGCTGAACCGCGCCCTGAACATCACCCAGGGCGCGGGTTCGCAGATCCTCACGGCCCCCGGCCCGGACGGCACCGTCGAGATCGGCGGCCGCGTCCGCTTCGACGCACCGCCGCGCACGGGACCGGCATACGGCCGCATGGGCATGGCCGTGCACGTGCGCTGACCCGGACCGGGCCGCTGACCCGGACCGGGCCGCTGACCCGGACCGGGCCGCTGACCCGGGCCGGGCCGCTGACCCGGACCGGGACCCTCGCCCCGGGCCGGGACCGTCGCCCCGGGCCGGGACCGTCGCCCCGGGCCGGGACCGTCGCCGGGCTCAGGCGCTGAGCGGGAACTCCTGGCCGAGCTGCCGGAACACGGCCCCGTTGTAGTCGAAGGCGCGCTTGCACTCGTCGATGATGCGCTGCTTCTCCAGGTCGTCCGCGGCGATCGCGTCCAGCAGCTCGCGGTAGTGCCGCTTGAAGGCGGCCGGGTTGGCGATGCCGGTGAAGACGTAGAACCGGACCCCGTCGCCCTTGCGCTCGAAGCCCCAGGTCCGCTCCGCCTTGTCGCGGATGATCTGGCCGCCGGAGAGGTCGCCCAGGTAGCGCGTGTAGTGGTGGGCGACGTACCCGCCGGGCCAGGTGGCCGCGCACTCGGCGATCCGGGCCGCGTACGCCGCGGTCGCGGGCAGCGCCACCAGCGTCTCGCGCCAGGAGGGGCCGCGCAGGTGCGCCAGGTCGCGCTCGATCTCGGCGACGCGCATCAGCTCGGGCTGTATGAAGGGGCCCGCGACCGGGTCGTCCGCGAGGGACCCGGCCGCATCCTCCAGGGCCCGGTACACGAACCACAGCTGCTCGGTGTAGCGCGCGTACGCGTCCACGCCGAGACGGCCGCCGAGCAGGTCGCTCATGAACGTCGAGGACTCGGCCTCGGTGTGCTGCTCGTGCGAGGCGACACGGATGACCGTGGAGAAGGCGTCCAAGACAAGACCTCCGTCGGGCGTGGATGCGGGGCACGGCGGCACGGGCGGCCGCCATGCCCGATCCTCTTACTTAGGCTTACCTAAGTCAATGTGTTCCCGACGTGTTGTCGGTAAAACGCCCCTGCGGTGAAAACCTGGGGTCGAAGCCCCTACGGCAGGGTGAGGATCTCGGCCCCCGTGTCCGTCACCACCAGTGTGTGCTCGAACTGCGCGGTCCGCTTCCGGTCCTTCGTGACCACGGTCCAGCCGTCGTCCCACATGTCGTACTCGTGGGTGCCCAGCGTCAGCATCGGCTCGATCGTGAAGGTCATCCCCGCCTGCATCACCGTCGTGGCGTGCGGGCTGTCGTAGTGCGGGATGATCAGGCCGGAGTGGAAGGACGAGTTGATGCCGTGGCCGGTGAAGTCCCGGACCACGCCGTAGCCGAAACGCTTCGCGTACGACTCGATGACCCGCCCGATGACGTTGACCTGCCGGCCCGGCTTGACGGCCTTGATCGCCCGGTTCAGGGCCTCGCGGGTGCGCTCCACCAGCAGCCGGGACTCCTCGTCCACGTCCCCGCACAGGTACGTGGCGTTGTTGTCGCCGTGCACGCCGCCGATGTACGCGGTGACGTCCAGGTTCACGATGTCGCCGTCGCGCAGCACGGTGGAGTCGGGGATGCCGTGGCAGATCACCTCGTTGACCGAGGCGCACAGGGACTTCGGGAAGCCCCGGTAGCCCAGCGTCGACGGGTAGGCGCCGTGGTCGCACATGTACTCGTGTGCCACCCGGTCCAGTGCGTCGGTGGTCACCCCGGGGGCGATCAGCTTCGCCGCCTCCTCCATCGCCTGCGCGGCGATCCGGCCGGCGACGCGCATGGCCTCGATGGTCTCGGCCGACTGCACCTCCGGTCCGGTGTACGGGGTGGGCGCGGGCTTGCCCACGTACTCGGGCCGGCGGATGTTGCCGGGAACGGAACGGGTCGGAGAGAGCTCGCCGGGGACGAGCAGCGACTGGCCAGACATGCAAGCGAGTGTATCCAGCGGGGATGGGGCAGCATGGCGGCAGAGAGCAGCGGAGAACGGCCGAGGACGCCGGAGGACCGGCGGCGGGCGGTCGGCGAGAGGAGCCCGAGGACGATGGCCCTGTTCAAGAAGCGCCAGGTGGGCAAACCGGGCGAGTGGTACTACTGCCTGGTGCACCAGAAGGTCGAGGAGGGGCCCGAGTGCCCGGCGAAGGACCGTTTCGGCCCGTACGCCACCCCCGAGGAGGCCGCCCACGCCATGCAGACCGCGCAGGAGCGCAACCTCGAATGGCAGAACGACCCCAGGTGGAACGACAAGTCGCGCGAAGAGGACGAGGGCACGACGGGAACGGCGGGGACCTGACGGATTCCGCGCACTCCCCCGGGAGGGCGGAGGGGGGGCGCCCCGCCGGCGCACCCCGGCCGCCCGCCCGCCGTCCGTCGCCGCTCGCCGCCGCCCCCCGCCCCGGGCGACGGCCCGGAAACGATACGAGCCGGTAGCGTCACGCACCGCACGGAACCGCTGCCTGTTCGATCGCACGAGCCCCGGCATTACGCTCACCCCCATGACCTCCACTGACAGCACACAGAAGCCCCCCGCGAAGGACCCGTGGGACCTGCCGGACGTCTCCGGCCTCGTCGTCGGCGTCCTCGGCGGCACCGGCGACCAGGGCCGCGGCCTGGCTTACCGGCTCGCCAAGGCCGGCCAGAAGGTGATCATCGGGTCCCGCGCCGCCGACCGCGCCGCGCACGCCGCCACCGAGCTGGGCCTGGGTGTGGAGGGCGCGGACAACGCCGAATGCGCGCGCCGCAGCGACATCGTGATCATCGCGGTGCCGTGGGAGGGCCACGCCAAGACCCTGGAGGCCCTGCGCGAGGACCTCGCGGGCAAGCTCGTGGTGGACTGCGTCAACCCCCTCGGCTTCGACAAGCAGGGCGCCTACGCCCTCCAGGTCGAGGAGGGCAGCGCCGCCCAGCAGGCCGCCGCCCTCCTCCCGGACTCCCGGGTCACGGCCGCCTTCCACCACCTCTCGGCGGTCCTGCTCCAGGACGAGTCGGTCGAGGAGATCGACACCGACGTCATGGTCCTCGGCGAGTCCCGCGCCGACACCGACATCGTCCAGGCCCTGGCCGGTCGCATCCCCGGCATGCGCGGCGTCTTCGCCGGCCGCTTGCGCAACGCCCACCAGGTCGAGTCCCTGGTCGCCAATCTCATCTCCGCCAACCGCCGCTACAAGGCCCACTCAGGCCTCCGCATCACCGACGTCTGAACGTGACCGCGCCCGGCCGGGTGCCTTTACGGGGGCACTGCGGGGCATGGGGGACACTGGAGGGGCTCGACCCCACCCGTGTCGCCGAGGAGCCGTACCCCATGCCCCGCCTTGCCGTTTTCGCCACCGTCGTCTGCGTCCTCTCCGTGGCGGCGGCCGCGGTCGCCTTCGTGGAGGGCAGCTTCCTGGGCATCGTGTGGGTGCTGCTCGCCGGCCTCACGTCCAACATGGCCTGGTACTACGTGCGCAAGGACAAGGCACGCAAGGCCTCCGGCTCCACCGGCTCCGCCGGCTAGCTGGGCCGCGGCCGCCGCGGCGCGCCCCGACGACTCGACCTCCACGGGGACCACGAGCAGGACTACTCGGCCTGGGGGACGGCGCACAGGCCGTCCGTCTCCTGCCAGAAGCGGTACAGGCTGTGCCCGCAGTACGTCTCCACGTCGGAGACGCCCAGCGCGGACAGGATCCCCTCGACGGCCCCGAAGAAGGCCGCGTTGACCGCCGGGACCCACAGCAGCGCGAACACCGCGATCAGGCCGAACGGCGCCAGCGGCGCCACCTCCCGGCGCACCCGGTACGACAGCCAGGGCTCGATGACGCCGTAGCCGTCCAAGCCGGGCACCGGCAGGAAGTTCAAGATCGCCGCGGAGACCTGGAGCAGCGCGAGGAAGGCCAGGGCGAAGCGGAAGGCGAGCGGGACGCCGTCGACGGCGTCCAGCCAGAAGGGGGCGGTGCAGACCGCCGCGAACGCCACGTTCGTCAGCGGGCCCGCCGCCGAGATCAGACTGTGCTTCCAGCGGCCCTGCACCCGGTCCCGCTCGATGTACACGGCCCCGCCGGGCAGGCCCAGACCGCCCAGGATCACGAAGACCACGGGCAGGACGATGCTCAGCAGCGGGTGCGCGTACTTCAGGGGGTTCAGCGTCAGGTAGCCCTTGGCGCCGACCGTGAGGTCGCCGCCGTGCAGGGCGGTACGGGCGTGCGCGTACTCGTGCAGGCAGAGCGAGACGATCCACGCCGCCGTGACGAAGAGGAAGACGGCCAGGCCCGCGCTCGACGAGTACCCCGTCCACACCGCCCACCCCGTGACTGCCATGATCGCGGCGATGCCGAGGAAAACGGAACTGACCTGCCGGTCGCTGCGCGTGCTCTGATGACCCATGCGGCGAAACCTATCCCGGGTAGGGGGCCGTCCGGGATACCGGTCCGGGGACAATGGACCGGTGCGCTACGCGATCCTCGGCACCACCCAGGCCACCCGCGACGACGGTACCCCCGTCGCCGTCGGCGGCGCGCGCCTGCGCGCACTGCTGACCGCGCTCGCGCTGCGGCCCGGGCGGACGGTGCCGGCGCACCTCCTCGTCGCCGAGGTGTGGGACGGTGGCCGGCCGGCCGACGCGTACGCCGCCCTCCAGGCGCTGGTCGCCCGGCTGCGCAGGGCGCTCGGCCACGAGGCCGTGCGGTCGGCGGACGGCGGGTACCGGCTCGCCGCCGACCGCGAGGACGTGGACCTCTACCGCTTCGAACGGCTGGTCCGGTCCGCCGCGGCCGCCGCGGACGGGGACCCGGCGCGGGCGGCCGCCCTGTACGACGAGGCCCTCGCCCTGTGGCGCGGCCCGGCGCTCGCCGACCTCCCGGACCCGGGGCCGGAGGCCGCGCGCTGGGAGGCCGTACGGACGGACGCGCGGCGGGGGCGGCTCGCCGCGGCCCTCGACCTCGGGGAGGCGGCCCGCGCCCTGCCGGAGCTCGCCGCGGTGTGCGCGCAGCACCCGCTGGACGAGCCCCTGCAGGCGCTCCGGATCCGGGCACTGCGCGACTCCGGCCGCACCGCCGAGGCCCTGGCCGCCTACGAGGAGGTCCGGCAGGACCTCGCCGACCGGCTGGGCGCCGACCCGGGCCCCGCCCTGCGCACCCTCCACGCCGCCCTGCTGTCCCAGGCCGGTGCCCCACCGGCCGCCGAGCCGGCCCCGGCCGGCACCCCGCCACCGGCCCCGGGAGCGGACGGCCCGGCCCCGGCCCGCCCCGGGCCCCCGGCCGGCCCGCCCGGTGGCCCCGCCGAGCTCCGCAGCCGCGGGAACCTGCGGGCGCGACTGACCACCTTCGTCGGGCGGGAGGAGGACATCCGGGCCATCGGCGCGGACCTCGCGCAAGCCCGCCTGGTCACCCTGCTCGGGCCCGGCGGCGCCGGCAAGACCCGGCTGTCCCAGGAGGCCGCCGAGGCACACGCCCCGGCCGACTGGCCCGACGGCGTGTGGTTCGCCGAGCTCGCCCCCGTGGACGACCCGGACGACGTCCCCGAGGCCGTGCTCACCGCCCTCGGGGCCCGCGAGACCAAGCTGCGCGGCGCCTCCGCCGAGGAGCTGCGCGCGCTGACCGAACGCGCCGGCGACAACCCGCTCGACCGGCTCACCGAGCACTGCGCCCGCCTCCGGCTCCTGCTGATCCTGGACAACTGCGAGCACGTCGTCGGCGCCGCCGCCGAGCTCGCCGAACAGCTCCTCACCCACTGCCCCGGCGTGCGGATCCTGGCCACCAGCCGCGAACCCCTCGGCGTGCCCGGCGAGTTCCTGCGCCCGGTGGAGCCGCTGCCCGACCCGGTCGCGCTGCGGCTGCTCGACGACCGCGGCGCCGCCGCCCGGCCCGGCTTCACCACCGGCGACGACCCCGGGGCCGCCGCCGAGATCTGCCGCCGCCTCGACGGGCTGCCGCTGGCGATCGAGCTGGCCGCGGCCCGGCTGCGACTGCTCACGCCCCGCCAGATCGCGGACCGGCTGGACGACCGGTTCCGGCTGCTGACCAGCGGCGCCCGTACCCACCTGCCCCGCCAGCAGACGCTGCGCGCGGTCGTCGACTGGTCCTGGGACCTGCTCGACGAGCCCGAGCGGACCGTCCTCGCCCGGCTGTCCGTCTTCGCCGGCGGTTGCGACCTGGCCGCCGCCGAAGCCGTCTGCGCCGCCCCCGCCGACGCTGCCGCCGGCGCCCCCGACAGCGCCGACGTCGCCTCCCTCCTCGGCTCCCTCGTCGACAAGTCCCTCGTCATCGCCGCCCCCGCCCCCTCCGCCGACGGCATGCGCTACCGGCTCCTGGAGACCGTCGCCGAGTACGCCGGCGAGCGGTTGGACGAGGTCCCCGGCGACCGGGCCGCCACCGAGCGGCGCCACCTCGTCCACTACCGGGAACTCGCCCGCACCACCGAGCCGCTGCTCCGTGGCCACGGCCAGCGGGCCGCAGCCGGACGCCTCGCCACCGAGTACGAGAACCTCCGCACCGCCCTGCGCCGGGCCGTCGCAGCCCGCGACACCGACGAGGTGCTGTGCCTGGTGCACTCCCTCGTCTGGTACTGGCAGATGCACGACCTGCGCGCCGAATCCCGGCACTGGGCGAACGCCGCCGGAGCCCTCGGCCCCGACCCCTTCCAGCCGCCCGTCACCCCCGCCGAGCCGGTGTACGAACGCCTCGTGGACACGCCCCCGCCCTACAGCGGCGAGCGGCTCACCGAGGCCTGGCGCGGCATCCGCATGGTCCAGCTCGCCGCCCGCGACCAGAGCAACGAGAGCTGGACCTCCCCGGAGGTCCGGTACCAGATCCAAGGGATCCTCGCCGCCTACCGGCCCGGCATGCCGCAGACCTGCAGCGCCCCCGGCTCGCTGTGGGTCTACGCCGCGATGCTCTCCGGGAACGCCGACCTGCTCCAGCGCGTCATCGACGCCACCGTCGACACCGCCCGCGCCCTGGACTACCGCTGGGAGCTGGCCGGCGCCCTCCAGCTGCGCGCCAACATCCTGGCGAGCCGCGCCTCCTGGGCCGGCGACGCGGTCCGCGACGCCGAGGAGAGCCTGGCCCTGTTCACCGAGCTGGGCGACGACTGGGGCTGCGCGGAGGCCCTGTCCGCGCGCGCCGAGTCCCACGAGAAACGCGGCCGGTACGCGTCCGCCGCCGAGGACTTCCGCTCCGCGATCGAGTATGCCGAGCGGCTCGGCGCCTCCTCCCAGGTCACGGTCCTGCGCGTGCGGATGGCCGGAGTCCTGATCGAGAGCGGGCGGGCAGCCGAGGCCGAGGAGCTGCTCACCGGGATCCTGCGCACCCACCACGCGTACGGCAACGAGGCCCTGCCCGCCGCCCGCATGTTCCTGGCCGTCTGCTACGGGCGCACCGGCCGGATCCCCGAGGGCCGCGCCCAGCTCCAGCGGCTGCGCGACGAGTTCGCCTTCGGCGCGTACGCCATCTTCGACGGGTTCCTGCTCGGCACCCTGGCCTGGCTGGAGAACCAGGACGGCAGGCCCGAGAAGGCGCTGGTGCTGCTCCGGGAGGCCATGGCCAGCGCCAAGGACCCGCTCGCCCTGATGGTCGCCCCGCAGATGCCCGCCGTGTACCTGATGACGGCGGCCCGCTCCCACGCCATCCTCGGCGGTCCCGGTCCCGGTCCCGGTCCCGGTCCCGGTCCCGGAGCCGGAGTCGGAGTCGGACCGGGCCACGCGTACGACGCGGCGCGGCTCCTCGGCGTGTACCGGGCCCTGCTCCCCGCGGGGCACTTCCCGGTCAGCACCGAGCGGGAGGACTACGCCCTGGCCGAGGAGCTGGCCCGGGCGGCCCTCGGCGATGCCGCGTACGAGGCGGCGTACGCCGAAGGCGGCGGCCTCACCCTGGAGGAGGCCACCGCCCTCGTCTGATCCGCCCCCCGAGCGGGGCCCGTCCGGGACGCGATCCGGAACGGACCGTCCCACCGGATCAGGTCTTGTTGCGGAACTTCGCGACCGCCAGCGGCGCCGTGACCGCGGTGATCACCACGGCCCAGCCCAGCGTCATCCACACCGAGTGGGCGAGCGGGCCGCCGTTGATGAGGTTGCGGGCCGCGTCGGCCAGGTTGGACAGCGGGTTGTATTTCGTGAAGGACTGCAGCCAGTCGGGCATCGAGGACGGCGGGCTGAAGATCGAGCTGCCGAACTGGAGCGGCATCAGCACGAGCATCGCCACCCCCTGGACGCCCTGGGCGGTCTTCATGGTCAGACCGAGCAGGATGAAGATCCACATCAGTGAGGCGCCGAAGACCATCGACAGGCCCACCGCGGCGAGCAGGTCCAGCAGCGAGGTCTTGATCTCCAGGCCCAGCAGGAAGCCCATGCCGAGGAGGATCGCGGTGGCCGCCAGCATCCGGCCGATCTCGACCACGATCTTGGCGATGAGGACCGAGGAGCGGGCGATCGGCATGGACCGGAAGCGGTCCATGACGCCCTTCTTGAAGTCCTCGTTGACGCCGGTGCCCACCGCCATGGCAATGTTCAGGCCCGTCATCGCCATCATGCCCGGGACCAGGTAGTTGACGTAGACGTCCTGGTTGCCCTTGCCCGCGATCGCGCCGCCGAAGACGTACGTGAACAGCAGGATGAAGACGATCGGCATCAGCACGACCTCGAGCACCGACTCCGGATTCGCCTTGATCTGGAGGACGTTGCGGCGTGACAGGGCACCTATGTGTCGCAGGTTCCCGCGCAGGCCGATCCGGCCCTCCGCGGACCGCACCGCCTTCGGCGCGGGCGTTCCGGCGGCCGCCTCGCGGGCCGGGGCGGTAGTCGTCGTGCTCATGCCGCGACCTCCTTGGTCGTGCCGGTGGGAACGGAACCCTCGGGGAACGTGGCCGAGTGGCCGGTGATGGAGAGGAACACCTCGTCCAGGCTGGGCAGGTACGTGCCCAGGTCGGCGATGGCGTAGCCGCGGGCCGCCAACAGCCCGACCACCGCGGTCAGCTGCTCGTCGCTGAGGATCGGGACCAGCAGCACGCCCTCGTCCGGCACGGCCTGGGAGCCGGCGACTCCGTCGAGGCCCGCCTCGGCCAGGGACCGGGCCATGCCGGGCAGTTCCGCCGGGTCCACCGGACGGATCCGCAGGGTGCGGCCGCCGACCCGGGCCTTCAGTTCGTCGACCTTGCCGTTGGCGATGACCTTGCCGCGGTCGATGACCGTCACCTCGCTCGCCAGTTGCTCGGCCTCCTCCATGTACTGGGTGGTGAGCAGGACGGTCGCGCCCTCGGTCACCAGCCGCTGCACCTCGTCCCACACCTCGTTGCGGGTGCGCGGGTCCAGGCCGGTGGTCGGCTCGTCCAGGTAGATCACGGCCGGGTTCCCGATCAGGGAGGCCGCGAGGTCCAGGCGGCGGCGCATGCCGCCGGAGTACATCCCGGCGACCTTCTTCGCCGCGTCGGTCAGCGAGAACCGCTCCAACATCTCGTCGGCGCGGCGGCGGGCGTCCTTGCGGGACAGGTCGAGCAGCCGGCCGATCATGTACAGGTTCTCCCACCCAGACAGCCGCTCGTCGACCGAGGCGTACTGGCCGGTGAGGCCTATGGTGCGGCGCAGCTGGCGCGGCTGGTGGACCACGTCGTACCCGGCGACCCGAGCGGTCCCGGCGTCCGGGACGAGGAGGGTGGACAGGCAGCGCACCAGGGTGGTCTTGCCGGCGCCGTTCGGACCGAGGACCCCGAGGACCGTGCCCTCGCGGACGTCCAGGTCGACACCGTCGAGGGCCTTGGTCTCGCCGAAGTGCTTGACCAGTCCCCGCACCTCGACGGCGTTCCCGCCGTTCCGGGGATTCTTGTCGTTTCGCGTCATGCCCCCATGGGACCAGCCGCCACCGACAAAGCACCGACAGCCGACCGACAACCGGGCGGCCGCACCGACAACGGACCGACAACGGACCGACGGCCGGCCGACAGCACGGACCGCCGACGCCCCCGCCGGGGCGGCGCGGCGCGCGCCCGGGCGCGGATACACACACCCCCCCCCCCCCCACCCCGCGGGCGCG
>NZ_JBHXTC010000010.1:0-5452 GCF_042677605.1 Streptomyces sp. NPDC127106 | reverse complement strand
TTTTTTTTGGGGGGGGGCTTGTTTTTTTTTTTTCTTCCCCCCCCCCGCGCCCCCCCCCGGGGGCGGCCCCCCCCCCCCCCCCCCCACCAGCGGGGGCAGCGGATCAGCGGATCAGCGGATCAGCGGATCAGCGGATCAGCGGGCCAGTGGGTCAGTGGGTCAGTGGGTCAGTGGAAGGTGTGCTGCTCCTGGGGGAACGTTCCGCCCACCACGTCCTCGGCGAACGCCTTCGCCGCGTCCGTCATGGTCGCGCGCAGGTTCGCGTACTGCTTCACGAACCGCGGCAGCTTCCCGCCGGTCAGGCCCATCATGTCGGTCCACACCAGCACCTGCGCGTCGCAGTCCGCGCCCGCGCCGATGCCGACCGTCGGGATGTGCAGCGACCGGGTGACCTCGGCGGCCAGTTCGGCCGGGACGAGCTCCAGGACCACCGCGAAGGCCCCCGCGTCCTGGGCCGCCTTGGCGTCGCGGAGCAGCTGGTGCGCGGCCTCGTCACCGCGGCCCTGGACCCGGTAGCCCATGGCGTTGACGGACTGCGGGGTCAGGCCCAGGTGGGACATGACGGGGATGCCGGACTGCACGATCAGCTCGGTCTGGCGCAGCGAGCGCTCGCCGCCCTCCAGCTTCACGGCGCCGACACCGGCCTCCTTCACGAGCCGGGTGGCACTGCGCAGCGCCTGTACGGCGCCTTCCTGGTAGGAGCCGAACGGCAGGTCACCGATGACCATGGCCCGCCGGGTGCCGCGTACGACGGCCGCGGACAGCAGCGTCATCTCGTCCATCGTCACCGGGACGGTGTTCTCGTAGCCGAGGTGACAGTTGCCCATCGAGTCGCCGACGAGGATGACCGGAATGCCGGCCTCGTCGAACACGGACGCGGTCATCGCGTCGTAAGCGGTGAGCATGGGCCACTTCTCGCCGCGCTCCTTGGCGAGCGTCAGGTCGCGGACGGTGATCCGTCGGGTGCCCGTGCCTCCGTACAGGGTGGCGGAGGTGGCTTCCCGGGCAGGCGAAACGGCATGCGTCATTGCAACTGCTCCTTGATGTCATCTCGAGGCGCCCTCACGGCGTCCCCGGACTCACCCCCATGGTGGCACCTGCCCGGCCGGCCGCGAAAGTGGGGGGAGTGACCGTCCGGTCACACTGCACGGCCGGCTCGGGACATCCTCCGGTTACTGACCGAATGTGCGCGTTTCGTGACAACCGGAACCCCGGCCGTATGGCCGTTCGTCCTCCCGGACGTACGGCCGGAACAACGGCACGGAAGTCTGCGTCCATCGCCTAGGGTCAGGGTGGGGGGACGGAGCGCGAGCACGGCAGCGAGGGCAGTGGCATGGCACAGGCGTACATGACGGAGACCGGGAACGGCGGCTCGGAGCCCGAGCCCCGCGGATCCCGCCTCCGGCGCCGCGTGGCCGAGCTGCGGCGCGACCCGGGCATCTGGCGGCGGGGCGTCGTGATCGCGGCGTTCGCCGTGCTGCTGGCGCTCGTCATGATCCTCCACGCCGAGCTGCCGAACAGCGTCGGCAACCTGGGCAGCCTCACCGAGACCTTCCTGCCCTGGCTGGGCGCGTTCGTTCCGCTGCTCCTCGTCGGCGCGGTCGTCCGCAAGTCCGCGACCGCGCTGATCGCGATACTGCTGACGGCCGTCGTCTGGGTGAACCTCTTCGGCGGCCTGGTCACCGACAAGGCCGGATCCGGCGGCAACCTGATGGTCGCCACCCACAACGTCGACGCCGACAACCCCGACCCGCGGGGCACCGCCCGGTCGGTGGCCGGGGCCGGGGCCGACGTGCTGGCCCTGACCGAGCTCAAGGGCAGTGTCGTCCCCGTCTACGAGCAGGTGCTGGCGGGTGCGTACAAGTACCACGCCGTGGAGGGGACCGTCGGCGTGTGGAGCAAGTACCCGCTGAGCTCCAGCAAGCCCGTCGACATCAGGCTGGGCTGGACCCGGGCCATGCGCACCACCGTCGAGACCCCGCAGGGGCGGGTCGCCGTGTTCGTGGCCCACCTGCCGTCCGTCCGGGTCAAGCTGAACGCCGGCTTCACCGCCAACCAGCGCGACAAGAGCGCGGACGCGCTGGGTGCCGCGCTCGCCGCCGAGCCGCTGCGGAAGGTCGTCCTGCTCGGCGACCTCAACGGCACCATGAACGACCGCTCCCTGTCGGAGGTCACCTCGCAGATGCGCTCCACCCAGGGTGCGGCGGGCGACGGCTTCGGCTTCAGCTGGCCCGCGCCGTTCCCCATGGCCCGGATCGACCAGGTCATGGTCCGCGGGATGAAGCCGGAGGCCTCCTGGACCCTGCCGCGCACCGGCAGCGACCACCTGCCGGTCGCGGCCCGGGTGACGGTGACGAAGTAGCCGCCGGCGCCGGCGCGGGCGCGCCCGGTACGGGTGCCGGAGGGCGCCCGTGCCGGGCGTGCGCACGTCAGGCGTGCTCGCGCCAGCCGTTCGTGATGGGCAGGCGGCGGTCCTTGCCGAAGCCCTTCGCGGAGATCTTCGTGCCCGGCGGGTACTGGCGGCGCTTGTACTCGGCGGTGTCCACCATCCGCAGGGTCCGGGCCACGACCTCCCGGTCGAACCCCGCCGCGACGATCGCCTCGATGCCCTGGTCGCGGTCCACGTACAGCTCCAGGATCGCGTCCAGCACCGGGTAGTCCGGCAGCGAGTCCGTGTCCACCTGGCCCGGCCGCAGCTCGGCGCTGGGCGGCTTCACGATCGAGTTCTCCGGGATGGGCGGGGTCTCCCCGCGTTCGGCCGCGGCCCGGTTGCGCCACCGCGCGAGCCGGAACACGTCCGTCTTGTACACGTCCTTGATCGGGCCGTAGGCGCCGACCGAGTCGCCGTACAGGGTGGAGTAGCCGACGGCCAGCTCCGACTTGTTGCCGGGGGCGAGGACGATGTGGCCCTCCTGGTTGGACACCGCCATGAGCATGGTGCCGCGCAGCCGGGACTGGAGGTTCTCCTCGGCCAGGCCGGTCAGGCCCAGCGACCCCATGTAGGCGTCGAACATCGGCTCGATCGGCACCGTGCGGAAGTTCAGGCCGGTGCGGCGTGCCAGTTCGGCGGCATCGTCCTTGGAGTGCTCCGAGGAGTACTTCGAGGGCATCGAGATGCCGTACACGTTCTGCGCGCCGATCGCGTCGCAGGCGATGGCGGCGACCAGCGCCGAGTCGATGCCGCCGGAGAGCCCGATCAGCACGGAGCGGAACCCGTTCTTCTTGACGTACGCGCGCAGGCCCACGACCAGCGCGTCGTACACCTCCTCGTCGTCGTCGAGGCGGTCGGCGTAACCGCCGGGAACGGCCGGCTCGTACGGCTCGACCGGCTCCTCGGACAGGATCACCCGGTCGATCCGCAGGCCGTCGTCGACGGTGCCCTCGGGGGCGTCGGCCGGCGCCGCGGGCAGGTCGAGGTCGACCAGGACGCAGCCCTCGGAGAACTGCGGCGCGCGGGCGATGACCCGGCCGTCGGCCCCGACGACGATGGAGTCGCCGTCGAAGACGAGCTCGTCCTGACCGCCGATCATCGCGAGGTAGGCCAGCGTGCAGCCCGCCTCCTGGGCCCGCTTCTGCACCAGTTCCAGGCGGACGTCGTCCTTCTCGCGCTCGTACGGCGAGGCGTTGACGGAGATCAGCAGGCCGGCGCCGGCGGACCGGGTGGCGGGCACCCGGCCACCGTCCTGCCACAGGTCCTCGCAGATGGCCAGGGCCACGTCGACGCCGCGGACGCGGATCACCGGCTGGGTGTCGCCGGGGACGAAGTACCGGAACTCGTCGAACACGCCGTAGTTGGGGAGGTGGTGCTTGGCGAAGCGGAGCACCACCTCGCCGCGGTGCAGGACGGCGGCCGCGTTCTCGGGGGAGCCGGCGGGCAGGCCCAGGCGGGGCGCGGCGCGCTCGGAGCGGTCGAGGTATCCGACGATGACCGGGACCTCGCCCAGGCCCTCGGCCGCCAGCCGCTCGGCCAGCCCGTGCAGGGCGGAGCGGGAGGCCTCGACGAAGGATGCGCGCAGGGCGAGGTCCTCGACGGGGTACCCGGTCAGCATCATCTCGGGGAACGCCACGAGGTGGGCGCCCTGCTCGGCGGAGTGCCGGGTCCAGTGGACGACGGAGTCGGCGTTGGCGGAGACGTTGCCGACGTGCGAATCGATCTGATTCAGAGCGAGGCGTAGTTGAGGCACGGGGCCCAGTGTAATCGTCTTTCTGACGCGATGTCCTGGGGGCCCCGTGCCACAAGGGTTCTGGGCGGCCGCGGGCGTGCTCGTGGCCGCTGCCGGATCAGCCGATCGGGCCGGCGAACTTCGCGCCGGGCATCAGGATGCCGGGGGAGATCTCCGCGCTGAGGTTGGTCGTGCCCTCGGGCACCTCGTAGGCGATGACCCCGCTGGCGGACTGGCCGGGCAGGATGTCGCCGCGGATGAGCTTGGGCACGTCGCGGCCGTCGAAGGCGAGCTGGGCGGTCATGCCCTTGTCGTCGCGGACCTCGGGCACGGCGTGGATGACGTTGTGGTTCTCGGGCGAGCCGTTGGTGATGGTCATCGTGATCTGCACCGCGTTGCGGATGCTCGCGTACTTGCTCTTCGACACGTACGGCTTCGGGGCGGACAGGCTGACCTTGATGCCGTTCGGGTACGTGTACGTCTCGCCGAACGGCAGCGGCGTGGTCATGCCGGGGCCCGTGGGCGGCGCGGAGCGCCACGGCTTCGGCGCGGGGCGACCGGGGGTCGCGGAGGGGTTCGGCGGCCAGGGCTCGTCGGCGCCGGGGTCCAACTCGGGGTCGTACCACTCGGGGGCTTCGAAGCGGGCTTCGGCGTGGTCGGCGATGCGGTCGACCACGTGCTGGGTGACGAAGTAGCCGCCGACGGAGGCGGCGACGCCGAGTACGCCGAGGACGGTGCCGACGATCGACATCGCCTTGCGGCCGGCGCCGGCCGAGGCGCGGGTGACGGCGCCGATGCCGAGGCCGACGGCGGTCACGCCGAGGATGGCGCCGAGCCAGAAGAGGAACGGGATCGGGCCGACGGGCAGGGAGATCAGGCCGACGACGAGGGCGGCGACGGCCAGGCCGTTGGTGACGGGGGCGGGCTGCCGGAACCAGGCGCCGCCGGCGCCGGGCACGGGCCACGCTCCGGTGTGCGGTACGGCCTGCGGCGGCACCACGGGCCCGCCCGGGGCGCCGTAGCCGGGCGCGGCGGTGGGCCCGGGCGGGGGCGCTGCGAAGCCCTGCTGGCCGGCGGAGGGCGCCGTCGGGGCGGGGGTGGCCCCCGGGACCGGGGCGGCCCAGGGGTCGCGCCCCGCCGCGGCGGGGGCCGGAGCGGGCGCGGGGGCGGGCGCCGGAGCGGACTCGGCGGCGGGAAGCCCGACGGTGGCGGGCGCGGGGGCCGCCCCCCGGGCCCGGGCCCGCGGCGCGGGCGGCACGGGCACAGAGGCGGGGCAAGGATCCGGCGGG
>NZ_JBHXTC010000009.1:60244-161749 GCF_042677605.1 Streptomyces sp. NPDC127106 | reverse complement strand
CGACTGTCAGTTCTACCGGGGCTCCGCTTCCTGCGTCAGGCCATCACCAACGCCACCGTCCCACCAGCACAAACACGCTTAACTTCACGGCCTTGCCCTAAAGGGCGGGGATTCCTGCCACGGTCGTCTGACCGTCTCGGTGGGTTCCTGCTTCAACGCGCTGTGCCGGTACGAGTACCGGTCTTACCTGCGCTCGACAGGCTGGCACCGCCAGTCCGGCGGCCTTGGCGACGTTGACCGCCGCGTTGATGTCCCGGTCGAGGACCGTCCCGCAGGCCCCGCAGGTCCACTCTCGGACGTGCAGGGGCTTGGGGCCGTCCTTGACGCCGCAGGCCGAGCAGACCTGAGAGGTCGGCTCGAACCGTCCGATGCGGTGGAAGGTGCGGCCGTACCGGGCTGCCTTGTACTCCAGCATCGCGACGAACGCGGACCAGCCGGCGTCGTGCACGGACTTGGCCAGGCGCGTGCGGGCGAGTCCCTTGACCGCCAGGTCCTCAACAGCAACCGCTTGGTTCTCGCGGATGATCTTCGTTGAGAGCTGGTGGTGGAACTCGCGCCGTGCGTCGGCCACCTGCGCATGAGCACGGGCGACCTTGATGCGCGCCTTGGCGCGGTTGTTGGAGCCATTGGCCTTGCGGGACAGGCGGCGCTGTTCCCGCTTGAGCTTCTTCTCCGCCCGGCGCAGGAAGCGCGGGGATTCGATCTTCGCGCCGTCCGAGAGGACCGCGAAGTGGGTCAGGCCGAGATCGATACCGACCACGGCGTCCGTCCCGGGCAGCGTCTCATCCGGCTCGGTCTCCACCACGAACGAGGCGAAGTACCTGCCGGCGGCGTCCTTGACCACGGTCACCGTGGACGGAACCGAGGGCAGCGAGCGGGACCACTTGACCCGCACGTCTCCGATCTTCGGGAGGGACAGGTCCCCGCCGGTCGTGATCTTCCAGCGTGCGTTGGCGGTGAACCGTACGGCCTGCCGGTTGTCCTTGCGGGACTTGAACCGGGGCGCGCCCATGCGCGGGCGCTTGCCCTTGAGGCCGTCGAAGAAGTTCCGGTACGCGGCATCCAGGTCCCGCAGCGACTGTTGCAGCACCACGGCGGACACGTCGCCGAGCCAGACGCGCTCTCCGGTCTTCTTCGCCTCGGTGATCAGCAGCTTGGACAGGTCTCCGGCCTTCGGGAACGCCACGCCGGCGGCGCGGGCGGTCTCACGAGCGCGCAACGCGTCGTTGAACATGACGCGGGCGCACCCGAACGCCCTCGCCAGCGCGGAGCGCTGAGGACCGTTCGGGTACAGACGGAAGCTGTACCGGAGCTGCATGCCGATCACCGTACTAAAGGTGGTTTATGGCTGAGTATCAGAACATTCGTACTGGTCGTCACTGCACTTTCGCCCTTCAGGCGCACTTGGTTTTCGTGACGAAGTACCGACACAAGGTCTTCAAGGACGCCCACCTGACACGCATGGAGGAGATCATGCGCGCCGTTTGCGAGGACTTCGAATGCGACCTGGCCGAGTTCAACGGCGAGAACAACCACGTCCACCTGCTGGTGAACTTCCCGCCCAAGGTCGCCCTGTCCAAGCTGGTCAACAGCCTCAAGGGGGTCAGCTCCCGCCGCCTCGGCCAGGAGTTCCCCGACCTCGTCCAGCACTACTGGCGCGCACAGCGGCTGTGGTCCGGCTCGTAGTTCGCAGGCTCAGTAGGCGGGGCCCCGCTGTCGATCGTGAAGCAGTACATCGAGCAGCAGAACCGGCCCGTCTGAGCTGAGGTCACAATGCAGACCCGTGCGCACAGCGCGGGTCAGAGCACTTCTCAGAATCGCTTCACCACCGGGCTGAAGCCCGGTGCACTGCGATTAGCCCCGGTAGCTCCCTGGGCCCACGCATCGCCGAGAGGTGGTCACGGAGGCGGAGCGGCGGGGCACCGCCGGGCCGGGGCGTCGTCGGCGTGCGCTGCTGACGCTGCCGCCCCCGCTCCCCCGGCTCGGCGCCCGCTCCCCCGAACGGGGGCGGTCTGCGTGTCCCCGTGCGTTGCGCGGCCGGGCGGTGGCGGGGAGGGGGCAGGGTCGGGGCATGGTGCGGAAGCGTGTGATCGTGTCGGGGCGGGTCCAGGGGGTGTTCTTCCGCGACAGCTGCCGGAGCGCCGCCCTGGAACAGGGGGTGACCGGGTGGGTGCGCAACCTGCCCGGCGGCGAGGTCGAGGCGGAGTTCGAGGGGGACGAGGAGGCGGTCGCCCGGATGGTCCGCTGGGTGCACGCGGGGCCGCCGGCGGCCGCGGTCCTGGGTGTCGAGGTGTACGAGGAGCCTGCGGCCGGGCCGGAGACGTCCGGAGGGTTCGAGGTGCGCCCCACACCGTACGGCGGCGACTGACGTTCCGGCCGGGCGCGGCCGTGGTCAGCGCTTGAGGTAGGCCAGGACGGCCAGGACCCGGCGGTTGTCGTCCGCCGACGCGCTGATCCCCAGCTTGGCGAAGATGCCGGCGGTGTGCTTGGCGACGGCGCTCTCGCTGATGTGCAGGCCGCTCGCGATCGCCGCGTTCGACCTGCCCTCCGCCATCAGTTCCAGGACGTCGCGCTCGCGCGGCGTCAGGCTGTCGATCGTTCCGCGGGCGTCGCCGCGCGCCAGCAGGCGGGAGATGACCTGGGGGTCCATCACCGTGCCGCCGCCGGCGACGCGGCGGACGGCGTCGATGAACTGCTCGGTGTTGGTCACCCGGTCCTTGAGCAGGTATCCGACGGCGCCCTCTCCCCCGGCCAGCAGCTCGTGGGCGTACAGCTGCTCCACGTACTGGGAGAGGACGAGGACCGGCAGGCCGGGCTTGCGGCGGCGGGCGTCCAGGGCCGCCTGGAGGCCCTCGTCGGTGAAGGTCGGCGGCAACCGCACGTCGACCACCGCGACATCGGGTGCCCCGTCCCCGTCGGCGAGCAGCGCACGACGGAGGGACGGGCCGTTGTCCACTGCCACGACCTCGCAGCCGTGCTCCCGAAGGGTGCGGGTCAGCCCGTCCCTCAGGAGGAAGAGGTCTTCGGCGAGGACAACGCGCACGGTATCTCCATCGTCACGGTGGTCGGTCCGCCCTGCGGGCTGTGCAGGGCGAGGGTCCCGTCGAAGGTATCCAACCGCTGCCGTACGCCCGCCAGTCCGGTGCCGCGGGACGGGTCGGCGCCGCCGTGTCCGTCGTCGGTCACGGCGATGCGCAGCAGGCCGTCGTCGTACGTGAGGGCCAGGCGGACTTCACGGGCTCCGGAGTGCTTCGTCGCGTTCGTCAGCACCTCGCTCACGGCGAAGTAGGCCGCGGATTCGACGGGGGCCTGGAGCCGGCCCGGCAGCCGCGCCTCGACGTGGACGTCGAGGAAGCTGTCGAGGGCCAGCGAGCGGACGGCGTCGCCGAGGCCGCGGTCGGCGAGGACCGGCGGGTGGATGCCGTGGACCAGGTCGCGGAGGTCCTGTAGGGCCCGTGCCGAGGTGCGGCGGGCGTCCCGCAGGAGGTCGCGCGCCGCCGCCGGGTCGGTCTCCAGCAGGCGGGTGGCCCGGTCCAGGATCATGCCCGTGGCGACCAAGCGGGCCTGTGCGCCGTCGTGCAGGTCCCGTTCGATGCGCTGCAGTTCGGCGGCCAGGGTGTCGAGGGCCCGGCTCCGGGTGTCGGTGAGCCGCACGATCCGCCGGGTCAGCTCGGTGCTGCGCGGGGCGGAGAGCAGCCGTCGGCTCAGGCGGGCGTGCAACCGGAGCACGGCGGGGGCCGCGTACAGGCCGCCGGCGACGAAGGAGAGCCCCAGTACCAACGCGGCGAGCATGGTGGCGGTGGTGTGCACGGGAACGAAGGCGTACCAGTTGCCGTCGTTGATGCTCCGCCAGATGAACGGCTGCACCAGCGCGCCGAACGCCCCGTACCAGGCCAGGGCGAGCGGGACGGCGACCAGGAGGCCTCCGGTCACCGGCTCCAGCCATGCCCACGCCAGGTCGCGCCAGAAGCCGTCGTCGGCGAGGATCCGGCGCGACCGTTCGCGGGGGGTCGCGTCACGCTCGCCGGCGGGCAGCGGTTCGGGCGGGCTGATCCGGACGCCCGTCCAGGCCGCGGCCCTGGAGCGGGAGCGGTCGGACAGCGCGCGCAGGGCCCGCGCCGCGGGCGGGAGCAGCCGGAAGCCGATGCCGACCGGGAGGAGGAGCACGGCGAGCACCACCAGGGAGCCGGCCGCCGACACGGCGAGCGCGTGCAGGCTCGCCAGCTGGCAACGGCCGAGGGCGAGGGGGGTGCGGGTGAGGCGGGCGCGGGCCGGGGCGCGAACCGGGCGGGGGTTACCGGACATCTTCCATGATCGCGGTGAGCCTATCCGGCGCCGGAGCCGAGGGCGCAGCCCGCCCCCGGGGCGTGCTCACCCATGTCCACAGGGCCGCTGCCGTCAGGCAGGACAGGCCGAACAGCAGCATGGGGGTCACGGTGCCGGACTCCTCGTCCATGAAGAGCAGCATGCCGATGTTGATCAGGGCGTGGAATCCTCCCGCGAGCAGCAGCCGGGACGCCCCCGTCCCGTCGAGCGCCCAGCCCATCACGACCGACAGGGACACCGCCATCGTCAGGAACGCCGCGGCGTAGAGCGGGTGTTGTGCGAAGACCTGGACATGCCAGACGCCCCAGACCGCACCGACCGCCGCCGAGGCCCCCAGCGGACCGAAGCGGGGGCGCAGCAACGGTTGCAGGAGGCAGCGCCAGCCGATCTCCTCGGCGCAGGCGCCGAGCAGCTGCGCCGCGGCGATCAGCGCGAACGGGGCGTTCGGGGAGATCGGCCGTCCGTCCCCGCCGAGTACCGCGTACGCGGCGGCGGCGCACGCGACGACGAGCGGTGCGGTCAGGATCAGGAGGGCTCCGCGGCTGCCGCTGCGGGCGGCGCCGCCGGCGAGCAGCGCCCGTACCCGCCCCGGCCACAGCAGGGCGGCGACGCCCACCCCCAGGGCGGGTCCGAACTGCGTCAGCTGGATGACCTCGGGGGGTATCCGTGTTGCGGGCTGGGCGGCGCCCAGCAGGCCGGCCGCCAGGAAGGCGACGGCCAGGAACGAGGCCGTCAGCCTGATGTCCACAGGTGTCATTCGCATGACACCGACGATGCCGCGCGGCAGGGCCGCGGCCCCTGCGCCTGGGTGCCGAGCGGGGGTGTACCCAGGTACAGGGGCCCGAGCGGAAGACCCCTACGAGGGCGTGCGGGGCGGGACCGCGGACAGTTCGAACCAGGTGGTCTTGCCCGTGGCCGTGCGGTAGCTGCCCCAGGCCTCGCCGAGCAGGTCGAGGAGTTCGATGCCGCGGCCGCCCTCCGCTCCCAGGGGTGCGGTGCGACGTACGGGGTCGGCGTCGCAGGCGTCCTCCACCTCGCACAGCAGCCGGTCGTCGGTCGCCCTGAGGTTGAGCCGGACGGGACCCCGCGCGTGCCGCAGGGCGTTGGTGACGAGTTCGCTGACCAGGAGCTCTGCGGTGTCGGCGAGATCGTCCAGACCCCAGACGCGCAGGCGGCCGGTCACGAGGCGGCGGGCCCGGCCGGCCGAGGCCTTCCGCCTCCTCCTCGACCGCCTCGAACCCGGCTGGCGGCCGACCGCGCAGGAATGACGGCGCAGGAACGACGCGTCCCGTCCGGGATGCACGGGCCACGGCGGCGCCGGACAGTGGAGGCAGGGCCTTCGGCGGGCGCAGAGCAACGCAGAGCAACACGGACTCACAGCAGGAGGACCCGGCGTGACGGATGACAGGACCTCCGGGAAGCCCGCCGCCCCGCACCACCCCATGACGGAAGAGGCCTTCCGTGCCCTCTACGTGCACCTGCGCCACCACGCGCGGACCGGCGAGGAGCGCCGCCGCGGGGCCCTCGCCCACCTGACTCCCGAGCGGGTGGCGGCGGCCGCGGCCGAGGTCCGCCACGGGCGCACCGTGTCGCTGGCAGCGCCCGTCGAGACGCGGCCCGGTCCGGACGATCCGCAGCCCGCCGACTACGTACTGACGGCGCCGTCCGACCAGGAGACCGGGTCCCCGGGGCTGCACTTCGCCCTGGACCGCTTCGCCATGAACGTGCACGGGGACGCCCACACCCATCTCGACGCCCTGTGCCACGTCGTCTTCGACGGCGAGCTCTACGGCGGCACCCCGGAGACGGCCCTGCGCGCGGGCGGCGCCCGCGGGATCACGCTCGACCTGGTCCGGGGCGGCATCGTCGGCCGCGGCGTCCTCCTGGACGTCCCCCGGCTGCGCGGGCTGCCCTGGCTCGAACCCGGTGACTGCGTCGGCGTCGAGGACCTCACCGCCGCCGAGGAGGCCCAAGGCGTCCGTACCGGCCCCGGCGACCTGCTGTTCGTACGCGTCGGGCACTGGCGGCGGCGCCGCGAGTGCGGCCCGTGGGACGTGGCCCACGCCAGGGCGGGCCTGCACCCGGAGGCGGTGCGGTTCCTGGCCGACCGGCACGTCGCCGTCCTCGGTTCGGACGGCAACAACGACACCGCCCCGAGCCCGGTGGCCGGCGTCGCCTTCCCCGTGCATGTCCTGGCGATGCACGCCCTGGGCGTGCACCTGCTGGACTACCTGGACGTGGAGGAGCTGGCGCACCTGTGCGCAGAGCTCGGACGCTGGCACTTCCTGTGCACGGTGGCGCCGCTGCGGCTGCCGGCCGCCACCGGCTCCCCCGTGAACCCGATCGCCGTCCTGTGACCGCACGGCCACCCCGACACCCCGACACCCCGACACCCCGACACCCCGACACCCCGACACCCGGCACCCGGCACCGGCCGTTCCAGGTGCCGCACCGGCGGGGGGCGTATACGTTCGAAGAGGGATCCCGCCGCGACGGACAGGCCCCGGTGAGGGCGCGAACCACAGACCGAGGACGGACGGTGGTCGCCGTGAGCGACACCCCCCACTACGACGCCATCATCATCGGAACCGGCGCGGGCGGCGGCACGCTCGCCCAGCGGCTCGCCCCTTCCGGCAAACGCGTGCTGCTCCTCGAACGCGGAGACTACCTCCCGCGCGAACGCGACAACTGGGACTCCACCGCCGTGTTCGTCAAGGGGAAGTACCGCGCACCGGAGTTCTGGCTCGACAAGCACGGCCGCGAGTTCCCGCCCGAGGTCAACTACTACGTGGGCGGCAACACCAAGTTCTACGGCGCGGCGCTGTTCCGGTTGCGCCCGCAGGACTTCGGCGAACTGCGCCACCACGACGGGGTCTCGCCCGCCTGGCCGATCCGTTACGAGGACCTGGAGCCGTACTACACCGAAGCGGAACACCTCTATCTGGTCCACGGCCGGCACGGCGAGGACCCCTGGGAGGGGCCGGCCGGCGCGCAGTACGCCTATCCGCCCGTGGAACACGAGCCGCGCATCCAACAGTTGAGCGACGACCTGGAGAAGCAGGGCCTGCACCCCTTCCACCTGCCCATCGGGGTCGACCTGTCCCAGGACGGGCAGGGGCGGGCGACCCCGTCCAGCGTCTGCATCCGGTGCAACCGGGTCGACGGCTTCCCCTGCCTGGTCCGCGCCAAGTCCGACGCGCAGGTGATCTGCGTGGAGCCGGCCCTGCAGCACCCGAACGTCGAGATGGTCACGGGCGCGCACGTGGTCCGGCTCGAAACCGATGCGACGGGGCGGACCGTGAACGCGGTCGTCGCCCGGCTCGCCGGGGGCGGGGAGGCCCGGTACGCAGCGGACATCGTGGTCGTCTCCTGCGGGGCGGTCAACTCGGCCGTGCTGCTGCTCGCCTCCGCGAACGACCGGCATCCGCACGGCCTGGCCAACAGCTCGGACGTGGTCGGCCGCTTCTACATGCGCCACAACAACGCGGCCCTGATGGCCGTCTCGAAGGAGCCGAACGACACGCAGTTCCAGAAGACCCTCGCCCTGCACGACTGGTACCTCGGCGCGGACGACTGGGACTACCCGCTCGGCGGGATCCAGATGCTCGGCAAGTCGGACGCCGAGCAGATCCACGGCGAGGCCCCGCGCTGGGCCGGGGCGGTGACACCGAACATGCCGCTCGAGGTCATGGCCCACCACGCCGTCGACTTCTGGCTGTGCGGGGAGGACCTGCCGCTGCCCGACAGCCGCGTCACCCTGGACGGCGAGGGCCGCATCCACCTCGCGCTCGACGAGACCAACAACACGGCCGGGCTGGACCGGCTGCGGCACAAGCTGCAACACATGCTCGGGCACCTGGGCATGCACGAGCACCACCTGCTGGACCACAGCATCTACCTGCACAAGGGCATGCCGATCGGCGCCACCGCCCACCAGGCCGGGACGGTCCGCTTCGGCACCGACCCCGCCTCCTCGGCCCTGGACGTCTACTGCAAGGCCCACGACCTGGACAACCTGTACGTGGTGGACACGAGCTTCTTCCCGAGCATCGGCGCGGTCAACCCCTCCCTGACCGCCATCGCGAACGCCCTGCGGGTGGGTGACCACCTCCTCGAGCGGATGGGCTGACACCCGGCGGGACACCGCCGACCGGGCGAAGAACCTCAGTCGGGTGGTGCGACACGGTTCGCCGCGCGCCGCCGCGCCCCGGCCGCGGTGGTTGTGTGACTGCCCGGACCCGCCCGGGTGACCCCGCCCGGACCGCCCGGACCGTGCGGGCCGCGCTGTGGAGGAGGCAGTCTGTCGTGAGTTCCACCGAGGGCGTACCCGGGGGCGGGATCCCCGCGCACCTGCTCCGGGGCCAAAAGGCGCTGGTGACCGGCGCCAACTCCGGGATCGGCAAGGCCACGGCCATCGGCCTGGGCCGGGCCGGGGCCGACGTGGTCGTGAACTACGTGGCCGGCCGCGAGGAGGCCGAGAAGGTCGTCGAGGAGATCGCCTCGTTCGGGGTGCGCGCGGCGGCGTACGAGGCGGACGTGTCCGACGAGGGCCAGGTCGTCGCCATGACCGAGCGCATGGTCGAGGAGTTCGGGACGATCGACATCCTCGTCGCGAACGCGGGACTCCAGCGGGACGCCGCCTTCACCGAGATGACCCTCGCCCAGTGGCAGAAGGTCATCGACGTCAACCTGACCGGGCAGTTCCTGTGCGCCCGGGAGGCGACGAAGGAGTTCCTGCGGCGCGGGGTCGTTCCGGAGGTCTCCCGCGCCGCCGGCAAGATCATCTGCATGAGCTCGGTGCACCAGGTCATCCCCTGGGCCGGGCACGTGAACTACGCCTCCTCCAAGGGCGGCGTGCAGATGATGATGGAGACCCTGGCGCAGGAGCTCGCCCCGCAGAAGATCCGTGTGAACGCGATCGCCCCCGGCGCCATCCGCACGCCCATCAACCGCGACGCCTGGGACACCCCCCAGGCCGAGCAGGACCTGCTGACACTGATCCCGTACGGCCGCGTCGGCGACCCGGAGGACATCGCGAACGCGGCCGTCGGCCTCGCCTCCGACCTCATGGACTACGTCGTGGGAGCCACCCTGTACGTCGACGGGGGGATGACCCTCTTCCCGGGCTTCGCCACCGGCGGCTGACCCCACCCGCCTCGGCCCCCGGGGGAGACATCCGTGCACACCACGCTCCACCTGCTGGCGGAAGCCCCGCCCCAGATGCTTCCGGCCAGATCGCTCATGGCCTTCACCCTCGCCTCGCACATCATCCTGGTGCCGATGGGCGTGGCACTGCCGCTCATCACCCTGATCATGCACGGCTACGGGCTGCGCCGCGGCGATGCGACCGCCCTGCTGCTGGCGCGGCGCTGGTCGGCGGTGATGGCCGTGCAGTTCGCGATCGGCGTCGTCACCGGCACCGTCCTGTCCTTCGAATTCGGCCTGCTGTGGCCGGGGCTGATGGGCAGGTGGGGCGACGTCTTCGGGCTCGGCTTCGGCATCGAGGCCTGGGCCTTCTTCCTGGAGGCCGTCCTCATCGCCGTCTACCTGTACGGCTGGCGCAGGCTGCCCGCCCGTACGCACTTCCTGCTCGGGCTGCCCCTGCCGGCCACCGCCCTGCTCGGCGCCTTCGGCATCCTGGCGGCCAACTCCTGGATGAACACCCCGCAGGGCTTCACCTTGGACTCCGAGGGCAATCCCGTCGACGTGGACGTCCGCAAGGCGATCTTCACTCCGATGTTCGGGCCGGAGTACTGGCACTTCGTCGTGGCGATGCTGCTCACCGCCGGGTACGTGGTGGCCGGGGTGTACGCCGTCGGCTGGCTGCGCGGGCGCCGCGACCACTACCACCGCCTCGGCTTCACCGTTCCGTTCACGGTCGCGGCCGTCTTCACACCGATCCAGTTCATGCTGGGCGACGCCATCGCCCGCGCCGTGTTCCGCAAGCAGCCGGTGAAGTTCGCCGCGATGGAGATCGTCTGGAACACCGACACCCATGTGCCGGAATACCTCTTCGGCCGCCTCCACCCCGACGGGAGCATCTCCGGCGGCATCAAGATCCCGCAGCTGGACTCCATCCTCGCCGGCTTCAGCCCCGACACCAAGGTGACGGGCCTGACGTCCGTACCGGCCGACCATCGGCCGAACGCGACTCAGGCCACCATCACCCACTGGGCTTTCGACACCATGGTGGGCATCGGCAGCGTGCTCGTGCTGCTCGCCCTCTGGTACGGGATCGTCTGGCTGCGCCGCCGCCGGCTGCCGGACTCGCCGTGGTTCTACCGAAGCGCCGCCTGCGCCGGCGTGGCCAGCGTCATCGCCGTCGAGTGCGGCTGGATCGCCACCGAGGTGGGCCGGCAGCCGTGGATCGTCTACCAGAACATGAAGGTCGCCGAAGCGGTGACCGCGACCCGTTCCGGCGCCTTGTGGACCATGTTCGGGCTGGTGGTCGTGGTGTACGTGTTCATCTTCGGCTCCTTCCTGGTCGTGCTCCTGAAGATGCGCACCCGATGGCGGCTGGACGACGAACGGCGCAGTGAGGAAGGAACGATGGAGACACCGGAGACGGACACCCCGTACGGCCCCCGCTCCGCGGTGCCGGCCGGCGCCGCCCCCGCCCCCCGCCGCGGCGACGGCGGCGGCGACGACGGCCCGGGACCGACCGAGGAAGGCAGTCGGTGACCGCCGATGTGGTGGCGGTCGTCCTGCTGCTCGCGGTCGCCGCGTACGCCTGCGCGGGCGGTACGGACTACGGTGCGGGCTTCTGGGACCTGACCGCGGGCGGGGCGGAGCGCGGGAAGCGCCCGCGGTGGCTGATCGACCACGCCATGGCGCCCGTCTGGGAGGTCAACAACGTCTGGCTCATCTTCGTCTTCGTCATCATGTGGACCGGGTTCCCCGTGTTCTTCCAGACGGTGTTCTCGTCGATGTGGCTGCCGCTGGCCCTCGCGGCCGTCGGCATCGTGCTGCGCGGCGCCGGCTTCGCTCTGCGCAAGCCCACCCGCAGGCTCGCCGGACGGCGCGTCTACGGGGCCGTGTTCGCGATCTCCTCGCTGCTCACGCCGTTCTTCCTGGGGGCTGCCGCGGGCGGGATCGCCTCCGGCCGGGTGGCGCCGGGCACCGAGCCGTCGGCGCACGCCTGGTCCAACCCCACGTCCGTGCTCTTCGGCCTCCTCGCCGTCCTCGCCACGGCACTGCTGGGGGCCGTGTTCCTGGCTGCGGACGCGCTGCGCTTCGAAGCCCCGGACCTGCACGCCTACTTCCGGTGGCGGGCCGTGGCCGCGCTCGTCGGCCTGGCCGGGCTGGCGACGGCCACCCTGTTCGTCACCCGCGGCGACGCCCCGCACGTGTGGCACGGCCTCACCCACGGCGCCGGACTGTTCTTCGTCCTCGTGTCGGCGGTGGCAGCACTGGTGACGGCGTGGCTGCTGCTGCGCACCTCCGGGGCGTGGTCGCGGGTCTCGGCCGTCGGCGTCGTCGCCTCGGCGGTCATCGCCTGGGGCATGGCGCAGCTCCCCTACCTGATCCCGGGCTCGCTGACGGTGGCCGAGGCGGCGGGGGCTCCGGCCACCCTGCACTGGCTGGTCATCGTGACCCTCGTGGCCGTGGCGCTGGTCTTCCCCGCGGTGGTGCTGCTGTACCGGCTCGACACGCGCGGGACGCTGGAGCCCCTCACCGATGCCGACCTGCGGCGGGGCGGCGGTCCGGAGAGCCGGGGCTGACCCGCCGGGGCGCTGACCGACGTCATCCATCCCGCCAGCTGGCACCCGACTTCACGCCGCTGGTGTCCTTGGCCGTCGCCGTCATCCTCTACGACGCGGGGCTGGGCCTGCACCGCCACCAGTTGGGCGGCGAGCCGCGGACGGTCGTGGTACGGCTGATCGTGCCGGGGGTCCCGATCACCTGGGCTGCCTGCCTGGGGCTGGTCGCGGCCCTGTTCGACGTTCCGCTCACGGTGGCGGTGGTGATCGGCGTGATCCTGGTCGTGTCCGGGCCCACCGTGGTCGGCCCGCTGCTCGACCACGTCCGGCCGACCGACCGGGTGCGCAGGATCCTGGTGTGGGAGGGCTCCCTGATCGACCCGATCGGCGGCATCCTGGGGGCCGTCGTCTTCCACGTCATCGTCCGCTCCCAGGCGCCCCGAAGGCCGTGGCACCCGTGCTCCTGCCCTCGCTGGTCCTCGTCACCGCGCTCGTGCTCGTCGTGCGCCCGCTGGTGGCACTCCTGGCGACGGCCCGCACGCAGCTCGGCTCCGGGGAACGGGCGTTCATCGGCTGGATGGCGCCCCGCGGCATCGTCGCCGCCTCCACCGCCACGACGTTCTCCGCCACCCTCGTCGACGACGGGCTGGCCGGAGCGGACGAGATCCTGCCGATCACCTTCCTGGTGATCGTCGGAACCGTCCTGGTCTACGCCCTCACCGCCCGGCCCGTGGCCGCCGGGCTGGGCGTCGTCCGGCCCGCGGGAACCCGGCCCCTGCTGGTCGGTTCACGGTGCGGCGCAACGGGCTGCTGGAGCCGGTCACCGGGGCCCGCGGCGCCACCCCCGCGGAAGGCGACACGCTCGTGCTCCTCGGCCCGGTGCCGGCCGGAACGGCGGACCCCGCCGGGGGGCTCGGGCTCCGCTGACTACCCGTGCCCCGAGGCCCGGTTGAGTGCCGCGTCGAGGGTGATCGCCGCATCGATGAGGGCCAGGTGGGTGAACGCCTGCGGGAAGTTGCCCAGTTGGCGTCCGGTCAGGTCGATCTCCTCCGAGTACAGGCCGAGGTGGTTGGCGTAGCCCAGCATCTTCTCCAGGACCAGGCGGGCCTGGTCGATCCGCCCGGCGCGCGCGAGGGCGTCGACGTACATGAAGGTGCACAGCGAGAAGGTGCCCTCGGAGCCGCGCAGTCCGTCGGGCGACGCCTCCGGGTTGTACCGGTACACCAGGCTGTCGGTGACCAGCTCGTGCTCGACCGCGTCCAGCGTGGAGGCCCACATCGGGTCCTCCGGGGTGACGAAGCCGACCGTCGGCATGCGCAGCAGCGACGAGTCGAGGACGTCGCTGCCGTAGTGCTGGACGAACGCCCCGCGCGCCTCGTTCCACCCGCGCGCCATGACCTGCTCGTAGATCGCGTCCCGGGTGCTGCTCCAGCGCTGTGCCGCGGACGGGCGGCCGGTGTCCTGCGCGAGTCGCAGCGCGCGGTCGAACGCCACCCAGGACATCACCCGGCCGTACGTGAAGTGCTGGCGCCCGCCGCGGGTCTCCCACAGGCCCTCGCCCGCCTGGTCCCAGTGGTCGGCCAGCCAGTCCAGGACGCGCAGCAGCCCGGTCCAACCCCGGTACCCGAGGTGGATGCCGTGACCGTGGGCGAAGGAGATGCTGTCCATCGCCTCGCCGTAGATGTCCATCTGGATCTGGGTGGCGGCGCCGTTCCCGATGCGCACGGGGGCGGACCGCTCGTAGCCCTCCCAGTGCTCCAGGCTCTCCTCCTTCAGGTCGGAGGAGCCGTCGACCGCGTACATGATGTTCAGCGGCCCGGAGTCCCCTTCGCCGCCGGCCCGTTCCTTGATGCGGTCGTCGAGCCATCCGATGAACGCCTTGGCCTCTTCCGTGAACCCCATGCCCAGCAGGGCGTACACGGAGAAGGAGGCGTCACGGATCCACGTGAACCGGTAGTCCCAGTTGCGTTCGCCCCCCAGTTGCTCGGGCAGTGCGGTGGTGGGGGCGGCGACGACCGCGCCGGTGGGGGCGTAGGTCATGAGCTTCAGGGTCACGGCAGACCGCTCGACGGCCTCCCGCCAGCGGCCCGTATAGCGGGACCTGGCCAGCCAGGACCGCCAGTAGCGGATGGTGTCGCGGAAGAGCTGCTCGTACTCGGCCAGGCGCATCTGCCGGGGCGGACCGTCGGCGGCGGATTCCAGGACCAGTCCGCGCTGCTGGCCCGCCTGCAGGCTCAGCGTGAGGTGCAGGTCGTAGTCGCCGGTGAGGGAGTGCACCAGCCGCTCGTCGTCCGGCTCGCGGACCGTGTGCACGGTCAGGGCCCGACCGTCCGAGGCGAACACGGCTCCGTTCTCCGTGACGTGCAGTTCGTGCGGTTTGCGCCCGTAGTCGAAGCGCGGCGCGATGTCGACCTCGAAGGTCATGCTGCCGCGTACGCAGCGGACCATGCGGACCAGGCGGTGGCGGTCCGTGGCCGCGGTGCCGGTGAGCGGCATGAAGTCGACCACCTCGCCGGCGCCGGCCTCGGTCATGAACCGGGTCACCAGGACCGCGGTGTCGGGAAGGTACAGCTGCTTGGTCGCGTACGTCGCGTGGGCCGGCCGGACCGTGCAGTGCCCGCCCCTGCCCTTGTCCAGCAGGGCTCCGAAGAGGCTGGGCGAGTCGAAGCGCGGGCAGCAGAACCAGTCGACCGATCCGTCGGCGGTCACCAGGGCCGCGGTTTGCAGGTCGCCTATCAGGCCGTGGTTCTCGATCAGCGGGTACTCGTCCATCGGGGTGTCCCTTCCGGCATGCGCCGTCACCCGGATCAGCTCCCCCGACCAGCCTAAGCCGGGGGCGCGGCACCGGCCCGCCGGGCCGGACGCCGGGCCCGGCGGGTGCTGCCGTCTTCCGCCCGGCTGCCCCTGCACGGCGCGCCAGCGCCGTGGAACCGGTGGAACGGTGGAACCACTGGAACCGGTGCAACCGAACGTCACGACGGTGCCGGCGCGGCGAGGACCTGCAACTGCCCCTGACCGAGCCGGAGCAGGGCAACGCCATCCACGGGCTGCTGCGCTGGACCTCGTGGCAGGTGACCGAGGCGGACGGGCGCCGGGCCGTGTTCCGAGCCACCGTCTGGCCCCGGCCGGGCTACCCGTTCCACCTCCTGGTCCGGGCGGAGTACGACCTGGGCGACGCCGGCCTGGAGGTGGCCGTGACCGCCTGGAACCGGGGCGTGGGCGTGGCCCCGTACGGGATCGGCCAGCATCCGTACCTGACGGTGGGCACCGCGACGGTGGACGAGGCACTGCTGACCGTCCCGGCGCAGACCTGGCTGTGCACCGACGGGTCGGGGCTTCCAGTGGCGGAGGAGTCGGTGTCAGGCACGCCCTGCGACTTCCGCACGGCGCGGGCCATCGGCGGCACGATGCTGGACACGCCGTTCGGGTCGCTCCACCGGGATGCTCAGGGGCGTGCGGTGGTCCGCCTCGCCCACCCCTCCGGGGAGTACGGCACGGACCTCTGGCTCGGCGAAGGAACGGAGTACCTCCAGGTCTACACCGGCGACACGCTGCCGGAGGCGCAGCGGCGCCGCGCGGTCGCCGTCGAGCCGATGTCGTGCCCGCCCAACGCGTTCGCGAGCGGGACCTCGGTGGTGGCCCTGGAACCGGGTGGCCACCACACAATGCGCTGGGGGATCACCGTTCCTGATGACTGAGCAGGAGTGAGCCTGATCAGCCGCACGCCCCGAACGGTCTTGAGCGCACTGGTCCCCGGCGTACTCGACCCCGGGGCGGCGACACGCATTCGTGTGCGTGGTCCGGGCCCGGGAGGCCGGTTCCCTGCGCGACCTGACCATATGGGCACGGCCAGAGGCGACGGGGAGGCCCTGAACCATCACTCCGGTGGAGCAGGGGCTCGCAACTGGCGCCGTACCCGGCGTCCCAGATCGCACGATCACGCTACATCGGACAGCCCAGCGCACCGCAAGCCCCGGAAGCCGACCATCACACGATCGAGCTAATCCGACCCTATGGGCACCTCGCTGCGAGCAGTTGCCACCCCTTGGGGTGGGTGACGCCGCTGGACCCGGCCGGCGCGGATCAGCGCCGCGGTGCGGGGACGGCGCGCAGGAGCGCGTGGACGACGGCGTCGATGCCGTCCCGGGCGGGTTCGTCGGCGGCGTGGGTGAGCAGCCGGGCCAGGGCGCGCAGGAGCGGCGGCGAGGCCATGACCCGCGGGTGGAGCAGCGGCCGGTACCCGTAGCGGGCGAGGACGAGGTCACCGGCGAGGGTGCCCAGCCGGTAGTAGCGCCCCCAGCGGCGGCGGATCTCCGCCGGGTACTGGTGCAGCGCGTGTTCCCGCCGTGCGCCGGCCGGCCGGGCCAGAGCCAGGGCGATGGTCTCCGCGGCCACCTCGCCCGCTTCCATCGCCTGGGCGACGCCCTCGCCGCTCCAGGGGCTGACCATTCCGGCACTGTCGCCGACCAGCAGCAGGCCCCTCCGGTACTGGGGGCGCCGGTTCAGGCCCATCGGCAGGGGTGCACTGCGCAGCGGCGACTCGGCGGTCTCCTCGCCCACCCCCCAGTGCGCGGGCAGGCGCGGCAGCCAGTGTTCCAGGGCCGCCCTGAGGTCCACGGTCCGGCGGCCCCGGCGCGGCAGGGCGCCGAGGCCGATGTTGATGCGGCCGTCGCCGAGCGGGAACACCCAGCCGTATCCGGGCAGGTCGAGTCCGGTGCCCGGGCAGCGCAGGTCGGCCCACAGCTCCAGGTACGGGTCGTGGGTGCGGGCCTCGCTGCGGTAGTAGCGGCGGGCTGCCGTCGCCACGGGCAGGGCGGTGTCCCGCTCCAGGCCCAGGGCGAGCGCGGTGCGCGCGGAGGCGCCGTCGGCCGCGACGACGAGCGGCGCCCGGTACCGCACGGGTTCCCTGCCCGGGCCGCGTGCGGCGGACACGCCCGTGAGGTTCCCCGCCCGGTCGCACAGCGGGGCCGTCACCTTCACCTGCGTCCGCAGCCGGGCTCCGGCGGCGCGGGCGTGGGTGGCGAGGAGTTCGTCGAAGTCGTAGCGGCTGCGGGTGAGCCCGAAGTCCGGGTGGCTGCCGAGCCGCGGCCAGTCCAGCTCCACCGCGCGGCCCTCGCACACCCAGCGCATCCCCTTGTTGCGCATCCAGCCCGGTGCGTTGATGTCGATGCCCATCCGTACCAACTGGCGCACGCCGCGCGGGGTCAGTCCGTCGCCGCACACCTTCTCGCGGGGGAAGCCGCTCTTCTCCAGCAGCAGGACGTCCACGCCCGCCCGTGCCAGGTGCGCCGCGGCGGCGGATCCGGCCGGTCCGGCCCCGACGACGATGACCTGTGCTTCTTCGTCACCGGCCCCGTCCGGTCGCGGGGAGGTGCCGTCGGTGGTGGGGCCGCCGCTTGCGTCGTCGCGTTCACTGGTCACCGCACCACTATGCCGGTCCGGACCCGACGATCCCGTCCGGCACGGCCGAAGACACCGGCGGCGGGCCTGCGCCGGCCTGCCGTGCGTCCTGGAGTGCCGCCGCGGGCTCGGCGTGCAGGCTCGGGGCCCGGTCGGCGAGCGCCCGGCCCCGCGCCGTGATCGGGCGCCTGACCTGGGCCGGAAGGGACACCAACGGCCGTAAACAGTCGCACTGTTGTGCCCAAAAAATGACTGTCTGCGATCGAGCGCGGTCGGATAGCAATGGGGCGGCGCCTGGGCACGGCCCGCCGACGGTCGGCGGAGCTTCCAGCACGCCCGAAAGGAAACCCCCGTGATCCGCACCCGTTTCGCCGCTCTCGCCACCATGGCGTTCACCGCCCTCGCGGTCGCCGCGACGCCGGCCAGCGCCGCACCCGGCACCACCCAGAACATGTGCGCCAACGCCCTCACGCCGAGCGGCTGGGTGGACGTCCAGTGGTGGAACAGCGCCGGCTGCGGCTCCGGCTTCACCCCGAACACCAAGCAGATCAAGGACCTGACCGGGTACCCGGTGGGCACCCAGGTCAACGCCTGCGCCTCCACGTGGCCTCCGGCCGGCTGGACCATCGTCAGCAGCTACTACTCGAGCGGCTGCCGCTACTCCGCGGTCCCCAGCTTCAACGCCAACACCTGGACCCTGAAGCGCACCTCCTGACCTTCGGCCGCGGCGGCGGGCCCGTTCAGCGCAGCGATTCCCGCGGGGGTCGCTCGCGCAGGGCACCGTAGGCGACGAAATAGGCCGGGACCCGGTTCAGCCAGCGCGAATCGGTGACGAGCTCCGTCAGCCGCTTCACGCGCTCCGGATCACCGAACGCGGGGCGGCCTGCCAGCAGCGGCTCGATGACCTGGGCGTGGGCGAGCCGCTGCAGGCCCTGGGTCGCCACGGTGGTGGGCCAGCGGCGGCGCTGCACCCGGCGTACGTCCCGCAGCCCCACGGTGCCCTCGCGCAGCGGGCCCACCAGGTAGCGGGCCGCGGCCACCGCGTCCTGCACGGCGAGGTTGATGCCGATGCCGAAGACCGGTGACATCGCGTGGGCGGCGTCGCCGATGCACAGCAGCCCGGGGCGGTGCCAGCGGCGCAGCCGGTCGAGCCGTACGTCGAGCAGCTTCACCTCGTCCCAGGACGTGAGGCTGTCGGCCCGGTCCGCGAGCCAGGGGACGGCGGCCGCGAACCGGGCCGTGAACGCTTCGAGGCCCTCGGCGCGGAGCGCTGCGTCGGCCCCCTTCGGGATGAGGCCGGCGCATTGCCAGTAGTCGCCGCGGTCGATCAGGGCGGTGAAGAACCGGTCCCCCGCGCCTCCGACGAGCCCGCTGGGGTCGTCGTCGCGCCGCGGCAGCCGGAACCACCAGGCGTCCATGGGGCACGGGAAGCCTTCGAGACCGAGTTCGGGCAGCGTACGGGCGAGCGATCCGCGACCGTCGCAGGCGACGGTCAGGGTGGCCCGGAGCTCGCCGGTGCGGCCGTCCGCGGTGCGGTAGCGCACCCCGTTCACCCGTCCGCGTTCGATGAGGAAGGACGTCGCCTCGGTGTCCATCCGCAGCCGGAAGGACGGCTCCCGGCGCGCCTCGTCCGCGAGGAGGTCGAGCAGGTCCCACTGGGGCACCATCGCGATGTAGTTGTACTTCCCGTGCAGCGCCCCGAGGTTCCCGACGGTGACGAGGGCCCCGTCCGGCCCGATGGGCAGTTGCACCGAGTTGACGCGGCGCTGCGGGAGCCGGGCGAACCGTTCGGCGAGGCCGATGTCGTCCAGCAGCGACAAGGACGAGGGGTGGACGGTGTCACCGCGGAAGTCCCGCAGGAAGTCGCCGTGTTTCTCCAGCACCGTGACCTCGATCCCGGCCCGGGCTAGCAGCAGTGCCAGCACCACGCCGGCGGGGCCGCCCCCCACCACGCAGCAGGTCGTCCGCTCCACCGCAACCACTCCCTTCGCGGGCATCGGGTGCGCCCGAGGAGGACGTATACCGCACTCACTGCGGCGGTCCCGGCAACTCCCGTCGGTGTGCCGCGTGCTGTGTCGGCGCCAGAGGCGGCGTACGGCTAACTGCCCGGCTTCAGGGACTGCTGGGCCAACCGGTAGGCGGGCCGCATCGCCTCGTGTTCGGCGCTGTCCAGGCCGCCCAGGTGGACGACGACGGCCGCACCGTCCGGGGTGACGACGGCGAAGGCGCTCTCCTTCTTGGCCTCGTCGAGCGGTGCCGTCTCGTACGCGGCCTCGACCGCCGGTAGCGCAGCACCGCCCGTACCGGCTCGGACCTCGGCATAGGCGGGAGTGCCCTTGGTCTTCTCGCCGGCCATGAACGACTCCAGCACCTTGCGGGCGTCCCCCGGTCCGGCCGGCTTGTCGGCCACCCAGACGCGCAGGAAGCCGAAGTTCCCCGCTGGCTTGGCGTCGATCTCGCAGGCCAGGGTCATCCCGCCCTGCTTGAACAGCGCGGCGAACTCGTCGTCTTCGGCGTGTGTGACGGCCTTCGGCTTCCAGTCCTGCACGAGATCGAAGGAGACGGGCAGTCGGCAGGGGGTTCCGTCGCCGCCGACGGATCCGGCCGCCTTGACTCCGGCGCCGGCGGCTGCGCCGGCACCGGCGGCCGGGCTCGGCGTTCCGGTGGCGGCGGCCTGCGCAGGCTGCTCGTCCCCGCCACCGGCGGCCTTCTCCGACGTGGACGACCCGCAGGCCGTTCCTCCCACCACCAGGATCCCCGCCCCGACAACCCCCGTGACCGCCCGCACCAGCCCGCGCCGCATCGCCCGCACTCCCCCACCCGAAACCCCAGAAGAAACAAAGAAGCCGTCAACGTAACAGGCAGCAGGCCTCAGGCCCGAGCCCGAGCGGAGCCCGCCCCGTTCAGAGGGACCGCATCAAGCCTTTCTGCAAATTGCTGCAAGTTCTTGCAGAGACGGATAGTCTGCGAGCGCTTCCCGCCTCCCACGAAGGGACCAACACCCGTGCACGGAAAGAAGATCAGGCGCGCCGGCGGCACCACGGCGGCACTGGCGGCCCTGCTCCTCACCTGGGCGGTTGCACCGTCCGCCGCCGCGGACACTCCGTCGAGTCCACCGGTCCGGTTCCAGGTCACGGCCACCACCCAGTGGGGCGACCAGGTCTTCGCCGTCGGCAGCGTTCCGGCGCTGGGCTCGTGGGATCCGTCCCATGCGGTGCCGCTCGACGCGCACGGCTACCCCGTATGGGCCGCGGAGGCCTCCATACCTTCCGACTCACCGGTCGAGTACAAGTACCTGGTGAAGAAGACCGACGGGACGCTCACCTGGGAGGAGGGCGCGAACCGCCTCATGCAGCCCCGGTCCGGCGCGCCCGTCACCACCCGGGACACCTTCCGGGTCACCCCCGACACACCGGCCTCCGGGATCGCCCCGACCTGCATCACGTGGTCCGAAACCTGGCGCTACACCCCCGTCTTCAACGGCTGCGGCCACACCTACGGCCTCCAGGTGCTCTACCGGGACGGCAGCAGCTCGACCTGCCGGCAGGTCGCCGCCGGCGCGACCGCCACCTTCGCGGGATACGGCCCCTACGAGAACCGCCCCGTGGCCGTCAACCACTGCTGAGACGGCCGGCGCGGGCATGCGGCCCGCCTGTTGCGACCCTGTGGCCGGCCGCGCCAACGGGCAGGACGGCTCCGGCCGACCGACACGGCGGCCCCGCCGACCGGCGTCGTGGTGCGGGGTTCCGCCGGCCGACCGCTGCGGTCGGGGCCGATTGTCAGACCCTCGCGAGAGGATCACCCTCATGACGATTCTCACCGCCGATGAGGCGCTGTTCCGCATGTCCGACCGCACCGAGTACGAGGCCGCGCTGCGGCGGCTGCGGGAGGCTTCGCAGGCGTACTACGGCGACGGCGACAGCGCCTTGGACGACGCCACGTACGACCGGCTCCGGCTGGCCGTCCTCGCCTGGGAGCAGGACCACCCGGCCGAGGTCGCCGCGGACTCCCCCACCGGCCTCGTCGCCGACGGCGCAGCCCCGGCCGGGGACGTCGCGCACACCACCCGCCTGCTGAGCCTGGACAACGTCTTCGACGCCGAGGGCCTGGTGGCCTGGGGCGCTTCCGTCCAGCGCCGGCTGGGCCGTGCCCCGGAGGGCGGGTTCACCGTCGAGCCGAAGATCGACGGCGCGGCCGTGGCCGCCCGGTACCGCGGCGGGCGGCTCGTCCAGATCATCACCCGTGGCGACGGCAGCCACGGCGAGGACGTCAGCCACGTCATCGGCCAGATCGACGGGCTCCCCGAGCAACTGGCCGAGGCGGCCACGGTCGAGGTCCGCGGCGAGGTGGCCTTCACCCAGGAGCAGTTCGAGACGGCGAACGAGGTCCGCACCGCCCACGGCGCGCAGGTCTTCGCCAACCCGCGCAACGGGACGGCGGGCACGCTGCGGGCGAAGGACCGGCCGTACCGGCTGCGGATGACGTTCTGGGCGTACGGTGCGGTGGAACTGGACGGCGAAACGTTCCTGCCCGGCGGGGGCACGCACGCCGAGGCCCTGGCCGCCGTGGCCGCCGCCGGGGTGCAGACGACCGCCGACTCCGCCGCCGGGCTGCGCGTGGTCGCCGACCTCGCCGAGGCGCAGGAGCAGGTCGACGCGATCGCCGCCCTGCGCGCGGACCTGCCGGTCGGCATCGACGGCGTCGTCGTCAAGCTGAACGACACCGCCGAGCAGGAGGCGATCGGGGTCGGGACGCGGTTCCCCTACTGGGCCGTCGCGTTCAAGCTGCCCGCGGTCGAGCGGCAGACCGTGCTGGAGGACGTGGTGTGGGAGGTCGGCCGGACCGGGGTCCTCGCCCCGACCGCGGTCCTCGCCCCGGTCGAGATCGACGGCACCACCGTCACCCGCGCCACCCTGCACAACCCCGCCGACATCCGCCGCCGCGACCTCCACCTCGGCGACACCGTGACCGTGTACAAGGCCGGCGACATCATCCCGCGCGTCCAGGCCGCCGTGGTCCGGCTGCGCCCGGCCGGGGCGGTGGAGGTGCCGCTGCCCGATTCCTGCCCCCGCTGCGGCGGCGAGATCAACAAGGCCCAGGAGCGGTGGCGCTGCGCGAAGGGCACCTCGTGCGCACTGCCGGCACTGATCGAGTACGCCGCCGGGCGCGAGATGCTCGACATCGACGGTCTCGGCAAGACGTACGTGGCCTCCCTGGTCGAGTCCGGCGCCGTCACCGACGTCGCCGACCTCTTCACCCTCACCGTCGACCAGCTGACGGCCGCTTCCGGCAGCGCCAAGCGGGGCGCCAAGCTCGCCGAACAGATCGCCGCCGCCACGTCCCGTCCCCTCAGCCGCGTCTTCTGCGCCCTGGGCGTGCTCGGCACCGGGCGCAGCATGTCCCGCCGCATCGCCCGGCACTTCGGCACGATGGACGCGGTCCGCCAGGCCGACGCGGCCGCGATGCAGGACGTGGAGGGGATCGGCCCGGAGAAGGCCCCGGTCATCGTCGAGCAGGTCGCCGCCCTGGCCCCGGTCATCGACAAGCTGATCGCGGCGGGCGTCAACATGGCCGAGCCCGAGGAGCCGTCGGCGGCGGCGCAGGGCGAGCGTCCACTGGACGGCAAGGTCGTCGTGGTCACCGGCAAGATGGCCGGGCCGCTGGAGGCGTACGGCCGGTCCGAGATGAACGCGCTGATCGAGAGGGCCGGCGGGCGCGCGGGCAGCAGCGTCAACTCCAAGACGGCCATCCTCGTCGCCGCGCCGTCGGCGAGCGGGAAGCCGAGCTCGAAGGCGGTCAAGGCCGCCGAGCTCGGCGTGGAGGTCCTCACCCCGGAGGCCTTCGCCGAACTGGTCGCCGACCACCTGGCCTGACCGGGTCCGGCCTGACCGGCCTGACCGGGCTGACCCGGACACCACCACCGCCCCCACGCGCGCCGGGGCGGGGGCGGTGGTCAGCGCCGGCAGCGGCTCACGGTTCCGACCGAACTGCGCACCGTCTACGCCTCCTTCGGCGCCCGGCGGACCAGCAGCGTGCCGGTGACCGAGCGGACAATGCCGCTGGAGGCGTTCCGGAGTCGGGTCGACTGCTGAGCAGGGGGACGGCCCCGGGGGAAGTGGTCCCCCGGGGCCGTGGTCGTCGGGTGGGGCGGCGCCGTGCTGTGTCAGGCGTCGGCGACGGCTTGCAGGGGGCCGAGGGCGGCGGCACGGCGGGCCGGGAGGGCTGCCGCGGCGGCGCCCACGGCGAGGGAGAGGGCGACGACGAGGGCGAGGGTGCCCCAGGGAACGACGAAGGCGTACTGGGGGATGGCTCCGTTGGCCAGGCCGCTGACCTTCCAGGCCCCGAACAGGCCGCCGGCCAGGCCCAGCAGGGTGCCGTACGCGGCGACGGCGAGGGATTCGAGGCGGATCATGCGGCGGATGCCGGCGCGGTCCATGCCGATGGCGCGCAGGACGCCGATCTCCCGGGTGCGTTCGGCGACGGACATGGCGAGCGTGTTGACCATGCCGAGTGCGGAGATGACCACGCCGATGGCGAGGAGTCCGAAGACCATGGTGATCAGTTCACCGGCCACGCCGGCCTGCTCGCGCACGAGCTGGGCGCGGCTGTGGACCTTCAGCAGGGGGCTGTGGTCGACGGCGGCACGCAGCCGCTGCTCCAGGTCCGCGGAGGCGGCGCCGTCCTTGGTGCGGACGAGGACGCGCTGTACGGAGTCGCGCAGGTGGCTGTTGTGCTGGACGTCGCCGCGCCAGGCGAGGACGTCCTGGGCGGTGGGGTTGTCCCGGTAGATGCCGGTGACGGTGTAGGGGCGGTCGCGGTCGCCGCCTTGCTGGCCGGGGCCGATGCTCGCGTTGATGCGGTCGCCGGTGGTGATGCGGTTCTCGCGGGCGAAGCTGCTGGACACCGCGATCCGGCCCGGGCCGATGTCGGTGGCGGAGCCACTGGTGAAGCGCAGCTTCATGACCTCCCCCACGGTTCTGGGGTCGACCCCGGAGACCTCCCGGGCGAGCGCGCCCGTGGAGAGGGTGGAGTCCGCGACGGCGGAGACGGTGGCGACGCCGGGAACGGCGGCGAGGCGCTGCAGGGCGGCGGGGTCGACGGCAGTGGTGGAGTTGCGGGTGCTGATGACGTAGTCGGCGCCCAGGCCGGCGGCGGCCTGGGCGTCCAGGGCGCGGCTGGAGGAGTGGTCGATGACGGCCAGTCCGGAGACCAACGCGGTGCTGATCATGAGGGCGACGGCGGTGGCGGCGGTGCGGCGCGGATCCCGCAGGGCGTTGTCCTTCGCGAGGTCGCCGGCGACGCCGAGGCGGGAGGTGAGCCGGCCGAGGAGCCGGATGACCGGTCCCGCGAGCAGCGGGGCCAGCAGGATCAGGCCGGTCACGAGGATGCCGCAGCCGAGCATCGCGGTGCGCAGGTTCGCGTCCGAGGCGTCCTTCGCGTCGCTCAGCGAGAGCAGCAGGCCGGCGCCGGTGAGGAGGACGGTCGCGCCGGCCGCGGCCCGGATCCGGGACTGCGCCGCGGACGGGGGCTGTTCGGTGGTGCGCATCGCCTCGACGGGCGCGATCCTGGCCGCGCGGCGGGACGGCAGCCACGCGGCGAGGACGGTGACGCCGACGCCGACGGCGAGGGAGGCGAGCACCGGGGCGGGGCCGATCACCAGCGGCCCTCGCGGCAGCAGGTCGTCCGCCGTGCCGAGCAGGCCGGGCAGGGCGGTGGCGACGCCGAGGCCGAGGACGAAGCCGAGCAGGGAGGCGACGAGGCCGACCAGGGCTGCCTCGGCGAGCACGGAGCCGACGACCTGGCGGCGGCTGGCGCCGATGGCCCGGAGCAGCGCGATCTCCCGGGAGCGCCGTGTGATGAGCATGGTGAAGGTGTTGATGATGAGGAACGAGCCGATGAAGAGCGAGACCGCGGCGAAGACCATGGGCAGCCGGGAGTGGCTGCGGGTCTTGGTGTCGATGAAGACCTGCTGCTGGTTGGCCTTCGCGGCCGCGGTGGTCGCCTCGGCACGGTCGGCCGGCAGCAGTGTGCCGACGCGCTGGGCGAGTTCGAACGGGTCGGTGCCGGGCGCTGCGGAGAGGTCGATCCCGGTGTAGCGGCCCGGAGTGGCGAACAGCCGCTGTGCGGTGGCCTTGTCGAACACCGCGAGGGTACCGCCGGCGGTGACCCGGGTGTCGTCGGTGGAGACGGTGCCGACCAGCCGCATCCGCAGGACGGGACCGTCGGTGGCCAGGGTGACGGTGTCGCCGAGGGCGTACGCGCCGGCCGCCGCCGTGCCGCGGTCCAGGGCCACCTCGCCGTCGGTGCGCGGGGCGCGGCCGGCGGTCAGCGGGTAGCGGCTGTCCTTGCCGTCGGAGCCTGGGACGTACGCGGCGGCCAGTTTGCCCATCGCGTTGTCGGCGCGCATCGGGGAGCCGTCCTTGGCGGCCAGCGTGACCGAGCCGTCGAGGGTGGGGCGGGCCGCGGTGACACCGGGTACGGCGGCCAGCCGGGCCACGAGCGCGTCGTCCAGGACGGTGGTGCGTTCGCCTGCGGGGGTGCCCGGTGGGTACGTCGGGTCCACGGTGACCGCGACGCCGGCGTAGTTCTTCGAGAAGGAGGCGCGGTAGGCGGCGGTGGTGGAGTCGGCGAAGACGAGCGAGCCGGAGATGAACGCGACCCCGAGGCAGACCGCGAGGACGGTCATGGTCAGGCGGGCCTTGTGCGCGAGGACGTTGCGCAGGGCTGTTCGCAGCATGGTGGGCTTTCGAAGGGTGGGGTACGGGGAAGGAGCGGACGGCGGGAGCGGTACGCGATCAGCGCGCCGTGCGGCCCTGGGCTTCGAACGCGAGCATCCGGTCCAGCACGGCGCCCGAGGTCGGCTCGTGCAGTTCGTCGACGAGGCGGCCGTCGGCGAGGAACACCACGCGGTCGGCATGGGAGGCGGCCACCGGGTCGTGGGTGACCATCACCACGGTCTGCCCCAGTTCCCGTACCGAGTCGCGCAGGAAGCCGAGGACCTCGGCGCCGGAGCGGGAGTCGAGGTTGCCGGTCGGTTCGTCGGCGAACACGATCTCCGGGCGGGAGACCAGGGCGCGGGCCACGGCGACGCGCTGCTGCTGACCGCCCGAGAGCTGGGTGGGCCGATGGGCGAGGCGGCCCGCGAGGCCGAGGGTGGCGACGACGGTGTCCAGCCATGCGGTGTCGGGCCGCCGGCCGGCCAGCCGCAGGGGCAGGGTGATGTTCTCCAGCGCGGTGAGCGTGGGGAGGAGGTTGAAACCCTGGAAGACGAAGCCGACCCTCTCCCGCCTCAGCCGGGTGAGCTGCCGGTCGTTCAGGGCGGACAGCTCGGCACCGCCGATCCGGGCCGATCCCGCGGTGACCCGGTCCAGGCCGGCCATGCAGTGCATCAGCGTGGACTTGCCGGAGCCGGAAGGCCCCATGACCGCGGTGAACCTGCCCCGCGCGAACTCCACCGTCACCGCGTCCAGGGCCGTGACCCGGGTCTCGCCCTTCCCGTACGTCTTGGTCAGGCCGGACGCGCACGCGGCCGGCTCCGCGCGCGGTGTGGAGGAGGAACCGGGGGAAGGGAACGACTGTGTCATGGGTACTCCGCTTGGGGTGCAGCAGCCCGCGAGGAGTTCCGCGGGCCGGGGATGTATCCATCGTCACGGCCCTGAGCTGCGCAAACATCGCTCTGGAGGCGGTAGTTGACCTCTGCCGAAAGGACGGCGCTACGCGTCTCTCCTCTGTCGAAGGGCAGAGGGAAGCCGCGCGGGGTCCCCCTCGGGGGGTCCGGTCGGGAGCCCGGCCGACGGTCCCGTCAGCCGGCCAGGCCGGTCCGATGGGCCAGCAGCGCCGCCTGCACCCGGCTGGTCGAACCGGTCTTGTCCAGGATGGCCCCCACATGGGTCTTCACCGTGCCGATCCCGATGCCCATCCGCTCGGCGATGTCCTGGTTCGACAGTCCCTCGCCGAGCATCGCCAGGACCTCCCGCTCCCGGCCGGTGAGCCGCGCGATCCGCTCGTCCGCCGGTGCACCAGCCGCGTGCTGCGGGGCGCCGGCGCGCAGCATGCGGGAGATCACCGCCCCGGTGACGCCCGGGGAGAGCACGGCGTCGCCGGCGGCGGCCGCACGCACCGCGCTGATCAGCTCCTGGGGCCCTTCGTCCTTCAGCAGGAAGCCGGCGGCTCCCTCCCGCAGCGCCCGGACGACGTTGTCGTCGTCGCCGAAGGTGGTCAGCATGACGACGCGCGGCGCGGGGTCGAGGGCGAGCAGCGGAGCGATCGCGGTCAGCCCGTCGCACACGGGCATGCGGATGTCCAGCAGCACCACGTCGGGGTGGTGTGCCGCGGCCAGCTCGACGGCCTGCTGCCCGTCGCGGGCCTCGGCGACGACCTCGATCCCGTCGGCGTGCCGCAGGATCAGGCGCACGCCGTGCCGGATCATCGTCTCGTCGTCGGCGAGCAGGACGCGGACGGGCCGGTCGGGCGGCAGGGTCCGGGCGGACTCGGTCACGGGGTCTCCCAGGGTGCGGCGTCCCGGACCGACGGGACGGTGAAGCGGTCGATGGCCGTGAGGCGCTGTGCGGCGTCGAAGCAGTAGCGGGCGACCCGGAGGGTGCCGGGCCGGGACTCGGTGCCGCCGTTGAACGGGTAGATGCAGCCGGCCGTGCCTGCGGGGCGCGGCGGCTCGTGGCCGGTGGCGGCGGCCCGTACTGCCGCGTTGTCCAGGACGCCCAGCGCGGCCACGTCGCCGTACGTCATGCCGACGCGCGGCAGCGGGGGCGGACCGGCGAAGTCCTTCCGCGGCGCGGTGGCGTACACGAAGGCGGTCCCGAGGGCCATCAGCACGCTCAGCGCCACCAGTCCGAGGGCCAGCGTCAGGGCCCGCGCGGCCCCGCCGTCCTTGCCGCCGCCGGCGCCCCCGGCGTCTGCGGTGCCCCCGGCGTCTGCGGCGTCCGTTGCGCCCGCGCCCTCCGTGACGGGCGCTTCGTCCGCTCCTCGTGGTCCGGTGCCCCACCGGCCGGGGGCGGGGGCGTCGCCGGGCTCGGCGGGCACGACCGCATCCACCCGGAAGCCGCCGGTCGGCAGCGGGCCGGCGTCGAGCGTCCCGCCCAGCAGCTCGACCCGTTCCCTGAGGCCAGTGAGTCCGCGGCCGGTGCCCTGGTCCGCAGCGGGCACGGGCGACCCGGGCGGGGCTCCGTTGCGGACGGTGACGTGCACGGTCTCGTCGCCGTGCACGACCGTCACGGTGACGTGGGCGGCGCTCGCGTAGCGGTGGACGTTGGTCAGGGACTCCCGGACCAGCCGGTGCACCGCCCGGCGCACCCGCGCCGGCCGTGCGTCGAGGTCCGGCCCGAGCCAGTCGAGCCGTACGGCGATCCCCCCGTTGCGGGACTCCGCCACCAGGGCCTCGATGTCGGCGCGCGTCCCGGTGGCATCGGTGAGCACCCCGGACCCGGTGTCGCGGCCCAGCGGCCCGAGCACCCCGAGGGCCTGGCGCAGCTCCCGCATCGCGTCCCGGGTGGTCCGCCGCACCAGGACGGCTTCCTCGCGCAGCTCGGGATCGGCGCGTTCCAGGGCCAGCTCCAGCCCGCCGGCGTGCAGCGAGATGAGGCTGAGCCGATGCCCCACCAGATCGTGCATCTCGGCGGCGATGCGGGAGCGTTCGTGGATGCGGGCCTCGCTGTCGGCGAGCCGGCGGGCCCGTTCGGCCGCGTCCCCGCGCTCACGCAGCGCCCGTACGAGACGGCGCTGCTGCCCGTACGCGGTGCCGACCAGGCCGGGGACGATCACGGCCGTCGGTGTGAGGATCAGGCCGAGCGCCAGGCCGTACGGAACCCGCCCCGGACCGAGCCAGGGCGCGGCCACGGTCGCGGCCGCCACGGCCAGGGCGGCAGCCGCGGCCAGCAGCCGGGCGCGGCGCCGCGCCGCGACCGTACGCCGAGCCACCGAGTACGCGGTCGCCGCCGCGACCGGCCCGACGCAGAACGCCAGGCCCGTCAGCGCGGCGAGGGCGAGGAGCACGGCCGCGGGGAAGCGGCGGCGCAGCGGGAAGAGCACGGCACCGGCCGCCAGCGCCGGCACGGGCATGTACGGGTGGGGCAGCACCTCCAGGCTCGCGACCGCCACCCACACGCCGAGCCCGGCGGCCACCACTGCGGCCGTCTGCGCCACCGCGCGCACGGCCCGGCCGGGGAACGCGGCGGGCGGACGACCACGGACGGGACGACGGAAAGGACACCTACGCAACACGCTGACCAGTATCGATTCCGGAAGCGGGCGACGGCGTGCACCTCACGGCTGATCCGTGCCTCTGCCAAAAGACAGAGGCACGGAGCCGGGCGGACACGAACGGCCGCGCCGGTGATCACGGTCCGGGCCGCCGGTCGTTACGGAAGGGAACAGCCGAACAGGAAGGAAGCTCCGCCATGCCGACCCCCGGATCCGCACAGCAGCCCACGACCGAGCTCGACGCCCGCTACAGTTCCGCGCTCAATCCCCGCCCCGGAGCCGAGGACGTCACCCCCACCGAGTGGGCCGAGGCCCTGCGGCAGCTGGAGGCCGCCGAGATCTTCTGGGTCTCCACGGTGCGGCCCGACGGCAGACTGCACGTCACGCCCGTGATCGCCGCCTGGCACGACGGCGTGCTGTACTTCTCCACCGGCCCGGGCGAGCAGAAGGCGAAGAACCTCGCCCATGACGGGCACTGCGCGCTGACGACCGGGGGGAACTCGCTCACCGAAGGGCTCGACCTGGTGGTCGAGGGCACGGCGCATCCGATTGCCGATCCGGCCGTGCTGGAGGAGGTGATCGCGGCGTACGAGGCGAAGTACGGGCCGCACATCACCTCCCCCGAGGGCGCCTTCCACGGGATCGGGGATGCGTTCCGGCAGGGCAAGGCGATGGTGTTCGCGGTGCCCCCGACGACCGCGTACGGCTTCGGCCGCGACGGCGGGGTGTACAGCCACACGCGGTGGACGTTCTGAGCGCGGGCCCGCGGCACGGCCGGCCCGCGCTCTGAGCAGCGGCGTGGCGGTGAGGGCCGGCCGCTCCGTCAGGGAGCGGCCGGGTGGCCGGCCACGAGGTGCAGGCGGGTGCCCGGGAAGGCATCCGCCAGTACCGGGTCGTGGGTGACGAGGACGACGGCGCCGGGGTAGCGGGTCAGTGCCTCCTGGAACTCGTCGGTGAGCGCGGGTGCGATGTGGTTCGTCGGCTCGTCCAGGACGAGCAGGTCGGTCGGTCGGGACACCAGTCGGGCCAGTTCGATGCGGCGGCGTTGGCCGGCCGACAGGGCGGGGGCCGGGATCAGCAGGTCCTCCGGGCGGAAGAGGCCCGTGGCCAGGAGTTCGTCCGCGTGCTCCTCCGGTGGGCCGGGGCGGCCGGCCGCGTACGCGCAGAGGAGGGTCGTCCCGGGGGCGGTGGGCAGGGGGTCCGGTTCCTGCGGGAGGTAGCCGACGCGGGCCCGGACCCGGACGTGTCCGGCGTCGGCCCGGCACGCGCCGGCGAGCAGCCTCAGGAGTGTGGTCTTGCCGGCTCCGTTGGGGCCGGTGACGCGCAGACGGCCGCCGGGCGGGACCTGGAGGGCCGGCACCCGGAGCCGGTTCCCTACCGCCGCCCCGTCGACCTCGATCACCGGGGGGAGCGGCGGCTGCGGTGCCCCGCCGGCGAGCGGGCGCAGGTCGGCGGTGAAGCGGAGGGGGTCCGGGGGTGGGGGCACCGGGTGGGCCCGCAACTGTTCCAGCCGGGCCCGCGCGGCCCGGACCCGGCCGGACAGTTTGGCCTCCGAGGAGCGCCGGTGTTTGCCGAAGCCCTGTCGGGGGTCCTTGCCGGTGCTCGCGAACCGGGTGCCGGCCGCGTCGACGAGGGCCTCGGCGCGGGCCGTCTCCGCCAGCCACTCGCGGTGTTCTTGGGCGAGCCGGCGCCGTTCGGTCTCGCGGGCTGCCCGGTAGCCGTCCCAGCCGTCGCCGTAGCGGCGGACGGTGCGGGTGTCCGCGTCGACCTCCAGGATCGTGGTGGCGTACTCCCGGAGGAACGCGCGGTCGTGCGTGACGACCACGACGGTGCCCCGGTGCGCGGCGAGCCGTCGGCGCAGCCAGGTGACGGCGTCCGCGTCGAGGTGGTTCGTCGGCTCGTCCAGGAGGAGGAGTTCGGCGCCCGCGCAGAGCGTGCCGGCGAGGGCCAGCCGGGAGCGTTCGCCGCCGGAGAGGGTGCCGAGGGGCCGCTGCCGGTCGATCCCGCCGATGCCGAGCCCGTCGAGGGCGGCGGCGACCCGGGCGTCCGCCTCGTACCCGCCCCGTTCGGCGAAGGCTTCCAGCAGCTCGCCGTAGCGGGTGAGCTCGTCGGTGGCGGCGCCGGCGAGGGTCTGCTCGGTGCGCCGCAGCTCGCGCTCCAGGGCGCGCAGGTCGGCGAGGTCGGCGTCGATGGCGTCGTGGACGGTGGCGGTGGGCGGCAGTGCGCGGGTCTGCGCGAGGTGGGCGACTCCGCCGGGGGCGTGGAGCGTGATCTCCCCCTCGTCGGGGGTGTCGAGGCCGACGAGGAGGCGGATCAGGGTGGATTTGCCGGATCCGTTCTCGCCGACGACGGCGACCCGCTCGCCGGGGCGGACGGTGAACGAGACGCGGTAGAGGACACGGCGGGGCCCGAAGTCCTTGGAGAGGTCACGGACGGCCAGCTGGGACCGGTCGGCGGGGTTCGGCGCGGGGGCCGAGGGATGGGGGGCGCGTTCGCGCATGGTTCGGCTTCTTCCCTGACATGGTGGCGGCCCGCCCCGGCGGTGGGGCGTCGGCCGCAGGGGCACGGGACATGTCGTGGGAACGTGCGGACCCGTGGCGCGCGGAGGACTGGAGCGGCGCGCTGCCGGGCACCGGCGTGTTCCCGGTCCCGGGAATCAGAGGAAGAAGTAGAAACTGCCCATGCGCCCACCGTATCCGACGGCCCCGGACCGCAGCCTCTCCTTTTCCTCCCCCTCCCCCTCCCTACGCCCCGGTCTTCCGGGCTTCCGCGGCGGCATCCAGGCGCGCGAGCTGGGCGGGGGTCAGCACCAGACCGGCCGCGGACGCCGAGTCCCGGGCCGTGCGCGGGCGGGAGGCACCGGGGATCGGGATCACCACGGGTGCCCGGGACAGCAGCCAGGCCAGGCACACCCGCTGGGGGCTGACCCCGTGTTCGGCCGCGACCTCGTGGAACGGCGTCCCGGAGGAGGTCGGCCCCGACGGGCCGTCCAGTGCGCTCCGCGAGATCCCGCCCAGGGGGCTCCACGGCAGGAAGGCGATGCCGAGTTCGGCGCAGCGGCGCAGCTGGGGCTCGCTGTCGCGGACGGCGGGTGAGTACTGGTTCTGTACAGAGACCAGCAGGTCGCCCAGGACGAGCCGGGCCTCGTCGAGCTGCTCGACGGTGACGTTGGAGATCCCCGCCGCGCGGATCTTTCCCTGTTCGGCGAGTTCGAGGAGGACGCCGACGGATTCCGCCCAGGGCACGTTCGGATCGGGCTTGTGCAGCTGGTACAGCCCGATCGTCTCCACGCCGAGCCGTTGCAGCGAGGCCTCGCAGGCGCGCCGGAGGTGTGCGGGCCGGGCGTCCACGGTCCACGAGCCGTCGCCGGGCCGGCCGCGGCCCCCCTTGGTGGCCACCAGGACGGCATCGCGGTCAGGGCCGCGCTCGGCCAGCGCCTGCGCGATGAGTTGCTCGTTGTGTCCGGTCTCGTCGGCGTGCCAGTGGTACGAGTCGGCCGTGTCGAGGAGGGTGACGCCGGCGTCCAGCGCGGCGTGCAGGGTGGCGAGGGCCTGTCGCCGGTCGGGGCGGCCCTCCACGGACAGCGGCATGGCGCCGAGTCCGACCGCCGACACCCGGGCCCCGCCGATGAAGCGTTCGGCCGTCACCGCGCACCCCCGTCGCGGACCGCGGACGTGCTCGCTGCGAGGGCTTCGTCGACCGCCTGCGGCATCCAGTCCGTCACGCGGCCGAAGACGAAGCCCAGCCCCGTCGCCCGCCCGTTGTCCATCGGATAGTGGCGGTCGTACGAGAACGGTGAGGCGGCTGCCCCGCCCCCGACGAGCGTGTAGCGCGGCGGCCTGCCGGCCCGTTCGCCCACCAGGTCGGCGAGCTCGGTCACGGTCAGCGTGCCGTGCGAGCAGGCGTTGACCGGTCCGGTGAACGGCGCCCCGGCCGTCCAGTGCAGGAACTCCGCGATTTCCCGGTGGTGGATGAAGGTGGTGGGGTACGCCCGCCGGTGGGCCACGACCGGCTCTCCGGCAGAGATCCGGTCGGTGTAGTGCGCCAACCGTCGGGTGAAGTCGGCCCGGCCGCCGCCCAGGACGTGGGCGGTGCGCACGACGGCGGTCGGGCAGACCGGCTCGGTCAGGAGCACGCTCTCGGCCTGCCGCTTGCCCTCCGCGTACGCCGTCGCCGCGTCGGCGCCCTCCGGGACGCCGGGGGCGGGCCGGCCGACCGCGTCGTACCGGTCCTCGGTGACGGGGAGCAGGACGCCGGGGCCGGGGCGGAGGCCGGGGGTGGGGCTGGGGCCGGGGCCGGGGCGGAGGCCGGGGGTGGGGCTGGGGTTGGGGCTGGGGTTGAGGCTCGGGCTGGAGTTGGGGTCGGCGGGTGCCCGGGTCCGGGTCCCCGGGTCGTACACCTCGACCGTCGAAGTCATGACGTAGCGGCCGGTCCGGCCGGCGAACACCCGGCGGGCGACCGCTGCCTGCTCGGGCGTGTAGCACACCTGGTCGAGGACGACATCGAAGGTCCGCGACCCCAGCACCGCGCGCAGCTGCCGCTCGTCGCCGCGGTCGGCGACCAGCTGGGTCACCCCGTGCGGTGCGGGCACCGAACCCCGGTTGACCACCGTCACGTGCGAGCCCGCCCCGCGCAGCAGTTCCACCAGGTCCCTGCCGAAGTACCGGCTCCCGCCGATCACACATACGTTTCGCATGCCTCGACTCTGCCGCTGTACGGTCCCCAGCAGAACTGGTCATCTACTGAACACGCATAAAGGAAAACTGATGATCGATGTGCAGCGGCTGCGGGTCCTGCGGGCGGTCGCCGAACACGGCAGCTTCAACCGGGCCGCGGCCGCGCTCCTCCTCACGCCCTCGGCCGTCTCCCAGCACATCGCCGTGTTGGAGCGCTCGCTCGGTCGGCCCGTCGCGATCCGCAGCACCCGCGGGGTGACCTTGACCGAGGCCGGGCGACTGCTGGCGGAGGCCGCCGAGACCATCTCGGCAGAACTCGACCACGTACGCCGGCAGATCGACCGGCTGAGCAGCGCCCGGCCGCGGCTGACCGTCGCCACCTTCACCAGCGGCGGCCGCTACCTGCTGCCCGAGGCGCTGGCCCGGTTCGTGGCCGCTCACCCGGACGTGGAGCTGACCGTGCGTGAGAGCGAGCCCGAGGGGGCCTTGCCGATGCTCCGGAGCGGCGAGGCCGACCTGGCGCTCACCTACCACTTCGACGGGCCGCTCCCCGTCCCGCCGTCCGAACGGCCGGGCATCGACTGGACCCCGCTGATGGACGATCCGCTCTCGGTCGTCCTGCCGCGCGGCCACCGCCTGTCCGGCCGCGCCGCCGTCGACCTCGGGGAACTGGCCGCGGACCGGTGGGTGCTGGGCTGCCTGAAGACCGAGGCGTACCTGCGCCGCCATGCGCAGCGGGCCGGCTTCGACCTCCAGGTGGCCGCCTCCACCACGGACTACTTCTTCGCCCAGACCCTGGTCGCGGCCGGGGTGGGGGTGTCACTGGTCCCGAAGGTCTCACTGAGCCCGGCGCCGGGGCTCACCGTGGTCGACGTCGAACCCCCGCGTCCGGCCCGGCACATCGGTGTGGCCACACCACTCCGCCGCCGGCCCGCGCCGCACGCCGCCGCCTTCGCAGAGGCCCTGGCCGCAGCCGCCGCCCGGGTCGGGTAGCCGACGGCGCCGCACGGCGTGCGCGGCCGACCCGCCGCGACCTGCCACGGGGGGGTGCAGTGCCGTCGATGCCGCATGTCTGACGCGTCCGGGCGCGGGTCGTGCCCCACCATGGGCGCGTGGCGGCGGTGTCCGGGCGGACGGCGCGGCCGGCTCGGGTGATGGCGTCGACGGAGGGACCGGGGCGTGCGGGAGTTGGCGGTCATCGAGGCGCCGTCCGTGCTCGGCCTGCGGCCGTCCGGTGTCGAGGACCTACCGGCGGCTCTGATCGGCGCCGGGCTGCTGGACCACCCCGGGGCGCTGCGCGCCGGGCGGGTCGAGGCCCCGGCCTACGACCCGAGGCGGGATCCGGAGACCGGGGTCCTCAACCCTGCGGGCATCGCCCGGTACTCCGTCGCGCTCGCCGACGCGGTCGGCCGGGCCCTCGACGCCGGGCGGTTCCCGGTGGTCCTCGGCGGCGACTGCAGCATCCTCCTCGGCAACCTCCTGGCCCTGCGCCGCCGCGGCCAGCACGGGCTGCTGTTCCTCGACGGCCACACCGACTTCTACCAGCCGTCGGCAGAGCCGACCGGCGAGGCCGCCTCCATGGAGCTGGCCCTGGCCACCGGCCGCGGCCCCCGGCTGCTCACCGACCTCGAAGGGCGCGGTCCGCTCCTGCGCGACGAGGACGTCGTGGCGTTCGGCTTCCGTGACGCCGCCGAATCGGCCGGGGCCGGAATGCAGCCGCTGCCGGACGCGCTGTACGCGATCGACCTGGACGGTGTGCGTGCCGTCGGAGCCGCCGCGGCAGCCCGCCGGGCGCTCTACCGGCTCACGCGCGGCAGCGCCGCCGGGTACTGGATCCACCTCGACGCCGATGTCCTGGACGACGCGGTCATGCCCGCCGTCGACTACCGGCTGCCGGGGGGACTGGCCTGGGCGGAGCTGGAGGCCGTGCTGCGGGTGGCCCTGGCGGACGAGCGGGCGGTCGGGCTCGACGTCACCATCTTCAACCCCCGCCTCGACCCCGACGGCAGCATCGCGGCCCGCCTCGTCGCATGCCTGCACCGGGGGCTGTCGGCGCGACCCGACCGCTGAAACCGTGAATCCCGCCCGATCTGAGCGATCGGACGGGATTCCTTTACGGGCCCGGGGGCCGCGCCGCTGCGGCTACTTCCCGGTGGGGCCACCGGACTTCGGTGCGGGGGCCTGCCCGGGCGCGGGGGCGGGCGCGGGGTTCGTGTCCGTCGGCTTGGTGTCCGTGGGCTTCGGGTCCGTGGGCTTCGGGTCCGTGGGCTTCGGGTCCGTGGGCTTCGGGTCCGTGGGCTTCGGGTCCGTGGGCTTGGGGTCCGTCGGCTTCGGGTCCGTGGGCTTGGGGTCCGTGGGCTTCGGGTCCGTCGGCTTCGGGTCCGTGGGCTTCGGGTCCGTCGGCTTCGGGTCCGTCGGCTTGAACTCGCAGTACACCTTGCCGCTCACGAACTTGCAGCCGGGCATGTTCTTGATGTCGCGAGCCCTGTCGCCCTTCTTGCCCTTCTTCTTATTGCCCTTGTAGTCCTTGTTCTTGCCCTTCGAGTCGCCGTGCACCGATTTGCCCGCCACAGCGGTCGTAGTGGTACTGGCGTGCGACGTGGCCAGGGCGGCGGCGTGGGCACTCGAGGAGAACAGGGCTCCTCCGGCGGCCAGCGCGGTCGACAGGCCGAGCATCGCGATTCGCTGCTTGCGGGACGTGCGGGTCATGACGGTCTCCTTCGTGAAGGGTTGTGATGGATGGGGCCGCCCCTCCTCTTCGGGGGGCCTGTGTGGTGCCGGCTCGGGGGCTTTCCTCGTTTCCGTGAACCGGTATCTCCAGTAGGCCCTGGTCTTCGATCGAGGTCATGTCCCCGCTTTTCGTGTCTTGACAAACAGCGATGCACCCAGGATCATCCGGCCTGCTCCACATTTCCCGGCTCGCTGACCGGGTTCTGACCCGGGTCGTCCCCTGATCCCCGGCCTGGTTCCCTTTCGGAGCTCTCCGAATTCCGCCCCGACGACCCGCTCGAACTCCCCTCCGGGGCCTTCCCCGCCCCCGAACCCGTCCCCGAACCCGTCCCCGAGTCCGCCCCGGTACCGTTTCCAGGGGCCTGTCCAGGGACTTTCTCAGGCTGGTCTCCCGGGTTACGCCCCTCGGAGCTTCCCGGCACCTGATCCGGGTCCTGGTGCGACCCCTTGCCCGACGTTCCAGGGTTCCGGCCGGAGCTTTCGCCCTGGTTCGGCTTCTGACTCGGAGCCGTTCCAGGTACGGTTCCCGGTCCCTTCTCCGTGCTCTTCCCGGGGGGCGCCCCAGGGCCCTCCCCCGGGTTCTGACCCGGAGTGGTTCCAGGGACCTGGTCCGGCGCCTCCCCGGGGTCTGCGGGATTCCGACCCTCGCTTCCCTCAGGATTCCGGTCTGGAACCTTCCCCGAGCCCTTGCCCGGGTCCTGCCCCGAGCCCTGCCCCGGGTCGTTCGCCTTGGGGACCTTCTCGGTCACCTCTCCCGGAGGCGGCACCGGAGCATTGCCGGAGTCCTGATCCGGCTCCTTGTCGGGGTTGCCGGGATTCCGGCCCGGCTTCTCGCCGCCCTTCCCGGGCTGGTCCGTCGCAGGCTCCGCCTCAGGGGCCCGACCGGGGTCCTTCCCGGCGTCCTTCCCGGGGTCCTTCCTGGGGTCCTTTCCGGGGTCCGTCGCCCCGGGCTTCCCCGCCGGAGCCCTTTCCGGCTCCGGGTCCGAACCCTTTCCAGAGCGCCCGGAATTCCTGCCGGCCTCGTCACTCTGGTTCTCGTCCGAGCCCTTCCCCTTCCCCTTCCCCTTCCCCTTCTCCTTCTCCTTTCCTTCTCCCTTCTTCTTCTCCGCATTCGAGTCCGGCGCCTTCTCGGGCTTGCCTTCTGCGTTCCGTTGAGACACATTCCCGGGAGCCTTACCCGGGGGTTCACCGGATTCCGCGCGCGGATTGCGGACCGGATCCTTTCCGGGAACGCCGGACTGCTGGCTTCGGCCGGCACCCGGGGGTACGCCCTCGGGTGCTTCCTGGTCGTGCCGCTCGTCCGTGGCCGCGTCAGGGGGGTTCTCCACGGGCCCCGGATCGAGCGGGGGCAGGACCGGGTACGGCGAGTCGGGCGTCTGGCCCTGTGGGGGTGGGACCTCGTGGTCATCCTTTTCCCGCTTGACGCCGCTCGGCCGCTCGTACCATTCCTTGCGGCTCTGATCGAACACGGTGACGGTCTTCACCGGGTTCCGGGCGGGCTCGACCGCCACGAGGTCGGCAGACCGGAACGAGGACCACTCCGCGCCGCTGTACGTCTGCCCGCCCTTGACGGCGACCGGCGGGGCCAGCGGGTTGCCACAGGCGCAGCGGACACGGGGTACACCGCGGTCGTCGACCAGGACCGAAGTGCCGGCCTGCAGGACCGCCTGATAGCTGGTGGGCGCGCCGTTGCGGTAACCGTGGTTGGTGACCCGGGTGTCCCAGCCCAACCGGACAGGGGTCAGGGACCGCAGGTACGACGGGACGTCGGACTGCCGGACGTTCAAGGGAGCGGCGAACGCCTTCCCCTTGGCCGGGTGGTGCGTGAGGAACCCGATCTGCTTCTCGACGTCGCAGCTCGCGACGTTCCGCGTACCCCCGTACAGGCCGGGGTGGGCACCGCTGACCTGGACGGTGCGCGTACGGCGCGTGGCGGCCGTGGACGTGCCGGGGGTGACGGTCGGCACTCCGAGGGGCTCGGCAGCCGTGACCGTCGACGGGGTGAACGGATCGGGGCCGGCTCCCGCGGCTGACTGGAGGAAGACCTCGCCGCCGACCGCCTCGTTGCCGCCCATGACGCTGAAGGCGAGGACCGCCGTTGCCGTCATGGCCACCGCGGTCCCGACGCTCAGCAAGGTCCTGCGGGACCGCCACCCGCGCCGGGGCGCGCCCCGGCGCCCCTCCGGCGCCCCTGGATCACCACCGCCGGACGGCGGACCCGGCGGTGGCGGCGGAGGAGGCCCGGGCGGCGGGGGCCGCTCGTTCGACGGCCGACTGGACAGCGGACCGGACGGCGGGCCGGTGGGGCGTCGCCGCGACGGGGGAGGTACGGAGGTCACTGTGCTCTCCCCCCGGCGTAGGACTTCGGAAGGAAGGTGGTGATCAGCATGTGCTCGCTCCTTGTCGCCGTTACGGCCTCCGCGGGTGGACGGGGTAGGACCCACGTCTCCTCCGTGAACCCATGTCCCGAGTAAGCCCCTGGCTGCGGGGCGCGTCATGTTCCGACTTCTCGGGACTTGACAGGCGACCGCCGTCCGGCCGGAGTTGTGAGCACGCGCAGCAGGCGGCGCTGGAGGAGGGGGCCCCGGCACGGCCCACGCCATGCGAGTGCGTCCGAGGCCAGGCAACGCCGTTGGGCCGTCAAGCCGCGAGATTCCGTGCCATGACGCACTGGGCCTGCCCGGGGCGCAATGGAGGCCCACAGGCGGGTCGGGTAAGGCCCCCACGATGCCCGCCGCACCCCTCGACCGAGGAGACCCGCATGATCACCAGGACCCGACGCCTCACCATCCTGTCGGCTGCCGTAGCAGGCGCCCTGTACCGATGCGTCCTGGTCGTGGGTGCCGACAGGGTTGACCGACCGTGGGGCACCGGGACGAGGCGTGTGCGATGGCTGTGGGCGGGAGCGGTTGTCGGCCTGGGGCTGGCGGCGGTGATCCTCGCTGTTCACACGTTCCACGCGGAACCCGGATTCGCACCTCGTGGAGAGGTGTTCTTGGAGCCGGCGTCCAGTACGGGGCCGGATCCGTTCACGACCTCGACCGGGGATTCTCAGGCCGCTGGTGCGGGGGCCGAGTGGGCGGGTGTGTCCGTGGCGGCCGTTTCTGCAGTGGGCGGGCTGATGAGCGGAGTCGTCGCGGTGGTCACTGCCCGGCGTAGTAGGTCGCTGGCCCTGGCTGGGCCGACCGAGCTTCCGCACCAGTCATCGCCTGCCTCGTCGGACGCGCCCGCAGCTTCCGGCTCGCCCTCGAGTGCGTCGTGCCAGCGCGAGCTGTACTCGCCGCGCGTGTGTCAGCACAGGTGGCGCCGGTCCTTCCACCACCCTGAGCGCCCGCACTGACGCACCCGGGTACGCGCCACCTGCTCCGCTTGCGACGGGTTCCCTAGCCGCCGGGGGTGAACGTCACCGGCAGGCTCGCGGGGCCGCGCAGGCCGCCGGGGCGCCAGCGGATCTCGTCCGGCGCCACGGCGAGGGCGAGCCCGGGGAGCCGGCGCAGGACGGCGCCGATCGCGATCTGCCCTTCCAGCCGGGCCAGCGGCGCGCCCAGGCAGTAGTGCACGCCGTGCCCGAACGCGAGGTGGGCGTTGTCGTGCCGGGTGATGTCCAGGCGGTCGGGGTCGGGGAACCGCGCCGGGTCCCGGTCGGCGATGGCCGAGGCGATCAGCACGGTCGCACCGCGCGGGACGACCACGCCCGCGATCTCGACGTCCTCGCGGGCGAACCGGGCGATGCCGGGGCTCACCGGGCCGTCGTAGCGGAGCAACTCCTCGATCGCGCCCGGCAGCAGCTCCGGGTCGGAACGTAGCAGGTCGAACTGGTCGCGGTGGGCGAGCAGCACGGCGATGCCGCCGCCGATCAGGTTGACGGTGGTGATGTAGCCGGCGGCCAGGAGCAGGAACACCATGGCGATGAGCTCGTCCTCGGTGAGCTGCTGCTCCTCGTCGCGGGCGGCGATGAGGCCGCTGAGCAGGTCGTCCCCCGGGTGGGCGCGTTTGTCCCGGATGAGGCCGGTGACGTAGGCGCGCATGTGCTGCCATGCCTCGTTGACCACGGCGGGGTCCGGCGGTTCCGCACCCCGCATGAGCATGCGGTCGGTCCAGTGCTGAAACTCGTGGCGGTCGTCGACGGGTACGCCGAGCAGTTCGCTGATCACCGTGACCGGGAGCGGCAGCGCGAGGTCCGCGACGAGGTCGGCACGGCCGGCCGGCAGGACCGCGTCCAGCAACCGGTCGGTGATGGACCGGATCCGCGGCTCCATCCCGGCCACCCTGCGGGCGGTGAACGCCTTGGAGACGAGGCGGCGCAGGCGGGTGTGGTCGGGCGGGTCGCTACGGAGCATGTTGCTCAGCATCGAGTCGCGCTCCGTCTCGGGCAGCTGCTGCAGGAGCCGCTGGTCCGCGGCGTCGCGTACGTCGCTGCTGAGGCGGGAGTCGGACAGGGCGGCGAGCCCGTCCTCGTAGCGGGTGACGAGCCAGGCGTCCAGGCCGCCCGCGATGACGGCGCGCCGCACCGGGCCTTCTTCGCGCAGCTGCCGGTAGAGGGGGAACGGGTCGGCGCGGAAGGCCGGGTCGGCGTAGGGCAGGAGAATCGGCCGCTCGCTCATGTTGCCTCCCGGAGTACGTCGCCCGTCACCATCGAGAAGGAGGGTATATGCCCGAGTCTCCATGCATGCCAGCGGTCGTCCGTATTTATCCCATTTACACCCGGCTGGTCCGGATGTGGGGCATCAAGCTCGGCGTCCTCCTCTCACGGATCGGCCACGGCGATGTCAGTAGTGGCCCCTAGCCTTGCGGCATGATCTGGACCGCCGCTCAGGACACCCTCCCGCCTGCGCCGCCCGTGCGCCGGCTCGCTGCCCCGCCCGCCGGGATCGCCGAGACCATCGAGCTGACCATCACCCAGTTCGGCGCGCGCGAGCACAGTGTGGAGGCGTTCGAGCTGGCCCTCGACGGACTCGTACGGCAGGCACACCGCGACCGGATCGCCCTCACGACCGCCCTCGACAGCGCACTGGGGCACCGCTACCGCACGCAGAGCGAGGCTCGGGCGATCGCCGCGGAACACGTGGTGCCGGCCACGCTGCTGGGACGGATACCGGGGTACAGCCTCAAGCCCGGGACCGTGGTGCGGCGGCGAGGGCACGAAGAGTGCGCACAGGGCGGGCTGGAACTGGTGATGGCCGCGCGCGTGCGCGAGATCGGGTACGCGCTGCTGTCCCAGCGGCCCCTGCCCTTCCTGCTGGCCACGCCTACCTGGGAGACGGGCGCGCTGGCGCCGGCCGATCTGGTCGAACGGCTCGCGGAGTACGAGCGGTTGGGCGTCCGGCCCGGACCGGCCGACTTCGGGCAGGCGCTCCTGCGCGTACGCCGGGACGATCCGGACGCCCCGGCGGCCGCCGGGGCGGCGGCCCGGCTCGGCACCGCCGAAGGCGACCGGCTCGCGGCCTGGCTCGGCCCCGACGGTGAGCCGGGCACGCCGGTCCGTCGAATCGTCGAACCCGATCCGCGGGCGCACCGGTCCTGGGCGCGGGCGGAGGCCACCGTGCCGCAGGTCGTCTTCACGAGCGGTGGGCTCCCGGCCCTCCTGCGGCACTTCCCGGACGCCTTCCACTGGCTGGGCCGCCCGCACGAGGGATTCACCCAGTGCTACCACTGGCACCAAGGGCACCCCGTACGGGCGTCGGTGCTGCCCGAGGACCGGGAGACACAGGCCGCGTGGCTGCTGCCGTCCGTGACGCTGGCCGCGACGGTCGGCGCCCACGGCGACGCCTGGATGCTGCCGCACCTCGCCCGGCTGGGCGGCCCCGCGGGGCCCGCGCTGCACGCTGCCGTAGCGGCGGGTCTGGGCGCCCAGTACCCGGAGCGGCGGCGCCCTGCGGCGGAGGCCCTGCTGGTGCTCGCCGCCCGGGGCGAGCTCGACGCCCGGCTGCTCGGCAGCGAACTCGCCGCGATGGCGGCCCTCGGCACGGTCAAGCCCAACCGGCTCGCGGACGCGGCCCGTTCGGCCGCGGGGGCGGGCGCGTACGCCACGGTGTGGGCCGTCCTCGCCGAGGCGCTGCCGGGCCTCCTGCCCTCGGTGCGGGGCGCGGGCGAGCTGCTGGCCGTCGCCGCGGACTGCGCGGAACGCAGCGGGGCGGCGGGCCCGGTCCCGCCCGAGGTGGCTGTGATCGCGGCCCGCCGCGACTCCTACCGCCCGGCCAGGGAAGCCCGTCGGCTGGCCGCCGCCCTCACCGGCTCGTAGGTCGAAGGCGTTGAACAGGCTGAAGCACGGCTCGACGATCCACTCCCCCGTGGTGTCGATGAGTCCCCACTTCTCGCCCAGCAGTGCGGGCGCGGTCCCCTCCGCGGTGCACGGGCGGGCCCCGTCGAAGCGGGCGGCGATGACGAGGCGGCCCTCCCGGTCGACGTAGCCGCAGCGGCCGTCGGCCAGCCGGACGGCGCCGAGGCCGTTCGGCCCGAACAGCCCGGCCTGCCGGTAGCCTCCGCCGATCACGACGGCGCCCGTCGGGTCGGCGTACCCGACGCCGGTCTCCGTCCGTACGACGGCCAGCCCGTGCCGGAACGGTCCGGCTTCCCCGAAGCGGGCGGGCACGACCGGTTCCCCGGTGGTGTCGGCGTACCCCCACAGCAGGTCCACCGCGGCCCCCGCCGAGCCCACCGCCAGGTCCCCCGTCCCGTCCTCGACCACGAGCCGAACGCCGGGCCGCAGCAGGGAAGCCCACCGTACGGCGTCCTCGTCCGCCAGGTACCGCCGGGCGAGCTCGCGCAGCCCGGCCGCCTGCATGCCGTCGATCCGTTCGTCGTTCATGGACCGATCATGCAGCGGGGTCCGGCAGGCCGGACCCGCCGTCAGGCCGCGGGGGGGTGCGGGCCCGCGCCGGCGCGCCCATCCGCCAGCAGCCGGCTCCCGCAGCCGCTCCCGGCCGCCGGGCCGCCCCCTGGAGCAGGGGCCGGTCAATTCGGTGGGAGTTCCCCTTTAAGATCCACTCGGATTGATGAACCATCAGGCTCCACAAGGATGAGGACCTCCTCGATGCCACACCGGTCCGGCCCGTCACGCCGCGCCCTGGCCGCCCGCAGCCGGCGGGTCGTCGACTCGGCCGCCTTCACCACCACCGTGTTCTGCCTCATCGTCGGCAATGCCGCGCTCATGGGCATCGAGACCTACGACGGCGTCGTTCAGGACTGGCACGACGGTCTCGAACTCGCCGAGCACCTGTTCCTGGCCGCGTTCACGCTCGAGATCCTCGTGCGCGCCGCCGCGCACGCCGACCGGCCCCGGGACTTCTTCCGCGATCCGTGGAACGTCTTCGACCTGGTCGTGGTCGCGCTCGCCCTCGCGCCCTTCGCCCGTGAGAACGCCACGGTGCTCCGACTGCTGCGACTGGCGCGGGTGCTGCGCGCGGCCCGGTTCCTGCCGCAGGTCCGCATCGTCGTCGTCGCCATCGGCAAGAGCCTGCCGGGCACGCTGAGCTTCCTGCTCGTGGGCACTCTGCTGCTGTACGTGTACTCCATGGTCGGCTGGGTCTTCCTGGCCGACGACGACCCCGAGCACTTCGGCTCGCTCGGCCGCGCCGCTCTCACGCTCTCCCTGCTCATCACCCTCGACGGCCTCGGTGATGCGGTCCGGGCCGGGCTGGAGGTCTCCCGCTGGACCGTCCTCTACTTCGCCTCGTACGTCCTGCTCGGTTCGTTCGTCCTGGTCAACCTCCTCATCGGCGTGGTCATCAACTCCCTGGAGGAGGCCCGCCAGGTCGAGGCCGGCAGCGCCTCCGCGGCGGCCACCGCGGAGGATCGGCCCGCCGACGCCGACGAGATCCGCAGGCGCATCGGCGAGGCCCGCGCCGCACTCGACGCCCTGGAGCGCGGACTCCCGGCCCCGACCGGGGCGCCCGGCTCGACGAGCGGTGACGTCCGCACCGCCCCGGTGCCGGCCGGACGGGCCTGACGCACCGACCGACGGTGCGCCGCCCGGCCGGGGCCGGTAGGTCATGAAGGTGTTACGGGTGGAGCACAGCAGTGTGGCGGCGGGAACTCCGGGGCGGGGCGGTGTTGTGTCCCTGGGTGTACGGGCCGCGTGGGCCCGGTCGTGGGCCTCGGGAGGTTCCCCATGCAGTACGCAGCAGGTGTCCGGCAGACCGTGGCCGCGCTGGTGACGGCCGTGGCGACCACCGCCCTGGTGGCGGGCTGCACCCCGCCCGGGGAGGACGGTGCGCAGCCCGCCGCGCCTTCGCAGTCCGCCCAGTCACCGGCTCCGGGGGCGGCCACGGGCGGGACCGGCGGCAAGGAAGCGGCCACACCCGCCGCCTCGGGCTCCCCCACCGTTTCCGGCGGCGGGGCGAAGCCCTGCACCGTCAAGGAGGTCAAGGTCACGGAGGCCCGCCAGGCAGCCGTCCGGCCTCCGGGCACCGGGACCGGCGCCGCCGTCATCGCCGTCACCAACGCCTCGAAGAACAGCTGCACGCTCCAGGGCTTCCCCACGGTCGCCGGCGCGGGGAACGGGTCGCCCGACAAGAACGTGCCGCTCGCGACCACGCACAGCGGGTCGGCCACCAAGGTGTCCCTGGCCCCAGGTGCCCGGGCCTGGACCAAGCTCACCTTCGTCAACGTGCAGGGCGAGGCGGACGGCTCCTGCGTGTCCGGGGCGACCCCCGCCTCGTTCCCCACGCTCGTCGTCGGGGTACCGGGCGCGGGCGCGCACCAGATCGCCCTCGACGACGGCGTCTTCGCCCTGTGCGACGACAAGGCGACCGTCACCGCCTATTCGGCCACCAAGCCCTCCTGACGGCGCTGCCGCCCGGCGGGCGGGGCAACATGCCGCGTTCGGCGTAATGGACGGTTCGGCCCGCCTCCCTCCTCACGCTGTGACCGTCGGTCAGGCTCGTGTCAGGAGGCTCGTGTGCACAGGTCCCGTCGGTGGGCGGCGGCGACGCGGACGGCGCCCGGGGGCGGGCGGTGAGGCGCCGCCCGGACGGGCCCGCCACGGTCGCCGCGGACCAGGAGGGGTTCGAGTCACCCGCTCCGCCCACGTGGATGCGGTGGTTGCCGTTCGTCTACGTGGTGATCGTGCTCCTCCTGGAGATCACGATCGAGAAGGAGTGGGCGGTGAGCCTGTTCCTCGTCGCCCTGCCCGCGATCGCCGCGTACGCCTTCGGGCCCGTCGTGGTGGCGTCACTCACCGTGTTCGCGATCCTCCTGGAGGGCTTCCTCGCGGGCAGCGCCCACCACCTGTGGGAGACCCATCACGTCACGGCCGACATCGCCACCGCCGTCGTCGGCATCCTCGCGACGGCGCTCGCCGCCCACCGCACCCGCCAGGAACGCAGCCTCGTCCACGCCAACTCGGTCGCCGAGGCCCTGATGCGGGCCCTGCTGCGGCCCGTGCCGCACCAGGTCGGGCACGTGCTGGCGGCCAGCCTGTACCGGCCGAGCGAGGCGGGGACCATGGTGGGCGGCGATCTGTTCGACATCCGGGCCACCCCCGCCGGGGAACGCGCCATCATCGGCGACGTGCGCGGCAAGGGCCTCCAGGCGGTCCGCACGGTCGCGGCGATCCTCGGTAGTTTCCGGGAGGCCGCGTACGAGGACGCGGACCTGGCGGCGGTCGCGGCCCGGCTGGAGCGCCGGCTGGCCCGGGAAGCCGAGGAGATCCCCGATGAGGAACTCTTCGCCACGGCGGTGCTGGTCGAGTACGACGACGTGGGGCGCCGGGTCACGGTCACCAACCACGGGCACGTCGAGCCGGTGCTGATCTCGTGCGGCGAGGTGCGTCTGCTGGAGGGCTCGCCGGCGCTGCCGCTCGGCCTGGGCGGCCTGGCAGCGGCCGACGGGCCGGGGGTGTGGAGCCACCGGTTCACCCGGGGCGACGTACTGGTGCTGGTCACGGACGGGCTCGTCGAGGCCCGTGACCACAACGGCGACTTCTATCCCCTGCTGGACCGGCTCCACCACCGCTTCGCCGGCCGTCCGGCTCCCGGCCCCGCGGACGTCGCCAACTTCCTCAACACCGACCTCCCCCGGCACACCCGCAACCTCCACGACGACGTCGCCCTGCTCGCGATCGCCCCGCACGGCCAGATCTGACGCCGCGCCAGACGGTTGCTCAGCCGGTCCGCGAGCCCGACTACGGTGCCGCCGGGGAGCCCAGGAGGTCCGGTGGCAGGTAGCCGGACCCGATGCCCGGCTCCCACCCGTGGACCCGGACCGCGAGGGCGGCCAGGGCGAGGGGGCCGAGCGGCAGCAGGGTCCGGGGAGCGGGGTCGGGTCCCACGCCCTCCCGGTGCTCGACGAGCCGGGCCGCCAACGCCTCCCCGAAGGCGTCCCGGTCGTCGTCGAGGAGGACCCGCAGGAGGCGCTGGTCGGGCGTCAGGGGGCCGGCCGCGTCCAGCCGGAGGGCGTACTCGGCGCGCTCGGCGGCACCGGGCTTGCACAGGGGCACGGTCGGCCAGTCCCGGGGCAGGTGCCCGCTCGACGGGGTCAGGTAGCCGCAGAGCACGTCCATCGCGGCGAGGTCCGCCGGGGTGGAGGTCGAGGTCAGGGGCGAGTACGGCAGGCCGTCGTGGATCGCGGGCGCGTAGTCGTGGCGCAGCAGCAGGCCGATCACCCGCTGCCAGTCCCACGTCAGGCCGCTGACCAGGCATATCGCGAAGGTGTCGAACCAGGTCCGGGCCGTGGGAGCCACCACTCGGGGGGTGTAGGCGATGACGTCCCCGAAGGCGATGTCGTCGCTGGTGAGCTTCTCGCCGATGAGGGGGAAGTCGATCTCCTGGTCGCCGCCCGGGAAGCAGCCGAGGCTGAGCACCCCGAGGCCGCACTCGGCCGCGGTCCGCAGGGCCGTGCGTGCCGCCTCGTCGAGCACGGGGGTCTCCACGGTGCGGGCGGCGACGTGGTCGAGGAGTTCGTCGCGCATCTCCTCCAGCTTCTGCGGGGCCGGGTCGTCCCAGCGCATCCACTGCCAGCGGCTGCGGGTCCGTGGGCCGATGTCCTCCAGCGCCTCGGACAGGCGCTGCGTGTCGACCCGGTGGCGCGTCACTTCCTGCACCTGTGCCGTCCTCTCGTGATCCTTTTCGGCGGGCGCGCGGCACGCTACCAGCGCCAGCCGGGTCACCGCAGGTCCGCGTGGCTGTCGGCGCGAGCGGGCGGGGGCGGCACGTCGGCCCCTCCTCGCACAGAATTAGTTAGGTAAGGCTAACCTGACATACTGTACGGTGCGGTCATGAAGAAGATCATCCGCATGGTTGCCGCAACCGCGGCGGGCCTGGTGCTCGCGGGCGCGCCGGCTGCGGTCGCGGCACCCGCGGCGACCCAGGCCCCGCCGTCGTCAACGTCAACGTCAACGTCGCCGTCGCCGTCGCCGTCGCCGTCGCCGTCGCCGTCGGCGACGAACACCGGCCTGCTGGAACTTCCCCGACCCACCGGCCCGTTACCAGTAGGACGGGACACCCTGCACCTGGTCGACCGGGACCGGAAGGACCCGTGGGTCCCCACCGCCGACCGTGAGCTGATGCTGTCCCTCTACTACCCCGCGGTCGCCGGGACGGGCAGTCCCGCCGGCTACATGACCGTCGCCGAGGCGCAGGCGTTCCTCACCGACCGGGGCGAGCTCGGCCAGTACGCAACCGCCGAGCAGATCGCGGCGGTCAGGACCCGTGCACGCACCGGCGCCGTACCGCGCTGGGGGCACGGCACGTACCCGCTGGTCGTCCTCTCCCCCGGATTCACCCTGCCCCGGTCCTCACTGAGCACGCTCGCGGAGGACCTCGCGTCCCGCGGCTACGTGGTCGCCTCCGTGGACCACGCCTACGAGTCGGACGGCACCACCTTCCCGGGCAACCGGCTGCTCGGCTGCAAGGCCTGCGAGGCGGTCTTCCCCGACCGGTCGGTGGGCAAGGTGTCCGACGCCCGGGCCCGCGACGTGTCCTTCCTGCTGGACCGGCTCACGGGGGACCGTCCTGCCTGGCGGTACTCCCGGCTCATCGACGCCCGGCGGGTCGGCATGGCCGGCCACTCCATCGGCGGGGCATCGGCAGCGGCAGCCATGGCCGCCGATCCCCGCGTGGACGCCGGGGTGAACATGGACGGCACGTTCTTCCACCCGCTCCCCGCCACCGGGCTGGGCGGCCGCCCGTTCCTGCTGCTCGGCGGCGACCCGGCGCTGCTGCCGCCGGACCTCCAGGACAACAGCTGGGAGGAGGCCTGGCCCCGCATGGACGGCTGGAAGCGGTGGCTGACCGTCAGCGGCATGGGCCATCCCGGCTTCACGGACTGGCCCGTCCTCGGTGACCAGGCCGGATACCCGCACCCCGAGACCCCGTTGTCGGGAACCCGGGCGCAGCAGATCACCCGCGCCTACGTGGGCGACTTCTTCGACCGGCACCTGAAGGGGCTGCCGGCGCCACGGCTGGACGGTCCGACGGCCGCCGACCCGGAAGTCGTCTTCGAGCGCAGCTGAGCACACGGCCCGCCCGGAGCGGCAGATGCCTCCGGCCGGGCCAACTTGCCGTTCAGGTGCTTTGACGGGCGGGCGTACGCGGTACCCGTACCGCGGGGGGTGCTTCTTCCGCCCCCGCCCGCCGCCACCGTAAGCAGGCCGCCATGACCACAGGCTGGACCCCCCGCCCGCCCGCCGCCGCGTACGGTCCGGCAGGCGAACACCTGCCGGAGCTCGACGTGCCGGCACCGGGCCGTCAGCGGCGCTGGACCGTGCTGCTGCGATGGCTGCTGCTGATCCCGCAGATGATCGTGGTGGCCCTGCTCGGCATCGCGGCCTTCTTCGTCACGATCGTCGGCTGGTTCGCCGCGCTGGTCCAGGGGCGGCTGCCGCACGGCATCGCCGACTTCCTCGGCGACTACCTCGCGTACGCGACCCGGGTCACGGCCAGCGCCATGCTGCTGGTGGACCAGTACCCGCCGTTCGCGCTCGCCGCCCCCGGCTACCCGGTGCAGATCGAGCTGCGGCCCGGCGAGCTGAACCGGCTGGCCGTGTTGTTCCGCTTGATCCTTATGATCCCCGCCGCCATCGTGTCCTGGCTGCTCCAGTACGGCTGGGCAGCCATCTGCTGGGTGTTCTGGCTGATCACGCTCGTGCTGGGCCGGATGCCGCAGCCGATCTTCGAGGCCTCGGCGGCCGTACTCCGGTTCCGGATGCGGTTCCTGGCGTACGCGATGATGCTGACGTCGGCCTATCCCAAGCGGCTGTTCGGCGACCCGGAGCCCCGAGCCGCCGTCTCCGGCACCCGCCCGCTGGTGCTGGGCACCGGAGCCAAGGTCCTGGTCGTGGTCTTCCTCGTCCTCGGCCTCATCGTGGGCAGCTTCTCGTCCACGGGGCGCAGCGACAGGTACGACGACGAGTGGGGCTCGGCGGCGCCCACGGCGCCCCGGTTCGACTCCGGGACCGGGACCGGCGCCGGGACCGGGAACTGATCGACGCCCTGCGGAACCTGGCCGAGTCCCAGCTCTGAGCGGACGCGCGAAGCGCCGGGCTCTTTCAGTTCGGGGCTGGCCCCGGCCGCGTTCGGCATCGCCCCGATCGTGCCGCGGTTGCCCGCGCCGGGGCGTCTTGCGCCGGGTCAGCGGCCGAGGGTGTTCATCAGGATGATCGCCGCGACGTTCGCGAAGATGACCGCGACAACGGTGATGATCGTGGCCCAGGCCCGTTGGGACTCGTCCAGGTGCATGCCTCGCCTCCCGACCGGAAGCGCCCTCGCCCTTGCCTGCGGGGCGCCCGCGAGCGGACCGCCGGGTCCTTCCTTTCCGCCATGATGGCTCGGTTCCGCCGGGAGCACAGCTCGGGCGGGACCTCGTGGTACCGCTGACCGGGTGACGTGCGGGCCACTGCGGGCCGTGCCACGCTGTTCACAGGCCCGGGACCGCTGCCGCGGGTCGTGGGCCCGGACCCCGGCAGAAGGCAGCCGCGACGAACGGAGCGCGCCGTGGAGATACCGATCCGCGTCGCGGGACTGCGGCGCCGACTGGCCGCGGGGTGTGCGGCCCTGCTGCTGGTGGCGCTCGCCCCGGCCACGACTGCCGGCGCGACCCCGTCGCCGTCGCCGTCGCCGTCCTCCTCACCGTCGCCGTGGCCGCCTGGCGCAGGCGATCCGGGCCGGCTGGATCCACGCATCACGGAGATCATGCGCAAGCCGGAGTACCGCCACGCCCAGTGGGGCCTCCTGCAGACCGCACCGGATGACGGGCGGGTCCTGCACAGCATGTTCCCCGGGCAGTTCTTCATCCCGGGTTCCACCGCGAAGCTGTTCTCCGTCTCCGGCCCCTGGCAGACCCTCGGCCCGGACCACCGCTTCGTGACCCCCGTCTACGCGGTCGGCGAGCGGAACGGGGCCACGCTGACCGGCGACCTCGATCTCGTCGCCCAGGGCGACCTCACCATGGGCGGCCGGACGCGGCCCGACGGCACGGTCGCGTACACCGACCTCGACCACACCTACGCCAACGACTTCCCGGGCGCGACCCTCACGCCGGAGAACCCGCTCGCCGGGATCGACCGGCTCGCCCGGCAGGTCCGCGATGCCGGCATCACCCGGGTCGACGGCGACGTGATCGTCGACAGCCGCCTCTTCGCCCCCGACCCGGTCCTGGACCCCGTCCCCACACCGCTGATCATCAACGACAACCTCATCGACCTGCTGACCACGCCCGGGAGCGGGCCGGGAGCCGACGCCCGGCTGGACTGGCGGCCCAAGGTCGCCCCGTACCAGGTCACGTCCACGGTGAAGACGGTCGAGGCGGGAGGGCCGACGGACATCGCGGTGACGGCCACCGACGGCGGCACCCGGATCCGGCTGTCCGGCACGATCGCGGCGGACGCCGCGCCGCTGCTGCGCGTCTCCCCGATCGCGGACCCGGCCGCGTTCGGCCGGAGCGCGCTGATCGAAGCCCTGCGCCGGGCCGGGGTGCAGGTCACCGCCGACGCGACGGGTCCCAACCCGGTCGCCCGGCTGCCGCGCACGTACGAGGGCCGTCAGCGGGTGGCCGCGTACACCTCGCCGCCGTACGAGCAGTACGCCAAGCTGATCCTCAAGGTCAGCCACAACCTGGGCGCCAACCTGGGCATCTGCCTGATGGCCGTCACCACCGGCAGCCGACAGTGCGCCGACGGCTTCCCGGTGCTCGCCGACTTCCTGGACCGGGCGGGCGTCGACCGCGAGCAGGTCCAGCTCATGGACGGCCGTGGAGGCAACCCCGCCGACCGGGCCACCCCGCGGGCGCTGGTGCAGATGCTCGCGTACTGGCAGCGCACCCCGGACGCCCAGCGCTTCCGGGAGGCACTGCCCGTCCTCGGGGTCGACGGGCTGCTGGCCGACAACTGCCGGACCTGCCCGGCGCGCGGGAAGGTGTTCGCGAAAACCGGAGCGACCGTCGGAGGGGACTCCCTCAACGACCGCCTCTCCGTCGGCGCCATCACCATCGCCGGCTACCTCGACAAGGGCGACGGCCGCTTCGACACCTTCTACGCGGGCGTCAACGGCGCGTCCACGCCGACCACGGACATCGCCGGTGTGGAGGCCATCGCGAACGACCTGGCCCTGATCGCCGCCTACCTCCAGGAATCCGCCGACTGACCCACCGCCCCCGACTGCGGGGGCGGATGCTTGACTACGGTCCATGGACCGCGCTTCCCGGGACGCCCCTCCCCTCGATCCCGAACTCGGCGCCGCGCTCGCGGCCTTGGGCGCCGGGGCGAGGGAGCCGTTCACCCCGGAGAACCTCGCGGCACGGCAGCAGCGGGACGCCGCCGTCAGGCCCAGGCCGTCGGCCCGGGAACTCCGGGCCGACGGCCGCTTCGTGGTGGAGGAACTGCGGGGGCCGGGAGCCCCGGGCGGGCCGGACGTCACACTCGTGAGCGCACGGCCGGCCGGGACCGCCCGGGCGCTGCCGCTGCTGTACTACATGCACGGCGGCGGCATGATCACGGGCAATGCGTGGTCCGTGCTGCGGCAGTGGCTGCGCGAATGGGTCCTCGCCCTGGAGCTGGCCGTCGTCTCCGTCGAGTACCGGTTGGCACCGCAGACCCAGTACCCCGGGCCGGTTGAGGACTGCTACGCCGGACTCGTCTGGGTGGCCGAGCACGCGGCGGACCTGGGCATCGACGCGGACCGCATCGTCATCGGGGGCAAGAGCGCCGGCGGCGGCCTCGCGGCGGCACTGGCCCTGCTCACCCGTGACCGCGGCGGGCCGGCTCCGATCGGGCAGCTGCTCCTGTGCCCGATGCTCGACGACCGCAACGACACGTTCTCCAGCCACCAGATGGCCGGCGTCGACACCTGGGACCGGACGTCCAACACGACCGCCTGGCAGGCGCTGCTGGGCGAGCGGTACGGCGCCGCCGACCTGCCGCCCTACGCAGCTCCCGCCCGGGCCACGGACCTGTCCCGGCTGCCCCCGGCCTACATCGACGTCGGATCGGCCGAGACGTTCCGGGACGAGGACGTGGCCTACGCCAACGCGATCTGGCGGGCCGGAGGCCGGGCCGAACTCCACGTGTGGCCCGGCGCCTTCCACGGCTTCGACTCGCTCGCCCCCCGGGCCGCCCTCAGCCGGGACGCCCGCGACGCCCGCACCCGCTGGCTCCGGCGCACCCTCGATCAGCCGCCCGCGCCCGGCGCGAACAGCGGTGCACCAGCGCATGGTTGCACGGTCGACGAGGGCTGATGCCCCCCACGACGGCGCTCATACGATCAGCCTGTCCAGCGGCGCCCCCAGCCATGTCCTGTGCGGTAACGGTTTGTTGGGCGTGTCACGGAGGGCGGACACGCGGGGATTCGGATGACCCGGGCGGTGGGGGGACCACGCTCGCCGGCTGACGCGGGGCAACGGACAGCGCCCGCGCTCATGCTCTTTTGAGCCGGATAGGTGATCTTCACGATCAAGATTCACTCTGTACCGGTTTGGGTATGCAGAATGCTTTTGCTGCTTCGGCCCTGGGGTGTGCATTCCTGTGTGAGGTCTTGGAGTTGGAGGGAGACCGCCCATGGCGGCGAACGGAAGCCCCACCATCAGACGGCGCCGCCTCGGCGCGGAACTCCGCCGACTGCGCCACGCCGCGGGCATGACGCACCAACAGGTGGCCGGCCGGCTCCTGGTGTCCCAGTCCAAGATCAGCCTGATCGAAACCGGCCGCCGCGCGATCAACCCCCGCGACGTGCGCGACCTGTGCGAACTGTACGAGGTCACCGACCAGGCGATCGTCGGTTCGCTGATGCGGATGGCGAAGGAGTCGGGCCGCCAGGGCTGGTGGGTCGCCTACGGCGACGTCCCGTACAGCGTGTTCATCGGCATGGAGACGGAGGCCGCCTCCATCCACTCCTACGAACCGCTCCTGATCCCCGGCCTGCTCCAGACACGCGCCTACGCGGCGGCCGTCATCACGGAATCCAACCCCCTCATCGCGGCCGAACAGGCCGCGGCCCACCTCGAGTTGCGGCTGCGGCGCCAGCACCGCGCCCACCACCCCGCCCGCCCCTTCCGGTTATGGACGATCCTGGACGAATCAGCCCTGCACCGCCGTGTCGGCACCCCCGACGTCATGCGTGAACAACTCGAGCACCTGAACCACTTGAGCACCCAGCCCCACATCACCGTCCAGGTGCTCCCGCACACCACGGGGGCCCATCCCGGTGTCTCCGGCCAGTTCTCCATCCTCACCTTCCCGGACACCGACGCGGGGGTCGTGTACCTGGAACGCTTCACCAGCGACCTGTACCTGGAGAAGCCCGCCGACCGCCACCCGTACCACCTCATGTACGACCACCTGCAGGCGCAGGCTCTCGGCCCGGAACAGAGCCGCCGGTTCATCAGCGAAACCCTCCGCTCCCACACGGGCACGGGCCGGCCCCGGCGCGTGCCGTGAGCGCCGGACATCGCACTGCTACGGTTCTCCCCACCCGACCACGCGCGACGAGGCTCCACAGGCGGCGCAGGGCGCGCGCCGGGTGAGCTCCGGCACGGACTCGGCCGCCGCTGCCGCTTCCTGGTGGGCGAGCCAGACGGCATGCGTGTTCAAGGACAGGACGTCCCGGAAGCGTTGCTGGCGCCTGAGTTCGAGGGCGTCCCTGTGGCACAGTCCGCCGACCCCGGATGACCTCCACGCGGCTCCGAAGACACCCAGCACAGCACAGATCAGCATGATCCTCAGGAAGACGTCTGCCACGGCGGATCCTTTCCGGCGGTGATTCGATCGGCAGGGGCCCCGCAGCAGGAGCCCTCGGCAACACCTCGACATAACGCAGCGGCATATGCAGAGTTGCGCCTTGTCACCTCATTGCAGCCACGTGAAGCGCTCCGAGGGACGGGAGTCCACCGTGCGCCGTGCGCGTGGTGGACTCCGCGCGCATGGCGGAGCCCGGACTACGGCGAACCCCGCGGCCGCATCGGCACCTTGTTGAACTGCGGGAATGCAGTGCGGCCGGCTACGGCCGCGACGGAGCGGACCGGTTCGCGCCGGCTGGACGGTCGCTCGGGAAGGGGTCAACGCCCGGTCGCCGCGTCATCATCACCTGCTTGGCGCATACCCAGTCCGGCGCCGGGCGCGTTGGTTGGACTATGACAACAGCAAACCACTCGGCAAGCTTCCGTCGCCATGCGGAACAGGAGGGGCGCCCGCCCCGTCGCACGGCGACCCGGATGGGGAATTGGACCTTCACCCCGGGGTCGTCGGGCCTGGGAGCGGGCCTGAACGCGACGCTGCAGCACGAGGGACGGAAGATCGAGCTGAGCTACACCTCCTCGATCTTCGAGGACTTCCTGCACGCGATGAGCACGATCCACAGCGAGTTCGACCGGCGCTCGGCACCGTCGGCCACCCCGTCCGGCATGTGCCCCGACGAACGTGCAGGGATGGCCTCCCGTGTTTGAGACGTACGGTCACCACGACTTGAGCGGCGCCCGTCCCCAGCCGGACACACGCATGTTCTGGACGGGTCCGGACGTCGAACCGCCCCCCGTGGCAGGGCAGTCACCGCTCGTGCTCGGCCAGGTGGGCAGCCCGTGGGATCCGGCGGAGGAGCTCGCCTACCTGCTGCAGGATTCGATGCCCCCCAGGCAGGCGGAGCCCTTCGACCGTGCCGGCTTCGACGAGACGACCGACGCGCTCGGCTCCGCGAACATGGTCGCCGGACCGGCGGGCGTGGTCGGATCGACGAACGCGGTCGGATCGGCAGGCGTGGTCGGACCGCCGAGCGTCGTCGGGCTGCCGCCGGCGCAGGCGTCCGGCGGACACCGCCACGCCGCGTCGAAGTCGCCGTTCGGGTCGCTGCTGCGAACGGGCAGCCTCTTCACCGCCCTGCTGGTCGCCGTGATCGCCGCCGTGGTGAGCGTGTTCAGCGGCCTCGCCATCTGTGACGCCCTTCGGCACAGTGCCGCGCCCCGTACCGCGCACGACGTCGTCAGCTGGTGGCCGCTGCTGATCTACGGACCCTGGATGGTCGCCTCCCTGTCCATCCTGAGGGCCGCCCTGCACCAGCGCCGCGCCGTCCATTCTTGGTCCATCGTCTTGTTGTTCTCCACCCTTGCCACATTCCTCTGCGTGGCCCAGGCGCCCAGAACGCTGGCGGCCCAGGCCGCGGCCACGCTCCCGGCCATCGCCGCGCTCGCCTGCTTCCAGCAGCTCGTACGCCAGATCACGCTCACGCGGCCGCCCCGCAACCCCATGCCGCGCCACCGGAACCGGATGCCCTCCCCCGGCCCCACGTTCCACTACGGGGCATGACGGCCGCTCCCCCGTCCTGTGCGCCCGGCCTCCGTCGCGCTGCCGTGAAGGGCGCCGGGAACGAAGGGGCGGGCGAAGAGGCGACAGCCGCTAACTGCATGGAGAACGCGGTCCTTCCCGGAGCTCAGCGGAATGATCGTTTGCACCTCAGGAACGACGGTCGAAACCAACAGGTCACGGGCTGTTCGCAATCTTGGTACGGCAGCCTTCCGACACCGTCCCCGCGGGCGAACGAGTGTGCGACGCGCTCCTTCCCTCCCCTCCCCCTCGCTTCCCGAAGAGAAGACAGCAGAAATGATGCATGAGCCCTCCTATGCCGAGCGGATCCGGTACAGGCAGCTCCAGGACACCGCTTACCAGGCCGGTCAGGAAGCCGTGGCCAACCTCCAGGCCGCTCTCGCACTCGCGGGTCTGGTGCTCCCTTCCCTCGCCAACGACGGACCCGTGGGCTGCCGCGGGTTCGTCCGGCTCGGCGGATGCGGCGTGGCGCTCGCCAACCAGCTCGCCGAGGTGATCACCGCCGGCGCCCGTGCGCTACAGGATCAGCAGCAGCGTTGATCCCTGCCACCAGCGACAGAATTCAGGAGGTTCTTGCATGAACACGTGGCGAGGCTCTTCCCCTGCGCCGACACCGCAGGACGCGCTCGACCCCTACCGGTTCCCCGGGGCACGGGACTTCGACGGCTACGGGACCACCGCCGCCCGGACGCCGCTCCCGGACCCGATCCCGGATCCGGGCCCGGTCCCAGATCCGGACCCGGTCCGGGAGCGCGAGGAGCGACCGGCGGGCCGGGTCAGTGCGGTGCACCGCCGGCGACTCGCACTGCACGCGGCGCTGACCGCGGCCGGCATCCCGCCGTTGGCCGGCGACCTACACGCCATCGAAGCCCTCTCCGCCCTCGACGACACGGCCAACGCGGCGGTCCAGCGGTGGATCGCCGACGCCCGCGGGCCCCTGGACCTGCCCCACTTCGCCTGAGCCCATGACAGGGCCCGGCCGAGGTGTTGACGGCGAACCCCGGCCGGGCCCTGCGTGCGCGGGCGCAACGGCGCGACGGCGCGACGGCGCCGCGGTGTGACGGCGCCGCGGTGTGACGACGCGGCGGTGTGACGACGCGGCCGCGCGGCCGCGGTCAGCGCTCGTCGTCGCGCATCTCGTCCTCTTCGCGACGGCGCGTCATCTCCTCCTGACGGCGCCTGAGCTCCTCGGGGCTCTTGCCCCGACCGCCTTCCTGACCGCCGCCCGACTGGGTGGGGTCCTGGCCGCTGCGGTGCACGTGCTGCTGCTCCTCGCGGCCCTTGCCCGGCTTCTGGCGCTTGTCCTGCGTACCGCCCATGACGGCGACTCCTCGTGACGAATGGTTTCTCCTCCCCCACGGTGACACGCAACGTGACACCACGCACCGCGAGCATCACCGACCGTGGTGGACGGGTGACGCTACTCTGCGGTCAGCGCGTCCGGAGGCCGGGCGCGGCGGTCACAGCCACCAGCCATCCCCTGGAGGAAGAGATGCCCAGCCCCCAGCAGCCCTTCGGCACGGTCGTCAGCGCCAACGGCGTCAACCTGCGCAGGTACCCCAGCACCGATTCCACCATCTCCGGAACCCTCACCCACGGCACGCAGATCGGCCTCATGAGCAAGGTCCACGCCCAGGACATCGACGGCAACAGCATCTGGTACCTGCTGCGGGACAAGCCCGTGTGGGTCTCGGCCCGACACGTCGACAACACCGGCCAGGTCCCCCTCTCCAAGGACGTGGAACCCCCGCACCCCGAGGGCTGAGGCCACGGGGGACGCTCCGGCACACGGGTGAATCCCCCAAGGGCTGCCTCGATTGGCTCCCCTGATGTGGGGTCAGGGTCGGTTTGGGGTGGGGCCCGGGGGATCCCCGTCGCATCGGGCGGGCCGGCCGGACAGGATCGAACGGTCCTGTTCCGCCTGCCCAGTGGAGATGTGCCGTACGTCGTTCCTCCGCCCCGCCCCTGTCCCTGTCCCTCGCCGCAGCCGTGGCGTTCTGTACCGTCGCCCCCGCGTAGGCTGCCGGCCCCGGGCCCCGCACGGGTCTCGACCCTGCCGGACTGCGCGAGGCGATCGCCCTGCGTCCGGACGACGGCGCCGCCGGCGTCGTGGCCGAGGTCCACAAGGACCGGCACTCATGGCGCGGAACCTCCGGTGACCTCGTCACGGGCAAGCGCATCAGCCCCGATGCCCACTTCCGGATCGGCAGCATCAGCAAGCCCATGGAGGCGGTGATCCTGCTCCAGTTATCCGCCGAGGGCCGGGTCGACCTGGACCGGAGCGTCCAGCACTATCTGCCCGGGCTGCTTCCGGAGGACCGGTTCACCGAGCCGGTCAGCGTACGGCAGTTGCTCAACCACACCAGCGGTCTGCCCCAGGACTTCGAGGGCGCGCCGGCCCCGTCCCGGGACGAGGAGATCGAGCGGCGCTTCGACTACCTCACCTTCGACGAGGTGATCCGGCAGACGCTCCACCCCGAGGGCAGGTCCGGCCCGGGACCGCGCTTCCGTCCCGGCACCCGGCAGGAGTACAACTCCTTCGGCTACCGCGTTGCCGGCAAGCTCATCGAGGAGATCACCGGGCACCCGTACCAGTACGAGGTGACCACCCGCATCCTGAAGCCGCTGAAGATGCGGGAGACCAAGGCCGCCGCTCCGGGCCGCAGCACGCCCGTGCCTCGGCCGTACCTGCCCGGCTACCTGCCGGGGAGCACCGGCGGCGTGGTCGACGTCAACGTGCAGGGCGGGCTGCCGGCGAGCATGACGTCCACCACGGGTGATCTGGACCGGTTCATCACCGGCCTGTTCGACGGGCGGCTGCTGCGGCCGGGGCAGGCCGCGGAGCTGTTCGCCGTGCCGAAGGGCGCCGACGGCGCGCCGCTGCCGTACGCCGACGGCTCCCTCTGCAACACCGGCCCCGCCAGGGGCACGGCCTGCTTCAGCGTCGGCCTGATGTCCGTGCCGCTGCCCGACGGCTCGGTCCTGTGGGGCAAGACGGGCTCCGACCCGGGCTACCGGAGCGGCGTCTTCGCCTCCCGCGACCTGAACCGGCGCGCGGTCTACGCACTGGGCACCGCGGCCTTCCCCCGCGACGGTGCCCCGGCGGTGGCCCAGCGCCTGGCCGTGGCCGCCTTCGGGAACTGACGGCCGGCGGCCCGGGTAGCCGGGTGGCCGGGTGGTCAGGCGACCCAGGCGGAGGTGAGGGCCTGGACCGCGGAGCCGTCGACGTCGGCCAGCTTGGTGCCGACGAAGCCGCGGGCCCAGTCGGTGGTCTGGATCCGGAACGCGGGCCGGTCGGCGGTGAGGGCCGCCATGACCGATTCCGCCGCCCCGGCCGGGGTCTGCGCGCTGCCGTCCAGGAACTGTGCGACGGTGCGGTCGATGTAGGTGCGCAGCGCGCCGGTGTAGGGGCCGGCGTCGAGGTCGGCTTCGATGTCGATGCCGATGTTGTTCACGAACTCCGTGGCCACGGCGCCGGGCTCGACGACGGATACGGTGACGCCGAGGGTGCGGGCGACGGGGGCCAGGCTCTCCATGTACCCCTCGACGGCGAACTTGGCGGCGCAGTAGGCCTCGTTGAACGGCTGGCCGACGACGCCGCCGACGCTGGTGACGGTGACCAGGCGGCCGCCGGTGGCGCGCAGGTGCGGGAGCGCGGCCTTGGAGACGTTCAGCACGCCGAAGAAGTTGACCTCCATCACCTTGCGGATGTCGGCGAGGGAGTCGTTCTCCAGGGTGGCCACGTGGCCGGCGCCGGCGTTGTTGACGACGGCGTCGAGCCGGCCGTAGTCGGCGATCACGCCGTCCACGGCGGCGGCGACGGACGCCTCGTCCGTGACGTCGAGCTGCCGGATGTCGAGCTCGACGCCCGCTTCGGCGGCGGCCTTGCGCAGGGCGTCGGCGCGGGTGGCGTCGCGGAGGGTGGCGACCGTACGCCAGCCGGCCCGGGCGGCGGCGACGGCGGCGGCGAGACCGATCCCGGAGGAGGTTCCGGTGATGAGGACGGTACGGAGGGTGACGGGCTCAGTGGACATGGGGAACCTTTCGGACGAACGCCTTATGTGCGTGCACACACAACCATAGACTTGTGTGTGTGCGCACGCAACCACCCACTCCCTATACTCGGTCCATGCCGAAGAAACTGACCCAGGCCGAGATGTCCGCCGCCGATTACGCCTTCTACGGACTCGTCTGGGCCGGCACGGTGATGACCGAGCGCGTCGACCGGGCGCTCACCAAGGCGCACGGCCTCCCCGTCTCGTGGTTCGAGGTCATGCTGTGGCTGGCGTCCAGCCCCGAGCCGGTGCCCGCCTCCGTCCTCGGCAACAGCACGATGCTCAGCCGCAGCCAGGTCTCCCGGGTCGTGGACGCGCTCCAGTCCCGGGGGCTGGTGGCCCGTACCCCGTCGGCCCGCGACGCGCGGTCGGTCGAGGTCTCCCTCACCGAAGAGGGCCACCGGGTCTTCGCCGAGGCCGACGCCACCCGCCGGGAGGCCCTGGCCCCGGTCTTCACGGACCTCCTCGACGGGCAGGACATAGCGGCCCTCGGCACGGTGTGGCGCAAGCTGAAGGCGGAGAAGGAGCGGCTCGCCGAGGAACCGGGACCCCGGTCCTCCTGAGCAGGCACCCGCCCCGGCCGCCGCGTCCCCCCGCCCGGGGGAAACGCGGAGCCGCCCCGGTCCGGGAACCGGCCCACCGCATCCGGAGCTGGTTGGCTGGGGGGATGAAGTACTTCGTGACGGTTCAGGCGAGCCAGGCGGACTACGACGCGATGGAGGGGAAGGACTCGTCCTCTCCCCGGTGGAGCGGTGACGAGATCACGGCCATGGTCGCCTTCATGAACGAGCTCAACGCGGAGCTCACCGCCTCCGGGGAACTGCTGGACGGGCAGGGGTTCACCGCACCCGCCGACGCCCGGTTCGTCACCGGCTCCCCCGGCCGCGATCCGGTGGTCACCGACCACCCGTACGCCGACGCCGACGTCCTCACCGCCGGCTACTGGCTGCTGGAGTGCTCCGGCCTCGACCGCGTCACCGAGATCGCGGCCCGGATCACCCAGTGCCCGGTGCCCGCGGGATCCCCGGAGTACCCGGTGGTGATCCGCCCGATCGGCGAGGCCCCCTCGGCCTGACGGAACGGCCCCCTCCGCCGCCGGGCTGCGGAGGAGGGGGCCGGGGTGGGACGCGGGACCGGCGGGGCTATTTCACCGATCCTGCCATCACCCCCTGGACGAAGTGCCGCTGGAAGGCGAAGAAGACGACCAGCGGGACCACCAGGGACAGGAACGCGCCCGGCGCGAGGACGCCGATGTTGCTGCCGAACTGCCTGATCTGGGACTGCAGCGCGACCGTGAGCGGCTGGGACCCGCTGTCCGCGAAGAGCAGCGCCACGAGCATGTCGTTCCAGACCCAGAGGAACTGGAAGATGGCCAGGCTGGCGATGGCGGGGCGGCCGAGCGGCAGCACCAGCCGGAAGAAGATCCGCCACTCGGTGCCGCCGTCCATCCGCGCGGCCTCCAGCATCTCGCGCGGGATCTCGGCGAAGTAGTTGCGGAGCAGGAAGACCGCGAACGGCAGCCCGTAGGCGACGTGGAAGAGGACGACGCCCGGGATCGTGCCGAACAGTCCGACCGCACCGAAGAGCTTCGCCACCGGGAGCAGCCCGATCTGCACCGGCACGACGAGCAGCCCGACGACCACCAGGAAGATGCCGTCCCGACCGGGGAAGTCCAGCCAGGCGAAGGCGTAGCCGGCCAGGGCCGCGATGCCGACCACCAGGACGGTGGTGGGCACCGAGATCAGGACGGTGTTGCCGAAGGCCGCCGCGATGCCGGAGTCCTCCAGCAGGGCGCCGTAGTTGTCCAGGGACAGCTGGGACGGGTCGGTGAGGGCGGTCCACCAACCGCCGGAGGCGTTGTCCTGCTCGGAGCGCATCGAGGACAGCAGCAGGCCGGCGAGCGGTGTGATCCACACGAGGGCGACCAGGATCAGCAGGGCCTGGACGGCCGAGCTGCCCAGCAGGCGGGACAGCCGGCTCCTGCGGCGCGGCCCCGGTGGGGACGGGGCGGGGGCGGGCCGGAGCGCCGTCGCCCGCCGGGGCGGTCGCCGTTCGATGGTTCCCTGGCTGCTCATGTTCCACTCCTTCGGAACCGCCGGATGTTGAAGACCATCGCGGGGACGACCAGCAGGAGGAGCACGATGCTGAGCGCGCTGCCGAGGCCCTGGTCGTTGCCGCCGCCGAAGGAGACCAGCCACATGCGGGTGGCCAGTACGTTGGCCTCTTCCTGGACCGGACCGGGCGCGATGATGTAGACGAGGTCGAAGACCTTCATCACGTTGATCACCAGGGTGACGAAGACGACGGTGAGGACCGGCGCCAGGAGCGGCACGGTGATCTTGCGGAAGATCTGGCCCTCGGTGGCGCCGTCCATCCGGGCGGCCTCCAGCGCGTCGCGCGGGATGGTCGCGAGCCCGGCGCCGATCAGCACCATCGCGAAGCCGGTCCACACCCACAGGTAGGCGCCGATGATGGCGGGCGTCACCAGGGCCGGGCCCAGCCAGTTCACGCCCTGGTAGGGGGCGGCGAAGTTGGCCGCGGGCAGCCGGACGGTGTACTCGCCGGCGGCCAGTCCGGTGAAGCGGAACGATCCGTCCGCACCGGCGGTGGCGGTCGCGGCCACCTTGCCGTCCCGTACGGCCTCGACGGTCATGCCGGGCAGGCCCTTCTCGCCCGGGTCGACCGTGCCGGGGGTTCCGGCGCCGCCGGGGGCGAAGTCGAGGTAGACGACGCCCGCGATGGTGTCCGCGCCGGCTGTCGGCGGGGCCGCGGCCCCGGCTGCGGCGGCCGGTACCGCATCGGGTGCCACTCCGACGAGGCCGAGGCTGACCGGCTCACCGGGGCGCACGGGCTTCTCGGTGCTGTAGGGGCCGCCCGCGCCGCCCGCGAGGCCGTGGCCCTCGCGGGGGCGGGCGGTCGGGTAGGCGGCGGCGTCCTCGAAGGTGTCGTGGATGCCGACGGCGACCGCGTTGAGCACGCCCCGGTCCGGGTTCTGTTCGTAGGCGAGGCGGAAGATGATGCCCGCGGCGAGGAACGACACGGCCATCGGCAGGAAGAGCACCAGCTTGAAGGCGGTCGCCCAGCGCACCTTCTCGGTGAGCACGGCGAGCACCAGGCCGAGTCCGGTCAGCAGGGTCGGGGCGACCACGACCCAGATGGTGCTGTTGCGGATCGCCTTGAGGGTGGCCGGGTCCTGGACGATCGCCGCGTAGTTCCCGGCGCCGACGAACCGGTCGCCGCTGGCGTCGAAGAGGCTGCGGACGAAGGAGAAGACGACCGGGTAGACGACCAGGGCGCCGAGCAGGAGCAGGGCCGGCAGGACGAAGAGGACGGCGAGGCGGCGCTGCCTCCTGCGGGCCCGGCGCCGCGGATCGGCCGCGGCGCGGGCGGTGGGGGGGGTGTCAGCCATGGGGGGCCGCCTCAGTTCCCGTAGGCCTTGGCGGCCTCGGCTTCGAGCTTCGCGGCGGTGCCCTGCGGGTCGGAGGGGTCGCGCAGGAAGTCCTGGAGGAGCTTCCACTCGCCCGCGCCCTTGGTGCCGCCGAACGCGGCCGGGGCCTGGTCCGACATGTCGAAGCGGACGGAGTCGCCGGCCGCGACGAGGGACTCGGCGGTGCTGCGGGTGGTGTCGTCGCCGTACGCGGAGGGGGCGACCTTGGTGTTCGGGGACAGGAAGCCGCCGGCGCCGGCCCAGACCTCGGCCGCCTCCGGCGAGGCGAGGAACTCGACCAGCTTCATGCCGGCCTTGCCGTTCTTGCCCTGCTTGAGGACGACGGCCGCGTCGCCACCGCTGACGACGGGCGCCTTGCCGCCGTCGACGGCGGGGAACGGGAAGAACTTGGCGTCCGTGCCGAGCTTCTTGCCGAACTGGTCCTTGGCGACGCCGCCGACGAAGTCGCCCTCGTAGACCATGCCCGCCTTGGGCTGGGGGCCGAAGACCTGCTCGACGGAGGAGGGGAAGTCGGTCTGGAGGGCCGTCTGGGCGCCGCCGGCGACGAGCTGCTTGTCCTTGAACAGGTCACCGAGGGTGGTGAGGGCCCTGACGACGCTGTCGTCGGTCCACTTGATCTTGTGCTGGGCGAGCTGGTCGTACTTCTCCGGGCCGGCCTGGGAGAGGTAGACGTTCTCGAACCAGTCGGTGAGTGTCCAGCCGTCCTCGCCGGCTATGGCGAAGGCCGGTCGTCCGGAGTCGGCGAGCGAGCGGCCGGTCTTCAGCAGGTCGGCGTAGGTCTTGGGCTCACTGGCGCCGGCCTGGGTGAAGGCATCGGGGGCGTACCAGACGGTGGACTTGTGGGCGGCCTTGAAGTACAGGCCGTAGTACGTGCCGTCGACGGTGCCGTAGTTCTTCCACACCGGGGCGAGGGAGGCGTCGGCGGTCTTGGCCGCCTCGTCGGAAAGGGGCTGGAGCCAGCCCTCCTTGGCGAACTGCTTCAGGACGCCCACCTGGGGGACCATCACCACGTCGGGGGCGTTGCCGCCCTCGATCTTGCTCCCGACGAAGGTGGAGACGTTGTCGCCGGAGGGGACGAAGACCGTCTTGGCGCCGGTCTTCGCGGTGAAGGCGTCGAGGACCTTCTTGAAGTTCTTCTGCTCGCTGCCCGTCCAGACGCCGGCCACGGTCACGGTCTGGCCGTTCAGCTCACCGCCGGAGGCGGGTCCGGTGGTGCCGCCGCCGCAGGCGGTGGCACCGAGGGCGAGGACGAGGGCCGCCGAGGTGGCGAGTGCGATGCGTCGGGGCGTCGTGCTGGGTCGTCGCATGAGGAGCTCCCTTTCGAAGGGGCGGGTGAGGGGCGGGTGAGGAGGGCGGTCGGGGGCTGGCGCGGTGGTGCCTGGGGGGCTTACGGGGCCGGGAACTCCCCCGTCCACCAGGCGGCGGTGGCAGCGGGGAGCACACCGTCGGGGCACGGGCCGCTGGCGAGGAGCGGGGGCCCGGGGACCGGGGCGGGTACCGGCTCCGTGCCGAAGTTGACGGCGCACACCAGGCCGTCGCCGCGGACCATCGCCAGGACGTGCGGGGGCGTGTCCAGCCAGCGCAGGGTGCCGTCGCCGAGCTGCGGGAGGCTGCGCCGCAGCTGGAGGCCGTCGCGGTAGAGGTGCCAGAAGGAACGGGTGTCGGCGAGGGCGCGGTCGGTGGTGTGCTCGGCGAACCATGCGGGCTGCGGCAGCCACGGCTTGATGTCGGCCGAAGCCCCGCTGAAGCCGAACGGGGAGGCGTGTCCGGACCAGGGCAGGGGGACGCGGCAGCCGTCCCGGATGTGCTTGCGGCTGCCGGTGCGGTGGAAGATCGGGTCGGTGAGGACCTCGTCGGGCAGGTCGAGGACCTCGGGGAGGCCGAGCTCCTCGCCCTGGTAGACGTAGGCGGCGCCGGGGAGGGCGAGCATCAGCAGGGCTGCGGCGCGGGCGCGGGCGGCGCCGAGTCCGCTGCCCTCCACGCCGGGCTCGCCCGCGTAGCGGGTGACGGTGCGGACCTGGTCGTGGTTGTTGAGGACCCAGGTGACGGTGGAGCCGGTGCCGGCGATGTCGCGCACCGCCTCGGTGATGGTCCGGCGGAAGGCGGCGGCGTCCCAGGGCGCGCTCAGCAGGTCGAAGAAGAACGCCTGGTGCAGCTCGTCGGGGCGGACGTACTCGGCGTGCTCGCGGGCGGTCGGCACGGACACCTCGCCGACCAGCAGCCGCTCGTGTCCGTCGCGGGCGGTGTACTCCTCGCACACCGAGCGCCAGCGGCGCCACACTCCGTGGACCTCGGGCTGGTTCCAGGCCAGCTGGTTGACGGCGTCGCGGGCCCGCTCGTCGGCTTCCGGGTCGTCCGAGTCGGGCAGCTCGGGGTGCTTGTACAGGCCGGCGGCGACGTCGATGCGGAAGCCGTCGACACCGCGGTCCAGCCAGAAGCGCAGCACCTGCTCGAAGTCGTCGCCCACGGCCGGGTCGCGCCAGTTCAGGTCGGGCTGCTGGGGCGTGAACAGGTGCAGGTACCACTCCCCCGGGGTGCCGTCGGGCTCGGTGACCCGGCTCCAGGCGGGGCCGCCGAACATGGCGCGCCAGTTGTTCGGCGGCTCCGCGCCGTCCGGGCCGCGGCCGGGCGCGAAGTGGAAGCGGGAGCGGACGGCGCTGCCGGGCCCCGCGGCGAGGGCGTCGCGGAACCACGGGTGCTCGCTGGAGCAGTGGTTGGGGACGATGTCGAGCAGCAGCTTGAGGCCGAGCCGGTGGGCGTCGGCGACGAGCCGGTCGAACTCGACGAGGTCGCCGTAGACGGGGTCGACGCCCCGGTAGTCGGCGACGTCGTAGCCGTGGTCGTGCTGCGGCGACGGGTAGAAGGGGCTGAGCCAGATGCCGTCGACACCGAGCTTGCGGAGGTAGGGCAGCCCGGCCCGTACGCCGGCCAGGTCGCCGATGCCGTCCCCGGTGCTGTCGAGGAAGCTGCGGACGTAGACCTGGTAGATCACCGCGTCGCGCCACCAGGCGTCGGCTGCCGTGGCGCTGCGGGAGGGGAGGCCGGTGTCGGCCGGAAGGGTGCTGAGCATCTCGCGTCGACCTGTCTGCTGAATGCGAGAGCGCCCTGATCAGGTGCGCTGTTATGCATGCATGTTAAGTAGTAGCGACCGAAAGGTGTCAACGATGTGTCCAGAAGTAGCGGGAAGCTGGGGTGGTTTGTACCGGAATACCCACGTGCATGAGAAAGGGCACCTACTTAACATGTAAGTAGGTGCCCTTCGAGGAGGTGGAGAAGAGTGCGATCAGCCCTTGCGGGAGAGGGCCTCGAGCTCGCGCGCGAGCCGCGCCACGGACTGCTCGGGGGACTGGCGCAGCGCCATCAGGTCCTGCGCCACCGCCTGCACGGCGATGCTGACCTGGTCGTAGCGCGGGCTCTTGGGCCGCGGCACCGCCGAGAGCACGCTCTGCCGGAGCGTCGGCAGGTACGGGTAGGCGCGGATCAGCTCGGGATCCTCGTACAGCGCGGCACGCACCGGCGGCAGCGAGCCCTGGGTGAGGACCTTCCGCTGGACCGGTTCACTGGTGAGGTAGGAGATCAGGTCGGCCGCCGTCGCCGGATGCCGGGCACGGCTGCTGACGGCGAGGTTGGAGCCGCCGAGCACGCTGGCGCCGGGCCCCTCGGCCCCGGGCAGCGGCACGGCCGCGAACCGGCCCGCGACCTTCGAGCCTCCGTCGCTCGCGTTCGCATACATGTACGGCCAGTTGCGCAGGAACAGCAGCCGGCCGTCCTGGAACGCCTGCCGGGACTCCTCTTCCTTCCAGCCGAGCGCCTCGCGGGGGATCCAGCCGTCGCGCACACCGTCCGCGAGGAACCGCAGTCCGGCGCGCGCCGCGTCCGAGTCCACGGCCACGCGGGCACCCTCGTCCCGCAGGATCGATCCGCCCGCCGAATGCACGGCCTCGGTGACGTTGACGGTGAGCCCCTCGTAGGGCAGGAACTGGCCGGCGTGGCCGTCCAGGCCGTGCCTCGGGGCGATCGTGCGGGCCTGGCGGGCCAGTTCGGCCCAGGTGCGCGGCGGCTGCTCGCCCTCCTGGTCGAGGACGTCCTTGCGGTAGTAGAGCAGTCCCGCGTTCGTCACGTACGGGACCGCGTACAACCGGCCGTCGAAGGTCGCCGTGTCGACGACCGGCTTCAGGAACGAGTCCAGCGGGAAGCGGCTGCGCTCCAGCGGGGAGATCCATCCGGCCGCGGCGAACTCGGACGTCCAGGCGACGTCGATGTTCAGCACGTCGAAGCGGTTGCCGCCCGAGCGCAGTTCGCTGATCATCTGGGCCCGGGTCTCGTCGGCCGAGTCGGGCAGTTCGACGAGCGTCACGCGCTCGTCGGGGTGGCCCTCGTTCCAGTCGGCGAGCAGCGGGGACAGGTAGCCGGTCAGGTCGCCCGCCGTCGCGAGCGTCAGGGGGCCGCGGGCCCCGTCCGCGCCAGCGTCGGCACGGACGCCGAAGCCGGCGTACCCCGCCGCCACCACCGCCGCGACGAGGAGAGCCCTACCCGCGGCGCGCATCCACCGCATAGGTTCCTCCCAGTGCACGATCCGGCTGCGCTGCCGACCCATGCGGCCTATATATACCTGTTAGGCATGCGCGATACTAGATGCCCAGGCAGGCGGGGCGGGCGACGGCGCCAACCGTCCGCTGCCCGGTGAACGGTTGACTACGGAGCGATAAGGAGGGGGGAGCGAGTGCGTCTGCCGCTCCTGGCACTCCTCACGCGTGGCCCTGCCCATGGTTACGAGCTGAAACAGGACCTTGAGAAGCTCCTGGGTGCCGCGTACCCTCAGCCGAACGTCGGCCAGATCTACGTCACCCTCGGAAGACTCGAGAAGAGCGGTCTGATCGAAGGCGAGGACGTCGAGCAGTCGGGCCGGCCCAACAAGCGCACCTACCGGCTGACGGACGCCGGGCGCGAGGCCGTACGGGCCTGGTTCGAGGACACCGCCGAGGAACCCCGGGTACGGGACGAGTTCTTCATGAAGCTCGCCCTCGCACCGGAATCCCGGATGGCCGACCCGATCGCGCTGATCAACAAGCAGCGGCGGCAGTACCTGAACACCATGCGGGACCTGTCGAAGCTGGCCGCGACCGAGGACCGCGACAACAAGATCTCCCAACTGCTGATCGAGGGCGCCATGCTGCACCTGCAGGCCGACCTCGACTGGCTGGAACGCTGCCAGGAGGAGCTGGAATGAGCGACACCGCCACCACCGCTCCAGACGTGCCCATAGTCCGGGCCGAGGGCCTGGCCAAGACGCACCACGGCGAGGGCGCCCCGGTCGCCGCGGTGCGCGGGGTGGACCTGACCGTCCAGCCCGGCGAGTTCGTCGCGGTCACCGGCCCGTCCGGAGCCGGGAAGTCCACGCTGCTGCACCTGATCGGTGGCCTCCAGCGGCCGGACGCGGGGAAGCTGTGGATCGGCGGGGAGCGGGTCGACGCGTACCGCGAGGCCCGCTGGGCGGTGCTCAGGCGCCGCAGCATCGGCATCGTCTTCCAGTTCTTCAACCTGGTCTCCAACCTCACCGTCGCCGACAACGTCGAACTGCCCGCGCTGCTCGCCGGCACCTCCCCGAGGGCCGCCCGCGCATCCCGCGCCGAGCTCCTCGCCGAACTCGGCCTGGAGGGCCGCGAGCGTGCGATGCCCGGCGAGCTGTCGGGCGGCGAACAGCAGCGGGTCGCCCTCGCCCGGGCCCTGGTCAACCACCCGGCCCTGCTCCTCGCCGACGAGCCCGCCGGCAGCCTCGACAGCAAGGGCACCCGTGAGGTGCTGCGGCTGCTCTCGCGGTTCCACCAGCGCGGCCAGACGATCCTGATGGTCACGCACGACGCCCGGATGGCCAGCGCCGCCGACCGCGTCATCAGCTTCTTCGACGGGCGGATCGCCGACGACGCCCGACTCGGGGCCGGGGCCGGCCGCCAGGGGCGCCCCGGCGGCGTGTCCCGCGTCCTCGACCTCAAGGACTGACCGTGCGGGCCACACTGCGCTGGGCGCACGCCGACTTCCGCGCACACCGCGGCGAAGCCCTCTTCGTCGTCCTGGCCAGTGCTGGCATCATCGCCTCGCTGCTGCTGGCCGGCGCACTGTTCGGCTACGCCGCGAACCCCTGGCAGCGGAGCTTCAACCAGTCCCGGGGCGGACACGTCTGGCTGCACACCCGCCCCGGGGCGGACCTGGACGCCCTGTCCGGACTGGACGGGGTCGCCTCGGTCTCCGGGCCCTTCCGTACCGCGGCGACGACCGTCGAGTCACGCGGGGCCCGGGCCTCGGTCACCCTGCGCGCTGCCGAGGTGACACCCCCGCAGACGGGACGGCCGCTCGTCACCGCGGGCGGCTGGCTGCCCCCGCCGGAGGGCGACGCCGACCGGGACGGCGCGGTCGTGCTGGAGGCTGCGGTCGCGCGCGCACTGTGGGCCGAGCCGGGCGACACCGTACGGGTCACCGGGCCGGACGGCGCCCCGCGCACCCTGCGGGTGAGCGGCGTGGCCGAGGCGGCCGAGCCGCGCTACCGGCCGGGCGGCGCACCCGGCATCGGCTGGGTCCTCTCCCCCACCCTCGACGCGATGGGCCGGGAATCGTTCGGGCAGAGCGTGGGACTGCGCCTGGAGGATCCCGGCGACACCGACTTCATCGTCCAGCGGGCCGTGACCGTCCTCGGCGCGGACCGCGTGGCACAGGTCACCAAGTGGACGCAGGCGCGGGCCGAGGCCGGCGGCGACGACCGGCTCCTCGGGCAGGTCTTCGCCGTCTTCGGACTCGGCGCGCTACTCGCGGCGGCGCTGGCCGCGTCCGGGGCGATCGCCGCGCGGGTCCGCGGGCAGCTGAGGGACATCGCCGTCCTCAAGGCCGTCGGTTTCACCCCCGGCCAGGTGGCCCGGGGCTTCCTCGTCCAGCACGTGGCCTTCGCCCTGGTCGGCGTGGCCCTCGGCACGGCGGCCATCGCCCTGCTCGGCGCCCGGATTCCGGGGCGGATCGGGGACGCGGCCGAGGTGTGGCAGGGTCTGCCCGGCCACACCGCCCTGATGATCGGCATACCCTGCGGCGCCGTGCTGCTGATCGCGGCCGCCACCGGGCTCTCGGCCTGGCGGGCCGGGCGCGTGCCGCCGGTGCCGGTGGCCCGGGCGGCGCTCCCGTCCGCCGCGCCGATGACCGCCCTCGGCCGGCGGGCCCTCGGGATGCGGGTTCCTCCCGCCCTGGTCCTGGGGTGGCGGGCCGCGTTCCCGCGACGCTGGCGGACGCTCGTCCCGGTGCTCCGGCTCGCCCTGCCGCTGACCCTCATCACGGTCGCGCTCGTCGCCTGGTCGACGCTGGACCAGTTCCGCAGCCGGCCCGCGACGGTCGGCATGCCCGCGGCGCTGACCGTACGCGCCCAGCAGCCCGGCGGGCCGTCGGACACCGAGCTGCAGAGGACCCTCGCGGCGGTCCCGGGCGTCGCCGCGGTCCATCCGGGCGCGGAGATGGTCGCACTCGTACCGGGACAGACCGGCACGATCACGCTCCGCGGGCTGGGCACGGCGAAGGATCCGTACCCCTCGGCGGTGGTGGAAGGACGCCCGCCCGGCGGGCCGGACGAGGCGGTGGCGGGGCAGGGACTGCTCGACCTCCTCGGGGTCCGCGTCGGCGACTGGGTGCGGATGACCGTTGCGGGACGGCCCCAGATCCTCCACCTCGTCGGCCGCACGATCGAGCCCGAATCCGGTGGCCGGGTGATCACCACGACCATCGACGCCCTGCGGGAGCGCGACCCGCAGCTGCGGCCCGACCACCACGCCCTGGTGCTGCGCGCGGGCGCGGATCCCCGGGCGGTGAGCAGCACGCTCGCCGGGACGACGGCCGGAACGCTGGAGATCCGCGAGACCCCCAACCCGGCCGACCGGCTGGAGCCGGCGCGGGCGGTGATCGGCGCCCTGGTCGCCGTACTGGCCCTGATCGGGCTGACCGAGCTGCTGACGCTGATCAGCACGGGCGTCCGGGACCGCGGCCGCGACCTGCTCGCGCTGAAGGCGATCGGCCTCACCCCCCGACAGATCGGGGCCATGATCGTCACGGCCGCCGGACTGACCGCGCTCGTCTCCGCCGTCCTGGGCACGGCGGTCGGGGCGCTGGCCGGCCGGTGGCTCGTCGACGCCCAGGGGGCGTCGAGCGGGATCGGGGCCGGGATCGCCCAGCTGCCGCCCCTGCCCGTGCTGCTCACGGTGGTCGCCGGGGCGGTGCTGGGCGCGGTCGCGGCAGCGGTGCTGCCGGCGACGCGGGCGGCGCGGCGGCGCCTGGCGGACTCGCTGAGCGAGACCCTCTGACGTCTCCGGCGGCCGCCCTGCGGCCGGTGACCCCGGCTCAGGAGACCAGCGGCCCCTCCTCCAGTTCGGTCAGCTTCACCGTGCACAGGCCGCCGCGCTCGGTCTTGACCTCCGTGACCTTGAGCTGGGTGCCGGGCGTGAGGATGTATTCCTCTTCCTCGGTGAAGGCGGAGAAGTTGCGGATGCCGACGGCCCGGGCGGGGACCACCTCGAACAGCGTCCGCTTGCCGCGGCTGCCGAGGAACGCACGGGCCACGCTGAGCTTGGGCGTGCACGAGGACACGCCCCACCAGGTCACGGTGCGGCCCAGCGGGTACTGGGCCCGCAGGTCCAGCGACACCCCGCGGAACAGGGGCTCGGTGCGGGCGGGCAGCCCGGAGACCGCCGAGAACAGCAGGCGCAGGTACGGGAGGTACGGGACGAGCTTCGCCCGGTCCGGGGAGCGCAGGACCGCGTTGATCTCCCGGTAGAACGCGGACTCGCAGGTGTAGAGGTAGAGGGCGGCGATCGCGTCGGCGGACAGGCCGCCGGCGGCTTCGTCCGCGCGCCTCTTGCCGAACTCGTGGGACCGCTGGACGTGCCGGTCGAGCCCGGACAGCAGCGTGGCGACCGGGGCGACGGCTTCCTGGAACTCCATGAGCGGGGTGTCGAACACACCCGTGATCGCGGGAAGGACGAGTCCTTCGTCCTTGACGCTGGAGAGACGCTCCAGATACAGCTGGTGCAGCTCCATGGTGGACGCGATGAACGCGCCCATGCGCTCGGCGACAGCCCCGTCCGCCCCTCCGGCGTCCGCCGCGGCCTGGTTCCAGCCCTTGCTCGGCAGCCAGTCGATCCCGTCGGCGCCCAGTGATGCGAGGGCCTCGTTGACCACGGCGAAGTGGTCGCCCTCGCAGAAGACGTCACCCTGCGCGGCGGGGTTCGGGTGGTCGATGTGCCGGACCTCGACGTCCGGGTACTTCTGCTGCAGCCGCACGACGATCTTCTTCAGGTTCCGCGCGTGGGCTCCCCACCAGGCGAAGACGACGCCGCGGTCCTCCTCGTCGGCGTCCTGCTTGGCCTTGAGGATCTCCTCGACGATCCGTTCGGCGACCGGGCGCCAGAACGCGGTGTGCCGGTCGGCCCCGGTCGACCCGTCGCTGCTGGCGGTGAGCGCCGCGTTCAGCAGCAGGACGCCCTGCGTGAGCATCGCCTGGAACCATTCCGGCGGCTGGACGCTGTCCTGCTTCTTCAGCAGCGCGCGGACGTCGGCGATCGGGGTCTTCTTGGGTATGCCGTACTTCCACATCGCCGCCGCCTTGATGATGCAGCGGATGCTGACGACCCGGCCGAACTGGCTGTCCGTCCAGTCGTGGAAGGTGTTGTCGAACATGGCGATGCCCGTGGCGCTTTCCGGCCGCGGGTAGGGGTTCTGGCCGAAGATGACGACCCGCCACTTGTGCGGCGGGTGGGGCTTGAGCGCCTGGAAGGTCAGTTCGCGGACGGGTACGACCTCCGGTCCGCGGCCGGGGCCGATGAACGCGGCTGCGTCCGGCTGGGCCTCGATGGCCGGCTTGAGCAGGGGGAGCCACGGTTCGCCGCCGCCCTTGAACAGTTCGGCGAGGGCCAGCGGGTCGTTCGGGTCGGGCTGGGCCTGGGTGTTGGCGTCGCTCATGGTGGAGGTACTCCGGAGGATCACACCGGGCCGGCACGGGCACGGTGGGCGGGGTGGTGGATGTCCGCGCGGAAGCGGCGGACAGGTGGAGCGGAACGGACCCGGGAGCATGCGGCGGGGCGGGTGGGCTCACGTCGCCACAGCTCGATCATCGGTGATCCGGCGGCAGGCTAACACCGGACCGGGAGCCTTGCAATCGTGACGGCCCATCACCGTGACGCGCACCGGAGGGCGTTGTCAGTGGGGCCCGCTAACGTCGTGACCGGTGGGAAGACCTCTTGTCGACGGGAGTCGAATCATGACCGTGAACCGTGTGCAGCCGCAGCTCAGGGTGGTACTGACGGACGTCGACACGAAGGTGGTGGAGTCGTGGCGGGCGGCGTTCGCCGACACCCCGCAGATCGAGATCCGCAAGGGTTCGATCCTCCATGAGGAAGTCGACGCCTGGGTCAGCCCGACCAATTCCCGGGGCCGGATGGACGGTGGTGTGGACGCCGTCATCAAGCGGCATCTCGGAGCGGGCATCCAGCTCCGCGTGCAGCAGGCGATCCGGGACGGGTTCGCCGGCAGCCTTCCGGTGGGCAGCGCGGTGTGCGTTCCCTCCGGGGCGGTCAACCCGAGGTTCCTGATCTCGACGCCGACGATGGAGTCGTCCTCGCAGAACGTGAGCGAGACGCTGAACGTGGCCCTGGCGTGTGCCGCCGCCTTCCAGGCGGTCCACCGGCAGAACCTGGCGCAGCCGGGCAGCATCACGTCGGTGGCGCTGGTCGGCATGGGCGCCCGGACGGGCAGGGTGCCGGCCCGGGTGTGCGCCAACCTGATGTGGACGGGCTACATGCTGTTCAACGACCACCACTTCGAGGACTACGACGATCTGCGCAGCACGATCGTGGCGCAGCTCGACGACATCGAGAACGCCCCCGAGGGACAGCGGATCCGCATCGCGCCGCCCCGCCGGACCACCTCCCGCCACTGACGGGGAACCGCTGCCGGTCTGCGGGCCGCTGACCCTCAGTTCGGGCGGACCCCCTGCTCGCCCAGGACCGCCTCCAGCCGGGCGATGTCCTCGACGTCCTTCCCACGGCGGGGCCGGCCCGGCACCCAAACCGGCATCATCTGCTTGATCTCTATCTGTGCACGGGGACTGATGATCCGACACCGCAGTGCACCGATGCGACCGATGCGACCGATGCGACCGATGCGACCGATGCGACCGATGCGACCGACAGGAGCATCGAGCATGCCCTCCGGCCACATCTCCCCGGCCCAGGGGCCACCGGCGACCACAACGCGCCCGTGCTGGTCCTTGTCCAGGAGAGCGAAGCTGCTCTCCACGCCCTGCTTGCAGAAATCGAGCTGCTGGTCGGAAGGCGCCCCGGACAGAGTCAGAGGTTCATAGCCGGCACGCACGAGCCCGCCGGCCAGAGCAGGGGCGTCCTCCGCCCATACGAACCAGTCGATGTCTTCGTGGTCACGCGTGACCTCGCCGATGAAGAAATCCATGGCCCAGCCCCCGCGAAGCCATACCTCGACGCCGAGCGTGTTCGCGATCTCCACCGTCTCGCCGATCAGCCGGAGCTGCCGAACGCTGCGTTCCCCGTCCACAGCCGTGCAGGCTACGCGGGAGCCCGGCCCGCCGCAGCTGGATTTCCGGCGGGGAGGGCGGGCAGCGTTGCCTGGTGCGGGCCCAGGGCGGTGGGACGGCATCGGCGAAGACGATCGCGTCGCCGGCTGCCACCGGGTCGAGCTTGGGCCGGCCGCCTTCCAGGACTGCCGCCACCGCTGGACCGACCGGACGCTGACCCGTAACTCCTTCGCGATGTCCGTACTGCCCCGCCCGGCGGCGATCATCACCGCTGCTTCCATCCGGATCCGCTCGCGGAAGGCTTGCCTCTCCGCGGTCAGACCCGCACCCTGCGGATATCTCACCACCCGGCATACCGCGACGATCCCCAGCCGTCAGCCCCTACGACAATCCGACTTCAAGGTCAGTATCGGCACCCCGGCCACGGCCGCCTCGACACCGATGCTGTCGATCGTCTTGATCGCCTCGGCGCTGAGAGTCACCGCCTGCCACGCCTCCTCGTGCCCGATCGCCTGTCGCATCTGCGGCTCTGCCCAGGACGCCCGTCACTCACCTACTGCGTTCGCACGCCGGGACGACCCGGCGAAGAATGGCCGTGTACCGGCAATTCGACTACGGCAGGCTGCGCACAGCCGCTGTGCCGCCCGCCGGACGGGGTGATCGTTGTGACAACTTCGCCTTTCGGGTCCGGCGACCCGTTCTCCGATCTCTTCAACCGCTTCTTCGGCATGAGTCCGGCAGCCTCGCCGCCAGCCGTGCAGCGCGTGCCCATCGGGCGACTGCTCAGTGATTCCTCGCACGAGCTGCTGGCGGCGGCGGGCAGCCGGGCGACCGAGGACGGGTCCGATCTCGACACCGCGCACCTGCTGTGGGCCGCCACGCAGGTGCCGGCCGCCCGGCAGGTGCTGGAGCAGGCAGGCGCTGACGCGGACCAGCTGGCTGCGGACCTGCAGGAGAGCCTTCCCACCGGCACCGGAACCGGCGACCCCGGGCTCACGCCAGCGGTGAAGCGCGCTCTGCTTGCCGCCCACGCCCGCTCCCAGGCAACCGGTGCCTCATACATCGGTCCGGAGCACATCCTCGCCGCATTGCTGGACGATTCCGGCCTGGCCCGCACGCTGGGATCCGAGGGAGTCTCCCCCGGTGCGCTGAGCGGCGCCGGAGCCGGCCGGAAGGCGGCGTCGGGCGGGCACAGCGACACTCCGACCTTGGACGAGTACGGGCGCGACCTCACCGACGAGGCCCGCAGCGGACGTCTCGACCCGGTGGTCGGCCGGGCCGAGGAGATCGAGCAGACCGTGGAGGTCCTTTCCCGGCGCACCAAGAACAATCCGGTGCTCATCGGGGATCCCGGTGTCGGCAAGACCGCCATCGTCGAAGGGCTGGCACAGCGGATCGTGGCCGAAGAGGTCCCGAAGGCCCTGCGCAATCGCCGTGTCGTGAGCCTCGACATGGCGGGTCTGGTCGCCGGGTCAAAGTACCGGGGAGAGTTCGAGGAGCGGCTGAAGAAGGTGATCGACGAGGTCACGGAGGCCGAGAGCGGCATCATCGTGTTCATCGACGAACTCCACACGGTCGTCGGCGCCGGCGGAGGCGGCGAGGGTGCCATGGACGCCGGCAACATTCTCAAGCCCGCGCTCGCCCGGGGCGACCTCAGCGTGGTCGGCGCCACCACCATCGACGAGTACCGCCGGTACATCGAGAAGGACGCCGCCCTCGAACGCCGCTTCCAGCCGGTCATGGTGCGCGAACCCACCGTCGAGGAGACCGTCGAGATCCTGAGCGGGCTTCGCGACTCCTACGAGGCCCACCACCAGGTCCGTTACACGGACGAAGCCCTGGACGCCGCGGCCGCCCTGTCCGACCGCTACATCACCGACCGGTTCCTGCCCGACAAGGCGATCGACCTCATGGACCAGGCAGGAGCACGCGTGGCACTGCGCGGCCTCGGCGCCCCGACCGGGACCGCGAGCCTCGAGGACCGCCTCACCAAGCTGCGCAGGGAGAAGGACGAGGCCGTCAGCACCGAGGACTACGAACGCGCCGCACAGCTCAAGGAGCAGATCCGGCAGGTGGAGCAGGAGCTCGCCGGCGCCGGCGGAGAGCGGGAAGAGGCCGGGAGTGTGACTGCCGAGGACATCGCCGATGTGCTCTCCGCGCGCACCGGCATTCCCGTCTCCCAGCTCACCGAGACCGAGCGCGAGCGGCTCACGAAGCTCGAAGCGGCCCTGCACGAGCGGGTGGTCGGCCAGGACGAGGCAGTCACTGCCGTGTCCCAGGCCGTGCGCCGGGGCCGCGCGGGCATGGGCGACCCCGACCGGCCCACCGGCAGCTTCCTCTTCCTCGGACCCACGGGAGTCGGCAAGACAGAACTGGCCAAGGCACTTGCGGAACTGCTCTTCGGAGACTCCGACCGGATGGTCCGCCTCGACATGAGCGAGTTCCAGGAGAAGCACACCGTCTCCCGGCTCGTCGGCTCCCCTCCCGGATACGTCGGCTACGAGGAGGCCGGGCAACTCACCGAGGCGGTGCGCCGCAAGCCGTACAGCGTCGTGCTGTTCGATGAGGTCGAGAAGGCCCACCCGGACGTCTTCAACCTGCTGCTGCAGGTCCTGGACGACGGACGGCTCACCGACGCCCAGGGACGCACGATCGACTTCCGGCACACCGTGGTCATCATGACCAGCAACATCGCCTCCAAGCGCATCCTGGACCACCAGGGGGCGGTCGACGACATCAGGGATGACCTGATGGCCGAACTGCAGGCGCACTTCCGGCCCGAGTTCCTCAACCGCATCGACGAGATCATCGTCTTCCACGCCCTGACCCGGGCGGACCTGGTGCGCATCGTCGACCTGTTGCTGGAACGCAGCCGGCGCAGGCTCCACGCCCAGCAGATCGATCTCGAGGTCACCGAGACCGCCAAGGAGTGGCTGGCCAACCGTGGCTACCAGCCCGAGTTCGGAGCCCGGCCGCTGCGCCGCACCATCCAGACGGAGCTCGACAACCGCCTTTCGAACATGCTGCTCAGCGGCTCGGTCAGTCCGGACGACACCGTCATCGCCGATGTCAAGGACGGCGAACTGGCACTGACCCTCGGTCCGGCGGCCGCCTCGGGCGGCGCGGACCAGCCGGAGCCGGACACCGCAAGTTCGGCGGAGTAGCCCATCTGACCTGAGATCTCTGCCGGCGACTGCGGAATCCAGCGGCTCGTCGTCCTGCGCGCTCGCCGCGCCCGGGCTGCCACCACAGGGAGAGATCCGCTCGTCCACCCGTTCGCCCAGCACGCCGCGCCTGCAGGCCGGGGCGCCCCTAGCATGGTGACGGTGCGACCCAATATCCCGAAGGTCGAGGGCGGCCGGATGCAGGGCCTCCTGCAGCTCATCGAGGACGGCATCCACCTCATCGTCGCGGCGCTCCTCGTCCTGCTCGCCGGCCTCCTGACCGTCGGGGTCGTCAACGACGTCGTCAGGTCGATCCAGGGGCCATACAACGAGGAGACGGTCGTTCTCTCCGCCCTGGACAACGGCCTTGTGCTGTTCATCGTGGCCGAGCTGCTTCACACCGTCCGCCTCACCATCAGGAACCAGACCCTCGACGCGGAGCCGTTCCTCGTCGTCGGCCTGATTGCCGGCGTCCGCAAGGTGCTCATCGTGACGGCCGAGGCGGAGAAATCCTTCCGGTGGAAGGTCGAGGGGATCGAATTGCTGGTCTTGGCGGGGCTGATCCTCGTGATGGTGACAGCGGTGTACGTGTGGCGGCGCTCCACGCGGCCGGGAGACTACTTCCCGCTCCAGGAGCCGCGGCGCTCGCCGCCGGCGCCGTCACCCACCCCGATGGGCGGGTCCTGATCCGTCACCTTCCGCCGCCATGGCCGCCCGCACCCGCTGCTCCTCGCGAGCAGACCCGACGTCCCGTTCCAGGGGTGTGCGGCTCACGGCCATGCGCGAGGTCCTCCAAGGCCCGCGTCTGCAGTTCCGCCCCGCGCCGCACCATGGTCTGATGCGCGTCGCCCACCGGCTCTGGGCATCCGCCCGCGAGCGCGGTCGCCACGGCGGCCGACCCAAGGCCGTCGACCACGACATGGACGCCTACACCCGCGCCCTGCGCACCCAGAACGTCCCCGTCCCCGAGATCGCCCGCAAGCGGTCGCCACGGCGGCCGCATCCTCGCCGAGGACGAGACCACGGCTGAGCATCACGCTCAGCTACATGTCGGTTGGTCCGCCGTTCGTTAACGGCACCCCCAACCAGGAGGACGCGGGGCGGCCGGCGGGCTGGAGGCGCTGGAGGGCGTACCTCTCGGCGGGCACATCGCCAGGGCCTCCGTCGCCGGCCGCGGCGACTGCTCCTCTCCCGCGGGTCAGTCCAGGGTGTCGAGGACGTCGCCCAGGTCGACGAACTTGAAGCCGGTGGCCTCGCGGTCGCCGTCGCCGGGGGTCTCCTGGCCGTCCTGGACGACGAGCAGGCCCTCCGGGTACTTGTCACCGAGCGGCGCGTTGAGCGCGGCGGCGCCGTCGCAGACCTCCGAGCCGTCGAGGACGGCCGAGGCCGCGGCGATGCGGAAGGCGCCCTCGTACTCGTTGTCCTCGTCGCGCTCGCGGTCGTAGGCGACGAACCGGTTGTCGCCCTGGCTGGAGGCCAGCAGGTACCCGTCGCCGTCGCGCTGGGTGACCAGGGTCAGGCCCTCGACGTCGGCCGACAGGTGCCTGCCGCCGTAGCCGGGGTCGGCGCCCGGCGTGCATTCCTCGGTGGCGTCGTCGTACGTGCCGGGGACGCCGTACTCGCGGACCTTGTCCATCAACTGCGGTGTCCCGGTGAGGTCAGCCTTGATCCGCCAGATGCCGACGTCCTCCTGGCCCGCGTAGAGCGTGCCGTTCGCCGGGTCGACCACCATGCCCTCGACCTGCGGCAGTTCGCCGGGCTCGGCGCAGGGAGCCCAGGTGGATCCGTTCGGCAGCCGGAAGGAGGACGGGAGGTCCAGGGTGCGCACGGTGCGGTAGTCCACCGTCCCGGAGCGGGTCGTGACCAGCTCCAGCAGCGCGATCCGGGTGCGGCTGCGCTGGCTGACCAGCGCGTAGGACCGCCCGCTGTTCCGGTCCGTCCACGTCGCCAGACCGTAGGCGGTCGCCTGCTCGTTGATCTCGCCCTGGTCGGCGGAGAACACGGGCCGCACGCCGGGGTCGGTAACGTCGGTGAGCGGGCCGCCCGGCCGGTCGCGGTCGATCCGGTAGATCCGCAGCCGGTCGTTGCCGCGGTCGCTGACCACCGCGACGTCCGCACGGGCGCCGCCGACGCGCAGCCCGTGCACGAGGTCGACGTTGTTGAACCGGCCCGGCGCGTCGTCGGCGCCGGGTCCGGCCGGGGCCGGAACCGACTGGACCTCCTTGGCGTCCAGGTCGTAGACGCGCAGGCCGCCCTGCTTGGCGGTGGCGATCACCAGGCTGCGGCCCGGGGCGCCGGGGTTGCGCCAGATCGCCGGGTCATCCGCGTTGGCGTCGCCGCCCGCCTCGTCGTCGAACAGGGCCCGGGTCTCGGCCTTCGGGTGAACGGTCTTGATTCCGTGGGCCTCGGCAGGCAGCGCGAACGAGGCGGCGAGCACCCCGCCCAGGACGAGCGCGATGGCGCGCCCCACAGGACGTGACGTCATGGTCCTTCTCTCGTCAGGGAGTTGGAATGGCGGGCGACACGTTCCCGCGGCCGGGCTGCCGCACGAGAACCACTTACCAACCAGTAGGTGAATTCGCCGGGACGGGCGTGACGTCTGCCGCCCCGCCGGCGACGCCGCTGAGCCGAGATGAAGCGCGGCCACCGAGCGTCTCGCCCGCGGCTCCTGACCGGGGGCGACGCTGGGGTTGCCGAGTGAGGTAGAAGGGCGGCATGGACACCGAAGAACTTCAGCAGACGCTGGACGAGACCATCGAGCACTTCGTCGTGCCCCACGGATACACCACCTACATGCGCGACTACGAGGTCATCATCCAGGTGTGGAACGGCCCCCAGAGCGCGCCGACCTACCTACGGTATCGGCGTACGGGGACCTCCTCCCACCAGGACTCGCTCGCCGGTCCGACGGTGCCGGCCACCGCCCGGACCCGGAAGTCCGGGTCGAGGTACATGTCCTGGAGGGCGGGCACGCTGATGCCGTCGGGCGCGGTGGAGGCGTCGAGGACGGGCCGGGTGAGGGCGGCCTCGTGGGAGCGGGCGAGCGCGGCCGCGGCATCGGCCGGCGGGGGCATCGCCCGCGTCACCTCGGACAGCAGCTCCTCGACCCCGGCCAGCGCGATGCGCACCCGGTCGCGGGTGGCCTGGTGTTCGACCTGTGTGACCCAGAAGCCGAACTCGGGTGCCTGCTGCGCCAGTTGTGCGTAGAGGTCCTCGTAGTGCCGCACGGCGGAGCGGGGCAGTTCGGTGTCCAGCACCCGCTGGGCCACGCCCCGTTCGGATTCGCTGAGAGTCGTCCAGACGCGAAGCCCTTCGACGAAGCGGACGAACCGCTCCGACAGCTCTGCGTACCACCTGCCCAGCTCCGCGGTCACGTCCTCGAAGGGCCGGTGGGGTGCGGGCTGGGGTGCGTCGACCGCGGCGAGCGAGTGCGCGAACGCCGTGCCGGGGGCACCCGGTTCCGGGGCACCGGCGAGGGCGAGTTGCTCGCCGCGGGTGAGGTCGAGGTCGTCGACGCGGAACGGCAGGTGCGACTCCCCCAGTGCCTGGAACCATGCGACGACGACGATCACGGTGTGGGCGGCGTGCAGCAGTTCCGTGCGCTCGGCCCGTCCCTCCGCGCGGCCCAGGCGCCGACCCAGACCGCGTACGGCGTCGCGGCCCAGGCCCACGACGCGTCCGCGTGCGTCGGCGACGCGCAGGAGGCCGTCCCCGACTCCCCCTGTCGCCGCGTTGAGCGCTCCGCCCAGGGCCCGGTCCAGCGCGGCCACTGCGGGCGGATCTCCTCCGAGCAGCACCAACGCGTCCGATAACGACAGCAGCCTGCGCACGCCCACCCCGCCCCCTGATGACCTGCCCCGCCTCACGGACACTCTCGCACGGTCGCACCCCGGCCGGCCTGCGGTTCCCCGCAAACCCCTCGTGCCGGGCGCGGCACCGGATGGCTTCCGGGAAGGGGCGCAGGGGTTAAGACGTATCCATCATGACAGGTCTGACGGGTTTTTCGTAGGGCGAAGAGCACAGGCCGTCAGCCTTGTTCGGGGACTGTCGGTCTTTCAGAATTCCGTTCATGAATCACTCGGCGAATATCAATCACGATGCGGTGCTGCGGGCCAGGGTTTCCCTCCTGGGGTCGGAGAAACCCCCGGTCCGTCAGCGAGTGGCGGCCTATCGGATCCTCGTGCAGGTCAGCCCGTTGGCGTACCTGTCCCGCCTGGCCGTGGACCTCATCAAGTACAGCAGGGAATTTGCCGACCAACCCGAGATAGCGCGGGCCCTGCGGGCCGAATCCGTCGATGCCGCACGCCGCTTGTGCGCACTGGAACCGGGCCGTCAGCGACTTCTCGTCACATCGCTCGCCGCCTTGCGGAACCAGCTGGATCTCATGGACCGGAAGGAGGAGGCCGCTGCCGTGAGGAGGGAAATGGCCCTTCTCGAATCCGCCGCCCCGGAGTCCTAGGCGCCGGCGGTCGTCCGCGGGGTGCCGCGGGGCCGTCCTTCAGGCGTGCGGTCCCACGGTCACCATGCCGACCGTGAGCTCGGCCCGGCCTTCGAGGATGTCCGCCGTGCGGTCGGCCTCCGCCTCCAGCAGTCGCCGGTCGCGGGCGCCCAGCGGAGCCAGCGGAGCCAGCGGCTCGGCGGGGAAGTCCGTGTCGCCCGCGGCCAGCCAGGCGGGCACGGACTCGAAGGACACCTCCTCGATCCGGTCCCGGGCGGCCAGCTGCCGCAAGAGCCGGGCCGCCCACGCCTCGGGGGCGGCGAGCCAGCGGGCGAAGTCCTGGGTGGTGGCCGGTCCGTACGCGCGCAGGTAGCCGTCCACGAGGGTGTCGAGGGCCGTCCGGGCCGGCTGCGGGGTGCACTGCGGGCGGGTGTAGGTCACCGTGCGCCCCCGGTCCCGACCGAAGGCCAGTACGCCCCGGTGGGCCGCGGTCTGCAGGGCCTGCCGCCAGCGCGGCCACATGGTCTGGAACGCGGGCCTCACGGGATCGCCCGCCCACGGCCCGGTCCGGGCCACGACCGCCTCGGTCAGCTCGTCCACGGTGAGTTCGGCGCCGGTGAGCGCCTCCGCGATCGCGGCGACCACGTCGTCGGTCTGCTCGGGCGTCATCCGCGCCGGCTCGGGCAGGCCGCTGGAGCCGGGTACGGCGGCCAGCGCGCCGGTCCACCAGGGCAGGTCGGCAGCGGGGAGCAGGTGGACGGTGCCGCGGGGCCCGAAGGGCTTCACCAGCGTGCGGTCGACCCACAGGAGGTACGGACGTCGCTGCGGGTCACGCCGTCCAGGCGCAGCGCGAGCGAGAGCTGTGCCGCGGAGGGCACCTGTGCGTGCGCGCCCATCATCGCGCCGGCAAGGTCCGCGATCCCCGCGGAGCCGGACGCCGGCGCCGGGCGTTCGAGCGCCTGTCAGGCGAGACGTCGGGCGAGGCGGTGGGCGAGAGCAGCGTTCCACGAGACCGGCGTTCAGCGTCATGCGGGCGAACCTATCGGCCGTCCGGGACGGGCGGGATCGGCCGCGTCGGCCGGTACGGGGCCCTTCAACGCGGCGATCGGTACCCTCGGCCCGTCGGCCAGGGAGGACTTGGGGAGTACCCGCGCCGCGCCGCCACCGCGTCGCCGAGGACCTGTGCGACGTGCTCGTCGATCAGCGGGGTCGCCTCACCGGGACCGGCGTCTGGGACCGCCTCGACGGCGGTGAGGGGCATGGCGATCTCGCGGAGCCGGCGCAGCGCGGTCGCCCGCGCCACCTGGCCGGCGCTGTAGTAGCGGTAGCCCGAGGCCGGGTCGGCCTCGGCCGGGGGGAAGCAGCCCGGAGTCCGTAGGACCGCAACGCGCGGGGGGTCAGTCCACTGCGCCGGGCGAAGACCCCGATGGGCAGCAGGTCGGAATGTGGCATGCCTGCATCATCGGGTTTCAACCCGTTCGAAGGTCAACGCGGTCCGCCGCGGCGGGCGGGCGCGCTAGCGTGTGCGGCCGTGGACCTCTTCTCGCGTTCGTGGGACGCGTTGCGTGCGGCGGTCGCAGGCCTCCCGGACGCGGCCTTCGCGCAGCCGTCCGGATGCGCCGGCTGGCTCGTACGGGACCTCGTGTGCCACCTCGTCATCGACGCCCAGGACGTGCTCATCACCCTCGTGACTCCCGCGGCGGCGGAGCCGACCCGCGACGCGGTGACCTACTGGCAGGTCTCCGGCACGCCGCCGACCGGCGATGATCCACTGGACGCGCTCACCGTCCGGCTGGCCGCCGCGTACGGGGAGCCGGGGCTGCTGAAGTTCCACCTCGACGACGTCGGCTCCGCCGCCGGACGGGCCGCCGGCCTGGCCGACCCCGGCCTGCGGGTGCGTACGCGCGGACAGGTTCTGACGGCGGGTGACTACCTCTGCGCGTACGTCCTGGAGTGGACGCTGCACCATCTCGACCTCGTCGCCCACCTGCCGCACGCGGCCGGGCCGCCCGCGCAGGGCCTCGCCCGGTCGCGCCGGATGCTGGAGCAGATCGCCGGGGCGGCGTTCCCCGCGTCGTTCTCCGACGAGGCGGCGCTGCTCGTCGGCACCGGACGGCGGCCCCCGACCGACGCGGAGAAGGACGAGCTGGACGGGACCGGCGGGCTCGGCGAGCGGCTCCCCCTCGTCCTCGGGTGAGCGGTCGCTCGTCTCCTCCGCCGCGGCGGTCGGCGCCGGGCGGAAGGAAGCAGCCGCGGTCCTGGACGCGGTCCTTCAGGACGCCGATGCCGTCCAGGCCGATCTCGGCCGGGCCCGCACGGCCGAACGCGCCCTGGCCTTCAACCCGCTGCGGCGGGCGTGCGCCCCGCCGTCACGGACCTGGTCCGGCGCATCGGCCTCACCGCCGAGCTCGCCCACCCCGTGCGCGTACTGGCGAAGGAGGCTGCCGGCTTCGCACCGCGGGAGGACCTCGCCGCCGAGCTACCGGAGGTGGGCCGGACCCTGCCGCCCCCTGGCCGCCGCCACCGCCCGGGTCATCGAGTCGAGCGGACCCTCGCGGGAGAGGACGTGCGGGCCGAGGTGGCCGCCACGGCCGAAGCGGCCGCAGCCGACGCCCGGGCGCACAAGCACCCGGTCGCCGTCGCCCTGCGCCGCCCCGTCAGCCAGATCCTCGACGAACCGGCCCGCGGCCGGCCCGGCCGCCCCTGAGCACGCCGGACAGGTGCGGTGGTCCCGAAGGTTCCCCGGCTCGGGCAGGACCACGACGCTCAGTCAGCCGGTCGCGGCTCCAGGACCACCACCGCGGTCCCGGTCGGCCTCAGGGCCGCGTAGGCGTCGAGGTTCGTGTCGATCTCGCGCCAGCGGGCCCAGAGCCGCGACCGCTCCTCGCCCGTCGCGGCGCGGCCGCGTACCGGCCGGCGGCCGCCGACGAGATCGACGGTGGCGTCCGGGTGCGTCTGGAGGTTGAGCCACCAGGCTGGCTCGCCCGCGCCCCAGCCGTTCATCGCCAGTGCGACGAGACGCGGGCCGTCCTCGACGTACGCGATGATCACGCTCCGCGGGCGGCCGGTGCGGCGCCCGGTCGTCGTCAGCCGCAGTGCGCCCCAGCGACGGGCCCGCGGCCGCCACAAGCCGATCCGGCCGCCCAGGGCCCCGTACGCGCCCCGGTGCAGGGACCAGACCAGGCGGATGAACCAGCGCGGCGGAAGCCGCGGCGTCTTCGTCCTGCTTCCCACGGACACGGCGACCTCCCGCTCGTCCGGCCGGCTGCGGCCTCGCCCCGCAGAGGACGATAGCCGCGGTCGCCGGCAGCGGACAGGGCCGCGGTGCCGGGCTCCCGCAGCCCCTGGACGGGGCGGGACGTGACGGAACCCGCCCGGACACGGTACGAAGTGTTCCGTGAAGGAAGACATCCAGGCCGAGACCATCCGCCTCTTCATAGCGCTGGCCCCGCCCGACGAGGCGAAGGAGGAGCTGGAGCGGGAGCTGCAGCCCGCCTACGACGCGTACCCCCGCATGCGGTGGAACCGCATCGAGGACTGGCACATCACCCTCGCGTTCCTGGGCGAGGTCCCGGCCGTCACCGTGCCCCTGCTGAAGCCGCCGCTCGCCGAGCTCGCGGCGGCGCGCCGACCGCTCCAGCTGGGACTGCGCGGCGGCGGGCACTTCGACGAGCGGGTGTTGTGGAGCGGGATCGACGGCGACCTGGCGGGACTGCACCTGCTCGCCACCGAGGTACGGGCCCTCGTCGAGGACACCGGCGTCCCCTTCCGGGGCCGGCCGCTGAACCCCCACCTGACGCTGGCACGGTCCCGCCGAACCGATTCCTCAAGTGCCGTCGAGGCCGCCGCCCAGCTCGCCGGCTTCTCCGGCCGGCGCTGGCCTGCCGAGCGCCTCCACCTGGTTGGCAGCAACTTCGGCCGCGGTCCCGGGCCGATCCACTACCGCGACATCGAGGCCTGGAGCTTCGGCGGATCGGGCTGAGGCCGGTCAGTGGACGACGGAGAAGCTCCGCCACGGCAGCGTGCCGGGGGCCGTCTCGTTCTCACTGGACATCGGGATGTAGGTTCCGGGCACCTTGTCGGTCTTCTCGCACTGCGGTGTCCGGTACAGGATGACGTCGAGCTCGCTGTTGTTCTCCACATGAGCCGCGCCGTCCGGGAGACGGATCTTGTGGCAGCCCTGGACGGGCGTGTTCGAGTACGTGAGCACGACCGGGGAGTCGTGGCCGCGGAAGGTGATGGTGCCCACGGTGGTCTTGCCGGCCGAGCAGGCCGTTGCCGTGAGCAGCAGAACTGCCGCCCCGGTGGTCACGCCGATACGCCGGAGGTGGGACATGGCACGGTCCTCGTCTGTGCGGTGATGCTGCCCTTGCACCGCAGCGTGACGCGCCGCGGGGGCGCAGGCATCCGGTGCGCGCCCGGCAGGATGACCGCCGAAGGAGGGAGGCCGTGTCGGAGTGGTGTCGCCCACACACGGAAAGTGAGGAATCGAAGCCTATTCAGGGGGCTTTGGTCTTCGATCTCCAGGCTGGCGGGCCGACTTCACCGGCGGGGCGCAGCCGGGGGCCCGGCCGCGGACGATACGGCCGCCAAAATCCGGGGCGGTTGTCAGAGGCGGGTGACACCATCTGACGCGGTGATCGGACCAGCTACAGGGGGTAGGCATGGCGAGCACGTACACGTGGCCGCGCGGGGCGGAGACGGCGGACGGCGAGGAACTGGAGTGCTGGCTGGCCGGGCACGGATGGGAGATCGACCCGACCGTGTTCATGGCCGGGGTCCTGGGCCCGGCGGTCCAGGTCCGCCGCATCGACAGCACGTGCCGGGAGGACGACGCGGGTCTGCTGATCCTCCCGGGCGAGACCGTGGTGTTCGACGGGGAGCGGATACGGGTCCGCCCGCGCGCCTTCGCTTCGGCCGGGGCTCCCGCCTAGGGTCGGGCGGTCAGCACTGCCACAGGAACGCGGCCTCGCCGCAGGGCGGGCAGGTGAAGGCGTAGCCGCGGCCGCTGCCGAAGTTCATGGCGGTGACCGGATCGGGCCCCTCCTGCAGCTGGGCGGCGGGCCGCATCGGCTCCGCACAGGTCCGGCAGGCCGGAGTCTCGTCGCCCTGGAGCCAGGCCGGTGTGCCTCCCAACTGCCCGAGGACGTCCTTGCGGGGCCGGCCGGTCCGGGCCGCCCACGCCGCGACGGCGCCGTCGTAGTCCGGCGCGTCCGGCAGGACCAGCGGCTCGGCGGCGTGGGTGGCGCCGAGGAGCAGCTTTTCCGTGTCGACGGCCCGGCCCCCGGGCCGCGGTATGCGGCGCAGGCCGCGGGCCGGGAGGAGCAGGGCGCTGTTGGCGCCGGAGGAAGGGCTCCAGTCCCGGCACGTGCCCGGGCGGTTCTGGCAGGCGAACAGCGCCAGTACGTGCGCGTGCGACCGGTCACCGCCGGCGACGGCGGAACCGGATCCGTCCAGGAGGAGCTGCGCGAGGAACTTCAGCGGGCCGGTGCATTCGGCGCAGGACGGCCATGCGGTGCCCCTGACGCCCAGGGGTACGCCGCCGATGCGGGTGATCGCCGCATCGGGTGCGGCCGGGCCGGCGTGGGTGATCAGGGTGATCGGGGTCGTCATGCGGCCCGACTGTAGGACACCGCATCGCCGGCGCCGCCCGGTGCCCTCCCTCCGGTGTCAGCACGCGGGGATGTGTCGATGCGGTCCCACGAGTGTTCGATCAGGTCGGGTGATGCCGTGCGGCCGGCCTCGCGGTCTGTCACTGCCGGGGCGGCTCCCCTAGATGCGCAGCAGGAGCAGTGCCACGTCGTCCGTCTGGGGGGAGGCCGGGCCGGCAGCGTGGACGAGGGCCTCGATGAGGTCGTCGAGGTCGGCTCCCTCGTGTGCGGCGAGGACGGAGGCGAGTTCGGCCGTGGCCCGGTCCGTGTCGATGCCGCCCGCGGTGGGCTTCTCGACGAGGCCGTCGGTGTAGAGCGCGAGCAGGGTTCCGGGGGTGAGGTCCAGGTGGGTGGTGGGGCACGCGAGGTCGCCGTCGACGCCGAGGAGCGGGGCGGGGTCGAGGTCCACGGGGTGGGGGCGGGTGCCGGGGCGGTGCACCAGCGGGGGCGGGTGGCCTGCTCCGGCCAGGATCGCCAGCCGGTGTGCGAGGTCGATGTGGACGTAGAGGCAGGAGACGAGCAGGTCGGTGTCCAGGTCCGCCAGGAGGCGGCCGGCCCGGGTCAGGACCTCACCGGGCGGGGCCCCGGCGGCGGCCCGGATGGCGGTGCGGACCTGCCCCATCAGGGCGGCGGCGGCGACGTTGTGGCCCTGGACGTCGCCGATGACGGCCGCGACGGTGGTGGTGTCCAGGGGGATGACGTCGTAGAAGTCGCCGCCTATGTCCATGCCGTGGCCGGCGGGCAGGTAGCGGGCGGCGATTTCGAGTCCGGGCACCACGGGCAGGGAGCGCGGGAGGAGCGTCTGCTGGAGGCCGCGGGCGAGGTCGCGGGCGGCGTCGTGGAGGCGGGCCCGGTCCAGGGCCTGGGCGATCAGGCCGGCGAGGGAGGTGAGGACGGCGCGTTCGTCGGCGGTGAAGTCGTGGGGCCGGTGGTAGGAGAGGATGCAGCAGCCGACCGGACGTCCCGAGATCGTCAGCGGGAGGAAGGCCCAGGCCTGCTTGCCGCTGATGCGGGGCGCGCCGGGGTACTCGCGGGCTATTTCCCGCGCGTCGCCGTAGAAGGCGGGGACCCCGCTGGCCATCACCTGCCCCGCCGGGGTGAGCGCCGTGTCCAGGGGCAGCCCGTCGAGGCGCTCGATGACCGCCGCGTCGTAGCCGTAATGCCCGGTGATCTTCAGGCGGCCGGCTTCGGCGGCGGACAGGACCAGGGCGTCGGCGCCGAACGCGGGCAGGACCTGGTCGGCGACCAGGTCGACGACGTCGCGGACGGCGACGGTCTCCGTCAGGGCGGCCGCCAGGTGCAGGAGCTGGTAGATCCGGCCGGTCTGCGGGCCGGCCGCGGCAGCATCCGGGCGGGACGGGCCGGCCGTCGGCCCGGGCGGGCGGCCCGTCTCCGGGCTGTCGGTGGGGGTGATGCGGACGCTGATGCCGCCGGCGTCCGGATAGAGCTGGAAGTACAGCAGGTGGTCCGGCGGGTGCAGGGCGGTGAACTCCACCGGGTCGCGGCTCATGACGGCGGTGCGGTAGCGGTCCTCGACCAGCGGGGTGTCGAGCCACGGCAGGGACTGCCAGGGGCGGGTGCCGAGCAGCTGCCCGGCACTGCGGCCGAGCAGGGCTGCGGCGGTGCCGTCCAGGAAGGTGATCCGGCCCTCCAGGTCCAGGGCCAGGGCACCTTCCGGCAGGCGTTCGGCCCAGTCGGCGGCGGCCTGCGCAGCGCGGCCGCCGCCCCGCGGGGCGGGCGGTACGGCCGGGACGACGCGTGGCCGCTCGGGCACCGGCGGCGGGGTCGCGGCGCCGTCCAGGATCCGGGCGATGCGGCGGGCGGCCGCGGTGATGTGGTGCTGTTCGCGGCGGCCGGCGGTACGGGGGTGGCTGGCGGGCCAGAGCAGCAGCAGCGCGCCCGTCGGGCCCGTCGGGCCCGGCAGGGGCGCCGCGGCCAGAGCGGACCGGTAGGGCAGGCTGACCGCGGCCCTGGGGTAGTCGCGGGCCAGGTCCTCGTGGGAGCCGACCCACACCAGCCGGTCTTCGCGCACCGCGACGGCGACGGGCGTCGGGGCCGTCGCGGAGATCCGGTACCAGGGCCGGGTCACCTCCTTCGGCACCCCGTACACCACGGCCAGCCCGAGGTTGCGCAGCTCCCCGCTCCCGAGCCACAGGAACAGGCCCCCGGCCGACGCTCCCGTGCTCAGGACCGCGTCGGTCAGCGCCGCGTCCAGCGCCGGGAGGCCGGTCCGGCCCGCGCGGGCGCGGTACGGGCTCTCACCGCGGGCGGCCACGGCCCACCTCCGTTCCTCCCGGCACGACGGTGCCGGGTGGGTCTTCCGCACGAAGGGTGCGGGAGGGCCCTCGCCGAGGCGCCTGACCCCGGTCCCCGGCGCGCAAACCTTCGACACGGGCAACCTCCTACGGGAGGTGAGGAAGTGCGAGCCGGCGGCCGAGCGGCGAGGGTGGGGCCATGACCTCCGCCAAGCTGATCCTCGACCCGCCCGACGAGAGCGGCGGGCGCCTGGTCCGCTACGACGGCGTCGTCCTCGGCACCGCAGACAGGCCCAGCGACGTCGTCGAGCTCCTCCGCCAGGCCGGCGTCACCGCTCCCGAGGCCCTCGACCTCGGCGATCCGGACGTGGCCGAATGGCGCGGCGCCGGCCCCGGAAGCTGGGCGGAGTCACCGCCGTGACGGCAGGCTACCGGCGCGCCGCCGGCACCCGGCCGGTTCACTCCCCGCGCGCGGAGTCCCGTTGCGCGCGCGGGCTCGGGCCGAGGGCGTCGCCGGCCTTCGCTTCCTCGCCCCCGTCCTTGCCCGCTGCGGCTGCGGGGTCGCCGGCGGACGCGTCACGGCCTGCTGACTGCTTGCCGCCACCGTGGCCCTGGCGCGTCGGGCGCCTGCGCTCGTTCTGCGGGGTGTCGTCGTGGAGCGGAGCGCCCCCGGCGCCTCCCTGATCCATGTCGTCCATCGGACGCTCCTTCCCTTCTGCCGCCCCCTCAGCGCGGGGAGTGAACGTCCCCCACGGGCCTGGATCAGCCGTGGACACGTCCTTGACGACGGCGGTGCAGAACGCGTCGAGGTCGTGCAGGGGCAGTCCGCTCGGTGCACGGCTGCGTCTGCCCTTCCGCGGCACGGCCAAACGGCCACGGAACGGCCCGTCGGCGCGGCGCCGCCGGCCGTGCGACCCGCTCGCCGTCAGGCCTCCGCACCGCTCACGGGCTGAGCGGCAGCGGCGGGGACGGGGACCGGTGGGCTGCCGGTGGGCTGCCGGTGGGCGTTCACGGCACGAGGAGCGCCTTGATCATCCCGTCCTCCTTCGCCTGGAAGCGGGCGTAGGCGTCGGGTGCTTCCTCCAGTGGCAGGGTGTGGGTGGCGAAGCCCTCCACACCGAGGGGGTCCGCGTCGGTCAGCAGGGGCAGGATGGCGTCGGTCCAGGCGCGTACGTTGGCCTGGCCCATGCGCAGCTGGATCTGCTTGTCGAACATGGTGAGCAGGGGCATCGGGTCGACGGCGCCGCCGTAGACGCCGGAGACGGACAGGGTGCCGCCGCGGCGGACGAGTTCGATGCCGGTGTGCAGGGCGTTCAGTCGGTCGATGCCGGCGTGCTCCATGAGGGGGCGGGCGACGGCGTCCGGCAGCCGCGCGGTCACCTTCTGGGCGAGGGAGGCGGTGAAACCGCCATGGGCCTCCATGCCGACCGCGTCGATGACCGCATCGGTACCGCGCCCGTCGGTGAGGTCACGGACCGCTTCCGTCACACCGTCCGTGCCGTGGGCGCGCAGGTCGAGGCTGTGCACTCCGTGGCTGCGGGCCCGTGCGAGGCGCGCGGGGACGAGGTCGACCCCGATGACGGTCCGGGCGCCGCGGTACTGGGCGATCCTCGTGGCCATGTCGCCGATCGGACCGAGGCCGAGGACGGTGACGGAGCCGTCCGGCGGCAGGTCCGCGTACTCCACGGCCTGCCAGGCCGTGGGAAGGACGTCGGACAGGTAGACGTAGCGTTCGTCGGGCGGCCCCGTGGGGATCTTCACCGGCAGGGTGTCGCCGAAGGGGACGCGCAGGTACTCGGCCTGGCCGCCGGGGACCTGCCCGTAGAGCTTGGTGTACCCGAAGAGGGCGGCGCCCTTGCCGTGCGCCCGGACCTGCGTGGTCTCGCACTGGGAGTGCAACCCTCGTTCGCACATGTAGCAGGTGCCGCACGAGACGTTGAACGGCACGACCACGCGGTCCCCGCGGCTGAGGGTCCTGACGTCGGGGCCGGTCTCCTCCACGATGCCCATCGCTTCGTGGCCCAGCACGTCGCCGGGATCCAGGTAGGCGCCGAGCACGGTGTAGAGGTGCAGGTCAGAGCCGCAGATGCCGGTCGTGGTCACTTTGACGATGATGTCGGTGGGTTCCTCGATGCGGGGGTCGGGGACCGTTTGGACGCGGACGTCCTCACGGCCCTGCCACGTCAGTGCACGCACGGTAGGCCTCCTCGTTTCATCCGTTCGGCGGACGTCGGTGGTGGAAGTGCCGGAGCTTCGCTTCCACGTGACCGTCGACGACACGCGTGTCGAAGGCCGGCTGGGGTGCGGTGGCGGGCCCTTCGACGTTCCATCCGTCCGACAGGCGGAACACGCTGCCGTGCCAGGGGCAGCGCACGCAGCCGTCCGCGATCTCCCCCTCGGCCAGCGGCCCCGCCATGTGGGCGCAGCGGTCGGCCAGGGCGTGGACGGTGCCGCCGCTCTCGCGCACGACCAGGACGTCCACTCCGTCGACGCGGGCGCGCACGGCCCGGCCCGCGGGGAAGGCGTCCACCGCTCCGAGGTGGTGCCATCCGTCGCGCACCAGGTGCGCGACCTGCTCGGCGTGGTTGGCGCCGGCTGCCTGCCGGTACGCCAGGTGGCCACCCAGCGCGCCCGCCGCGCCGACGGTGGCGAGACCCATCATCCCGAGCGCCTTGCCGCGCCCGACGCGGCCCCGCGTACGGGCCACGAAGGAACTCGCGTAGAGCACGACGCCGGCGGTGTTGCCGAGGGCGTGGACGAGGCCGGTGCGGGCCTGTTCGGGCGGCAGTTCGGCCCAGTCCACCCAGCCGGCCACCGCAGCGGGCGCCGCGGCGGTCAGACCGGCGCCGACCAGGACGTGTGCGGCGCCGCGCCGGCCCGGGATCAGGTCCAGCAGGGCCGCCGAAACCCAGGTCCCGATCGGGATCTGAACGAGCAGGGGGTGCGCGGGATGGCCGAGCGGGCGGCCGTGGAGCAGATCGCGCACCGGTCCGAGCGGCACCGACCGTACGGCCCGGCGGAGCCAGCGGATCAGGGGATCGGCGTACGGTGTCTGCTCCAGGTGTTCCACGGCCGTGAGCAGCGGCCCGGGGCCGGCGGCCACTGCCCCGCGGTATGTGCGGTCTGTGTCCATGGCGCGCGCCTACCCCGGGAAGCCTCCCCCATGTGTGCCACTGCTCCGTGTGCCGCCGGGGGGCGGGCCCTGATCCGGTCCCGGTCCCGGCTTCGGTTCCGGTTCCGGTTCTGGTTCCGGTTCCGGCGGTCGGCGGGTGGCGCGGAGGGCCCGTGCCAGTTGCTCGCGGGCGCGGCGCTGGACGCCCTCGCTGTCGTGCAGCAGCAGCTCGGTTTCCTCCGGGCTGGGCGGCACGGGCGGCGGGCCCGCCGCGGTCAGCCTGGCGTGCAGGCTGCGGCAGGCCCGGTCCTCGTCGGGGAACCGCTCCAGCACGGTGCGCACGCCCCGCTCCACGACGCCCACCACCCATTCGCCTGCCTGTTCCCGTAGGTAGAGGCGGTCCTCCGGCCTGGGGAGGCCGGGGGGGCCGGGGGGGCCGGGGCAGTCGGGCACCTCGTACAGGCCGGGGGCGATCCCGGCCTCGCGCAATGCCTCACACAGCCGGTGGCGGTCCATGCCCCGGGCCTCCCTTCCGTTCTCGGCGTCAGTTCGCCCTTTCCAGGTAGCCGTTCGCCACGAGGGTGCTGACCCGTGTGCCCGTCTGGACGTTCGGGCAGTACGAGTCGCCCTGCGCGGGCGTCACGGTCGTGACGTACTGCACGCCCTCGCCGGGCTGCTCGAACCACGGGAGGGTGGGGCCGGCGCAGACCAGGATCGGCTGCTTCACCCGGTACAGGTGGTAGTCGAAGGGCCAGCGCGGGTCTTGGGTGTTGAGGTTGGACGGCGGGATGGAGCGTGCGCCGTACTTGGTGCCGGCCGGCGCGAGGAAGCTCCCGAACTCGGCCCCGAAGCGGTCCAGCAGCTGCCCGGGCTGGAGGGTGACCTCCGTGGCGATGATCTGCCCGTTCGCGTCCCTCGCGAAGCCGTCGCTGTTCGGGTACCGGTAGGCGCCCAGCCCGGAGTCCGCGGTCGGGTTCCACCACTTGTGGAGGAACTCCACCGGGGTGAGCTCACCGAACCGCTGGTAGCCGCTGAGGATGGCGCCGAGCACCCCCGTCGTCGGCAGTTTGGCCGGGCCGAACCGCCAGTCGTTGCACTTGAACTCGGTGTGCGCGTACGGGTACGGCGAAGGCACCAGCCCCAGGCAGCGCGCCTTCTGGGTGTCGGAGGTGGTCTTGGTGTCGGACTCGGTCTTGGTGTCGGAGCCGGTCTTGCCCGTTTCCGAGCCGCCCTTCGCGTCCGGGTCACCGGTCTCGGCGTCCGTGCCGGTCTTCGCTTCCGAAGCGGGTCGGGACTCCTCGCCCTTGCCGTTGCCCTTGCCCTTGCCCTTCTCCCTCTCCTTCTGCTCCTTCCTGCCTTCTTCCCGTTTCTCGTCCTCGTCTCCGCTCGCCCGGTCGGGTGCCGGTGGCGGGACCGAGGCTGTCCAGACCGGTGTTCGGCCGACCGTGGACGCCTGCGCCTCCGCGGCGGTGGAGGGGAGGGCGCCGAGCAGGACGGAACCGGTGAGCCCTGCCGTCGTGGCCAGGCTCGCGCACCAACGGGGGAATGCCACTGAAACCTCCGCAAGATCGAGTCCACGGGACGTCAGAAGCGCCCCGCCCCATCACAAGAGATCCGCAGAAGCCCGGCCATCGGGACGGGGCCAGTCGGCGGGCACCCACCACCTGATGGTGCATCGACGTCCAGCGGTGGGCCTGCCCCCGCTCCCGGTACTGCCTGTTGCGCCGTCAGGCGCCGCCCAGCCGTCCGAGGAGCTGGCACAGGCGGACGAGGGTGGTGTCGTCGCCGAAGCCGCCCGCCTTGATCAGTACGGGGAGCGCGGGCGGGTCGAGCAGGGTTCCCCGCGCGACGCCGGGTTCGGGCTCGTCGGCCAGGCTGAGGCCGGTGACACCGAGGGCGTCGAGGACCTCCGCGGCGGTCTCTCCCCCCGTGAGCACGAGCGCGTCGACCCGGTCCTCCTCGATCAGCTTGCGCACGGCGTCGGCCATGGCGCGCCCGAGGGCGCGGGCGGTGTCCCGCGGCAGGCGCTGGTCCGGCGTGTGCAGGGCGAGGACGGGGGCCGTCATGCGGCTCAGGTCGGCGACCGTCGCCGCCGGGTCGTCGGTGGCGGCCACCGCCCGTACGTCCGCCCGGTCGCACAGCGCGGCCAGCTGTCGGCGGGTGGCCGGATTGGCGCTGCCGACGACGACCAGCGGCCGCCGAGCCGGAGCGGTAACGGGCGGGGGCGCGGCCGCGTCCCGTGCGCAGTGCCGTGCGAGGGCGGCGGCGAGTCCGGGCGAGCCGACCCACAGGACCTCGTCGGGGCGGGGAACGCTCGCGACGAGCCGGTCGAGATCGACGTCCTGCTGCGCCGAGTACGCCACCATCGCGCCCGCACCGATCAGCCGGGGCAGGTCGCCGGCCCGGTCCGGGCCGAGCGGAACGGCGTCCGGGAGCAGCTCCGCGAGGTCAGAGCACCGCACGGGGTGCACGGGGTCGCGGGCGAACTCGCTCTCGTGGACGGGGACGCCCCGCACGTGCTGGACCCCGCCCACGGTCACCCTGCCCTCGGCGGGAAAGGCGGGGGCGACGATCACGGCCCGGCGCCCGGACCCCGAGCGGGCGGCCAGGATCTCCGCCCGGACATGCCCCCGGAGGGTGGAGTCCACCGTCTTCAGCAGCACATCGGCTTCGGCGAACAGGCGCGCCGCCTGCCGCGCGCGTGCGGCGGCGGTCTCCTCGTCGGTGACGCGCGTGCCGAGATCGACTGCGGTCACGCCCCGGGGCGGGCCGGCCGCCGCCTCCGGGAGGCGGAAGAGGATCCGGGCGTCGTGGCCGGTCCGACGGAACGGTGCGGCGCCGTCGCCCGCGCTGGTGAGGTCGTCCGCCAGCACGGCGATGCGCGGCGCCCCGCCGCTGTGGAACGTCATTCCGTTTCCCCTCCGTCTGTCCGCTGCCGCCACGGGTCGTCGATGACACCGCAACAAGATCAATATTGCGCGGCGGGGCGGGGCCGGACAATCGGTTCCTTCGCACACCCCCGCCGGTGACGGCGCTCGTCCAGCGGGCGGTGAGCCGACGCCGCGCGACGGGACCCTCCCCAGCGGCTGTCACCGGCTGCCCCTATCATGACCCCGCCGCAGGCCGGGCGCTGATCCCGGCGCCGGCGACGCCATGCGCGACAGCGCCGCACGGCGGTGATGACGACACCACCCACATCGAAGATCCCGTGCTCGCACGCCCGGGTTCCGGGGGGGGTGGGAACCCAAGCAAGGGGGCGGGAAGATGAAGGCGTGGGTGGTCCCCGGTTATACGGAGACCAGAGAGCTGGGCTCGGGCGCCAGCGGCCGGGTGGTGCTGGCGGTGCACGACGGGACCGGGACGCCGGTCGCGGTGAAGTACCTCAGCGACCGGCTGCGCAGTGATCCGGCGTTCGTCCAGGGCTTCCGGGCGGAGGCCCGGCTGCTCGGCGACCTCCACTCGCCGTACGTCGTGGGGCTGTACGAGTACGTGGAGGCGCCCGACGGGGCGGCCATCGTGATGGAGCTCGTCGACGGCATCGCGCTGCGCGAGCTGATCAAGCAGTCCGGGCAGGCCGGCACCGGCCCCGAGGCGGCCCTGGTCGTGCTCAAGGGCTCCCTGCTGGGCCTGGCGGCCGCGCACCGGGCCGGAGTCGTCCACCGGGACTACAAGCCGGAGAACGTGCTGGTCGCGGCCGACGGCTCGTCCAAGCTGGTGGACTTCGGCATCGCCACGGACCACGGCGCCACCCCGGGCGTGGCCGGTACGCCGGCGTACATGGCGCCGGAGCAGTGGCAGGGCCGGCCCGCCTCCCCGGCGGCCGACGTGTACGCGGCGACGGCGACGTTCTTCGAGTGTCTGACCGGGCGCAAGCCGTACCCCGGCCAGAACTTCGCCGAGCTGGCGCTCCAGCACATCGAGTCGCCGGTCCCCGAGTCCGAGGCGCCCGAGCCGGTGCGGCCGCTGATCCGACGGGGCCTGGCGAAGCGGCCGGAGGAACGGCCGGAGGACGCAAAGGCGTTCGTGGCCGAGCTGGAGGCCGTGGCCTGCGGCGCGTACGGCCCGGACTGGGAGGAGCGCGGCCAGCGCAAGCTGGCGGCGCTGGCCGCGCTGCTGCCGCTGCTGTTCCCGTCGGCGGGCGGCACGCCGGCGACCAGCACGGCGTTCGCCACGACCTCGCTGTGGGCACCCGGGCGGCGCGGCTGGCTGGGCGCGGGCGTGGCGCTGGTGCTGGGCCTGCTGGTGGTCCTCGGGCAGGCGGCGGCCACGGACCGGACGGTCGGGGCGGCGGCGGTGAGCTCGTTCGCGACGACCAGTGCGGCTCCGCCGACGGGCGGACCGGTCCCGTCGGGGTCGCCGTCGGGTTCGGCGTCCGCCTCGGCTTCGGCGTCGCCCAGTGCGTCGGCCTCGCCGTCCGTGTCCCCGTCCTCCTCGGTGTCCGCCTCCGCGGGCGCGTCCCCGGGCCCCGGATCCTCGGCCGGCCCGGCACCGACCGGGCCGCAGCCGACGCCGGCGCCTCCCACGACGCCGCCCGCGTCCCCCACCCCCTCCCCGGCGGTGAAGGTGCGGGCGGTGAACGTGACCTCGTTCTCGCAGACCGGCTTCACGGCGGCACAGGTGACGCTGTCCGTGGACTCCTCCGGCCCGGCGACCGTCCGGCTGGAGTGGTTCAGCAGCGACGCGCGGGGCACGCTCGGCGCGTCCGAGGGCTCGATGTCCTTCCCCTCCGCCACGGCGGCGACCGCCAGGACGCTCACGTTCCGGGGAGCGGGCTGCTACTGGGGCGTACGGGCCACGACGACGCCCGCGGCGGGCAACGGGGCAGCCGTCCAGCAGTTCCTGATCAGGAGGTGCGAGATCCGATGAGCGGCGACGACGAGTACAGCGCCACCGTCCTCGGCAGCCACTGGGTCAGCGGGCCTCCCGCCGCGCGGCCGGAGGTCGCCCCCGACCGGGTCGAGGGCTCCGTGCTGCGCTTCGGCCCCGGAGTGACCGCGGCCGCCATGGCGCCGTTCCCGGTGGTGCCGCACCCCTCTCCGGCCCCGGCCCCCCGGCCCGGCGGCGGCCTGCGCCGGTACGCGCTCGCGGGGGCGGTGCTGGCAGCCGTCCTCGGGTACCTGTGCTGGCAGCAGTACGGCCCCGGGGTCGCGGTACGGGACGTGGCCGTGACCACCGACCAGGCCGGACCGGCCTGCGGGTCGACCGCCGACGTGGTGGCCGTCGTACGGACGAACGGCCGCCCCGGGACGCTGGAATACCGGTGGATCCGCAGCGACGGCACGCGATCGGAACGGATGACGGAGCGGGTGGCCCGGGGCCAGGAGGAGGCCCGTCTCCACCTGCTGTGGACCTTCGAGGGCATGGGGAACTATCCGGCCAGGGCCCAGCTGGAACTGCTGGAGCCGACCCGGCGGACGGCGGCGGTGGAATTCGCCTACCGCTGCACGCCCTAGCGCGCGGTCAGAACACGGCGGGACGGCACTGGTTGCCCGTCCGTCCGCGGAACGCCGTCGTGGGGCGGCCGGGTGCCGGCCGCCCGGTGCCGGTCAACTCTTTCCGGCCAAACCCCCTGTTGCATGGCTGGAAACAGTGCCATGCTGTGCGCACGGCGGCCCTCCCCCTCCCCCGCGGAGAGGCCCCCGGCCCCGCCCGGAACGCACCCCCGGGCGGGGCCCGTCAGCCACCGGCCGCGTGCCCGCCACCTCCCTGCCGCGTGCGGCACCGCACGCCCGGGCCGGCGCACCGGACCGCTAACCCTCCAGGGGCTTCAGCTCCTTGGTGAAGTGGAAGGCGGTGATGTCGAAGCGCTCCCGGAGGTAGAACCGGTGGGCGCCGGTGCGGTGGGTGCCCGAGTCCAGGCTGAACTCGTAGCAGCCCGCGGCGCGGGCGTGGGCTTCCAGGTGGTCGAGCATCGCGCGGCCGACGCCGGTCGAGCGGGCGGATCCGGAGGTCACCAGGTCATCGACGTAGAGCTTGCGCACCGTGCTGGTGGTGTCGACGATGCGCCAGCCGGCGGCGGCGACGCAGGCGCCGTCGTCCGCGTAGCCGGCGGTGAAGCGGAGCCCCTGGCCGTGGCCGCGCTCGCACACCTGCCGGAAGAGCTCCCCGGTGAGGTGCGGACGCAGTTCGCGCAGGACGGGGAACAGGTCGGTGTCCAGGCGCGGGTCGCCCGCACCGAGGTCGATGATCTTCATGTCCGGGACGATATCCCAGCCCCGCCGGCACGGTTCGGGGCCGGGACGGCGCCGGAGGCGACGGCGCGGCGGGACGGGACTGGACGGGACGGTCAGCCGCGGTAGAGCTTGTCCACCGCGGTGCGGGTGGTCTTCTTGAAGGCGTTCACGGGGGCGTCGGGGAAGCTGCCCATGCGGCCCCAGTGCACGACCGTGACGGTCCGCCCGTCCCTGCCGACGGCGAAGAGGTGCACGTCGTTGCCGGCCCACGCGTGCGTGGTCCGCACGCCCTGGACGCGCGCGCCCTCCTCGGCCTCGACACGGCCGAAGTCGCGCCACTCGGCCGTGACGTCCGGATCCTGCTGCTCCACCCGTTCGGCGCAGCCCTTCACCGCTGCGTTGAGCAGCGCGGCCAGCGAGCGCGCCGCCGCCTCGTCGCGCTCCATCACGGTGACCTGGACCGCGTTGGTGTCGACGTCGGTCCAGAACGCGCGGTGCCGTGACGTGGCACCGGGCAGTGCCTCGCCGACGCAGAACGGCAGCGGGTCGGGCACCCCGGAGGTCACCGGACCGGCGTGCCAGGCCGTGCCGGCCTGCCGCGGCAGCTCGCCGGCGTCGAGGAAGGCGGGCCCGTCCGCGGCGGCGGCGGGCGAAGCGGCCAGGGCAGCGGCTGCCACGGCCGCTACGGCGGCCGCGAGGCAGGTGGTGGCGGAGGGACGGTGGCTCATGAGGGCTCCCCGTTCACGGTGACGGCGGGACAGGCATACGTCCTCGGCATTTCCCGGGTGCCCGGGGATAAACGGCCGCGGGGGGGGGGGGGGCGCGGGGGGGGGGGCGCGGGCGCGGGGGGG
>NZ_JBHXTC010000009.1:23014-60234 GCF_042677605.1 Streptomyces sp. NPDC127106 | reverse complement strand
CTCTGGGGCGGGGGTCTCTCTTTTCTCCGGGTGGGGGGGGGGGGGGGGCGCCCCCCCCCCCCCCCCCGGCCCGGGGGGGGGCGGGGGCCCCCCGCCCCCCCCCCCCGGGGTGCGGGACGGGTGTCAGCGCTGCTGGGCGAGGCGCGGGGCGGTCAGGACCACCGCCGGTGCGTCGACGAGCGCGCCCGGCGCCGCCGGGCGCTCCTCGACGTCGGGCGCGGGGGCGGGTGCCGGTACGGGGGCTCCCGGGGCCGGGGCGGCCGGCGCCGGTGCCGTGGTGCCGCACAGGGCCTGGTCCTTGAAGGCCCTCAGCGCGGCGTCGGCCGGGTGGTCGAGGAAGGCCGTGCCGGCCTCGTTGAGGCGCTGGTACTTCATCAGGTTGTAGCCGATCGCGAACTGCCGCTTGCCGTCCGGCGTGGACAGCGCCCACGTCCCGGCACCGAAGACGCCGCCGTCGTGGCCCCACACCGGCCCGCACGGCGTGTCGATGGAGTAGATGCCGAGGCCGTAGCGCGTGCCGACCTTCCCGTTCTCGTCCTTGACGTCCACGGTCGTGCGCATCTGGTCGAGCTGGGTCCGCGGCAGCAGGTCGCCCTTCAGCAGGGCCCGGTAGAAGGTGGTGAGGTCCTGCGTCGTCGAGACGAGCGCACCCGCGGTGCCCGCCCAGGTCATGTTGTAGTCGCTGTAGTCGCGCGGCGGGTCGATCAGCCCGTAGAAGCTCTCGTACATGCGGGCGTGCGGGCCGCTGATCTTCGGGTCGGTGCCGGGGAAGTAGGTGTTCTTCAGGCCCGCCCGGCGGATCACGTCCCGGGTGATCACGCGCTCCGGGTCCTGGCCCGTGACCTTGCGCAGGATCTCGCCGAGGATGAGGTAGTTGGTGTTCGAGTAGTGCCACTCGGCCCCGGGTTCGTTGAGCTGCGGGCGAGCCACCCCGTACCCGATCAGTTCGGCCGGGCGCACCGTGCGGAACCGGTGGTCGTCGAGGCTCTCGGTGGTGCCCTTGAGGAGGGAGGGGAAGGCGTCCCCGATGTAGTCGTTGATGCCACTGGTGTGGTTGAGCAGCATGCGTACGGTCACCTTGCGGCCGCGCTCGCCGGGCAGCAGCTCGGGCGTGTAGTCGCCCACCGGCCGGTCGAGGCCTATCCGGCCCTTGGCGGACTGCTGGAGCACGGCGACGGCGGTGAAGGTCTTGGTCACGCTGCCGACGCGGTGCCGGAAGTCCGGGCGGACCGGCCGCTCGGTGTCCACGTCCGCGAGGCCTGCCGCCCCGTCGAAGCGGGTGTGCCCGTCCCGGACCGTCGAGTAGGCGCCGTAGATGCCGGCCTCGTGGATGGCCCGCAGCTTCTTGTCGAGCTCCGCGCGGTCGAGGCGGCCGGCGGCCGGTCCGACGGCCGCTGCCGGGTTCGGGCCCGTGGCGGGCGCGGCGACCGCGGCGGGGGCGAGACCGGCGAACAGGGCGACGGCGACGGCACTCGCCGCCGCGGTGCGGAGCAGCCTGCGGGGGCGGGGACGGCCGGGGTGGGGGTGGTCCACGGATGGCTCCTGGGGCAACGGCCCGGGTCACGGGCCTGGCGATCACGAACACCTCGATTCTTCCGGCGCGTTCCGCCTGCTTCGTCCTCCACCGGGACGAGCTGCCCGCCGTCGCGTGTCAACCTCGGGGAGGAACGGACACATTGACTGCCCGTTACATTTGTCATGCCGGCCCGGCCTGCCGCAGTCCCCGGCCGTCCGTCCGCTAGGCCTCCAGGATCCGCCGCGCGAGCCGGTCGCGGTTGCCGCCCGCTGTGATCCGGCCGCCCGGGGCCAGCTGGCTTCGCACGGCCTCTTGGAGCCGCGACCGACCCTGCGCGTCCAGCTCGTGCACTCCGGCGTCCGCCACGACGAGGGCCTGCTCCAGCTCGAAGCCGCTGCGGGGGCTCTCGATGGCTTCGACGACGAAGTCGAGGTTCAACAGCTGGGGCCTGCCCTGCATCAGGGCCAGCGCCACGACGCGCTGGCCCTCCGTCTCCGACTCCCACAGCCTGCGGATGTCGACGTCCGCCGGGTTCAGCAGGGCAGCGAGTGACCGGATCCCGGAGACGAGTGCCTCCAGCTCCGCAGTCGGCCGCTTCCCCCCGGCAGCGACCGCCCGCAGTGCTTCGTACTGTTCGGCCGCGGCCTGCACCTGGCCCACGGCTTCGGCCGCCCTGGTACGCAGTTCCCTGGCGGAGGCGTGATCGCCGCCCGCCTCGGCCCGGTTCGCCAGCTGGAGGTAGTCGAGCACCTGACGGTCGGCCCCGCGCAGCGCGGGCGCGAGGTACAACCGGGTGGCCAGCCAGCCGCACAGGAAGCCGAACACGAACGAGCCGGCCACCAGTGCGCCGGCGAAGGCGGCGCTGTCCGGCCGCCCGCCCAGGGCCGGCGCCAGCGTCGACGTCAGTCGGCGGAAGGCCGCGGCCAGGGAGGGCAGCTGGGTCAGCCCGGCGCCGATGAGCAGCTTGGTCAGCCAGTCCGAGACCAGTTCCAGGTTGGTGTTGGGCTGGTAGTACGTCGTGATCCCGGCGCTGCCCGCCCCGTCGTCACCGGCCGCAGCCGTACCGGACGAGACCGTCCGGGGCACGCCGAAGAGGAAGCCGAGGCCTCCACCCACCAGCGCCGTCGCCCCGAAGACCATCAGGCCGGAGCCGAGGACGGCCGCGGGCTCGGGGCAGCGGCTGGCGTAGAGGAGCAGGCTGACCAGGCCCGCGACGAGCACTCCGAGGAGCAGGCCGGCCCGCCGGGCGGACGGGGTGCGCAGTACTCCGGACCATCGAACGGGCATGCCGGCCTCCCGACCACGGGCACACGAGGGACCTCGGGCATTTCAGCACGGGTCGGCCCGCCTCCCGAGAACGCCACACCCGTGCGGTGCGGCCGGGACCCCCGTCAGGAGCCGTTGTGTTCGGGGGCCGTGGCGGTGCCATGCTGGAGGAGAGACACGGAGGCGGCGATGGGCTGGTACGCGGACCAGGTCGTACCGCGGATCGTGAACGCCGCCTGCGGCGCCAGGTCCGCGCGGCCGTTGAGGCGGCGCGTGTGCGCGGGGCTGCACGGTGAAGTGGTGGAGATCGGCTTCGGCTCGGGGCACAACGTCCCCTGCTACCCGTCGGCCGTCACCGGCGTGGCCGCGATCGAGCCTTCCGACGTCGGGTGGCGACTCGCCCGTGACCGGGTCCGGGCGTCCCCCGTGCCCGTACGGCGGGCCGGGCTGGACGGCCAGTCGCTGCCCTTCGAGGACGACGTGTTCGACACCGCCCTGTCCACCTGGACGCTGTGCACCGTCCCCGACGCCGGCGCCGCCCTGCGCGAGGTGCGGCGCGTACTGAGACCCGGCGGCACCCTCCACTTCGTGGAGCACGGGCTGGCCCCGGAGGAGGACGAGAGCGTACGCCGCTGGCAACGCCGGCTGGAGCCGGTCAACAAGCGGCTGCTCGGCGGTTGCCATCTCACCCGGTCGACGGTCGGCATGCTGACGGCCGCAGGCTTCGTGATCACCGCCCTCGACGTCTTCTACGAGGAGGGCGCCCCCAAGCCGATGGCCGCCGACTCCCTCGGCGTCGCCCTGTCTCCCTAGCCCCTCGGCCCGGGGCGACCGGCGGCTCGCTCCGACGGCAACCGCTGCGGTCGCGTGCGCAGGTCGGCCGGAGCGAACGATGCAACCGTGCTCGGGGGCGGGGTGCCGCGGGGCGGCTCAGGGGCGGGGCAGGAGGAGGGACGACGGGGCGTGGAGCGTGATGCGGGTCGGGGTGAACTCGGTGGCTTCGGCGGGTGATGCGCCCGTTCCCGGGTTCCGGGCGTAGCGGGGGTGGGCGCCGGCACTGATCTGCCAGCGGATGCGGTGGCCGGCGGCGAAGCGGTGGGCGGTGGAGCTCATGGCCACGGTCACCTCGGCCGGCCGGTCCCGGGCGGCCCGGACCGGGGCCACGCCGTCGCAGACGTTGGTGGAACGGCCGTCGGGGGCCACGTCGCACAGGCGGGCGAAGACGTCGCAGTGGCCGGTGTCGGTGGCCACCGTCAGCCGCGCCGTGACCGGGCCGAGGACCTCCACCGGTGTGGTCAGCGGTGGTCCGGTGAAGGTCAGGACGTCGTCGCGGGCCTCCAGGCGGCGGTTGTCCCGGGCGCCGGCGGTACGGGAGAGCAGGCGGCCGCCGACGGCAGGGGTGGGGTCGGCCGGGTCGTAGCGGAAGGACGCGAGCGGCGCCGGCTCGGCGCAGGCGGGGCCGTCGGGGGTGAGTCGGCCGTCGGGGGCGGCGTACCAGGCCTCGGCGGGCGCGGCCGGCGGCCAGTCGGGCAGGTCGTGCCACTGCTGCGCCCCGCCCACGTGGAGCCGTACGCGGGTGGGCCGCGCGGCGGCAGGGTCGCCGTCGAGGTGGGTGCGCAGCCATGCGAGGCTCTCGGCGAAGACCTCGGGCCAGCCCTGTTGGAGGGCGGTGGTGTGCGTCCACGGGCCGACGAGGAGGGCGGTCTCGCAGCCGGCCCGGCGCAGCCTGCCGTACTGCTCGAAGACCTGGTCCGCGAGGCCGTCGTGCCATCCGGTGACGAGGCCGGTCGGTACGGTGGTCCGGTCCGCGGCACGGGCGAGGGACGCGCCGGCCCAGTACGGGTCGTCGGCGTCCGGGTGCGTCATCGCCTCGTCCAGCCAGGGCACTTCGCCCAGCGCGGACTCGTACGCCCCGCGCAGCGGCCGCGCCGTGGTGATGGCGCGCAGGCTCCGGTGCAGGCGCAGCGTCGCCTTCAGGAAGGGGACCGCGCCCCGGTGCTGGTGGGTCATGCCGGCGCCGACCGCGAGGGCGGCCTCCAGGTGGAGCACCCCTCCGGCGTGGAACAGGGCGTGGGGGTCGTGCAGGCCGATCTGGACGACCATCGCCTTGAGCTCCGGCGGCGGGTCCAGGGCCAGGGCCCACTGCACGTAGCCGAGGTAGCTGGGGCCGATGGTGGCGAGGCGCCCGTCGAACCAGGGCTGTTCGCGCAGCCAGGCCACGGTGGCCCGGCCGTCGGCGGGTTCGTTCCGCCACAGGTGGAACCGGCCGCCGGACCCGCCGGTTCCGCGGCAGCTCTGCAGGACCACGTGGAAGCCCTGCTCGGCGAAGAGCACGCCGTACATCGGGCCCCAGGGCAGGCCCCTGCCGTACGGGGAGCGGACGAGGAGCGTCGGGAAGTCGCCCTCGGCGCGCGGGAAGTAGTGGTCGGTGACGAGCGGGCTGCCGTCGGCGGCGGGAACGTGGAGTCCCGGCTGCAGGCCGACGTCGTGGCGCTTGGCCGGCAGGCCGCGCCAGGTGGCCCGCATCAACCGGGCGGACAGCGGCGGCTTTCCGGGCGGCTGCACCCAGGCGGTGCTCGAGGCAGGTGTGTTGACGGGTCGTGAGGACATGGGCATGGTTCCACTCCCTTCTCTACGTACACTGTACGGCATTCGCGGGACCGTGCTTGCGCCGAAGGTGCGATGCGCGGCGCGCCGCGTCGTACGGGGCGGGGAGCGCGGGTCGGCGGCGTCGACACTGGGGGCGGGTCACCCTGCGGGGCCCCGGGCCCGGGAGGGGACGTGCAGGCGAAGGCCGCTGTGGCGCTGGCTCCGTACATGGTCGTGCTGACCGTGACGACGGGGCTGGTGGAGGCGGCCAGCCTGCTCGCCCTCGGGCCCGTGTTCACGGCCATGCAGACCGGCAACGTCCTCTTCCTCGGCTTCGGCCTGGTCGGGGAGGGCGGACTGTCCGTGGCGGCGCCGACGGTGTCGCTCGGCGCGTTCGTCGTCGGGGCCGCGATCGGCGCCCGCCTGGAGACCCGGCTGGAGGCCGACCGGCACCGGTGGTTCGTCATCGCCCTGGTGGTGGAGGCACTGTTGGTGGCGGTCGCCGCAGGCACGGCCTGGGGCCTGCACCCCGTCCACCGGGCCCCCACCACGCGCCACCTCGCCACGATCGCCGTGCTGTCGACCGCGTTCGGCATCCGCAACGTCACCAGTCTTCGGGTACAGGTGCCCGACCTGCCCACCACCCTGGTCACCCGGGCCATGACCGCCCTGACGGCCGGGTCCGTCCTCGGCCACGACGCCCTCCTCGCCCGCGGGCGGGCTGCGACGGCGCGCCGCGCGGCCTCGGTGGGCGCGATGTTCGCGGGGGGCCTGGCGGGCGCGTCCTGGATGCACGCGGGCTGGCCGGTGGCCGGGCTGCTGCTGGTCGCGTCGGCCGTCGTGCTGCTGGTGGCGGTCGCGTACCTGCCCCGGCCGCGCCTGTACACACACTGATCCGGAGCACCGGAGCACCGGAGCGCCAGAGCACCGGAGCGCCCGGGTGCCGGAGCCCCCATGTGCCCACGTGCCCACGTGCCGGTGGCCCGGGGTGTACGGGCGCGGCGGGGTGCAGGGGCGGTTCGGGTGGCCGGTGGCCGGCTGCCTCCGCCGGTGTCACATGCACGTGCCAGGATCAGGCGCATGAAGATCCAGATCGCGCCGCCCGCCGACCCGCGGACCTCCACCGCCTACACCGACTGGGCCCGGGCCCACGGCCCCGCTGCCGAGGAGACCGCGAACGGGCTGCTCGACGAGGTGCGCGGCACCATCCACCGTGCCTACGACAAGCCCGGCCGCTTCGTCGACGGCCTGGAGCGGCGCGTGCGGGAACTGGACCCGGCCCACCTGCCCTGGTTCTGGGACACCGTCGGCCACCGGCTCATCAGTTGGCACGCCCGGTCCGCCGCCCGCGCCTACACCCTGGCCCGAACTGCCGAAGTCGCGCACGGACTTGCTGCCGACCCCGACTGGCACCGGGCGAACGTGCTCGTCTTCGCCGCCGGTGGGGCCCTGCCCGCCGCCGCCCTCGGTGAGCACCAGGCCTGGCTGGCCGACCGTCTGGAGCCCGCCGCCGCGCACGAGGAGTACGTACGCGTCCTGCACGCCTGGGCCGCGTCCCCCGGGGACCTCCCCGCCGACCTGGCCCGCCGCGTCCGCCTCTCGGCCCGCGGCGCGGGGCTCGGTCCCGCCGAGGAGGCCCGCGTGCTGGGCCTCGTACTCGGTGCGGCCCGGGGCAAGTCCGTCCCCGACCGGCTGCTCGACGCCGCCCGGGACCTGCTCGCCGCCCACCCCCGGGGCGACGCCACCGACGCCCTGCTGCTGGACCTCTTCCCCGAGACCCGCGGCGACGGCTCCGCGTGGCTGCGGCTGCTCCTCGCCTGCGGCGCGGTCGACGCCGCCGTCGCCGGGCGGATCGTCCCGCAGGGCGGCCCCGGCGCCTGGTTCGGCCGGTTCACGGAGCGCTACTCGCACCGCCCCGCCGGCGGAGGCGGCGTGACCCGACAGCCCCTGCCGGACGAGCTGTTCGAGGTGCTGTCGCGGCTCGCCCCGCGGCTGCGGGCCGCCGCCGCGCCGCTGACCCTGCACGAGGACCGCTACCAGTGGCCCGGACTGGACGCCGAGCTCCTCGACGCCTGCCTCGCCGAAGGCATCGCCGTCACCGACCCCGGCCCGGCCGTGCCGCTGGTCCTGCGCGACGGCGGCCTGCGGCGCGACCTGCTGGCGCTCGCCGCCGACCCGGTCTTCGGGCCCCGCCTGGAGGGCACCGTCCACGCCGGCCTCCGCGGCTCCGGGACGGCGATCACCCGCCTCCCCCGCAACCCGGGCATCACCGCCGAGGTCCACGGCCGGATCGAGGCCCTCCTCGACGCCCTGCGCGGCGGCGGCCTGGCCGCGGCCGACGAAGCCGTCCGCGAGCTCGACGGGCTGCTGGACCGGCCCACCGCCCGCGCCCTGGACGGCATCGAGGAGGCACTCGCCGGCCTCGACCTGACGGGCCCGCTCGCCCGCGCCCTGCGCGCCGGGCTCCCCGAGGAGTGGAGCTGGCCCGCCCTGGAGGCGGCCGTCGCCGGCTTCGGCCCCGGCGGGGTCACCGGGGTCACCTCCACCTGGCCCGTGCTCACCGTCCACGGACGGGACCGCGCCGTCGCCGTCGACCACGCGGGCACCCGCGCCTCCTGCACGTTCCGCCTCCCCGACGACGCGGCCGCCCATGCCGTGCACTACGTCGGCGGCCATTTCCTCGTCAGCTGGACCGTTCGCGGCGACGGCAGCTCCTTCGGCGAACTCGCCTTCTGGACCGACCGCCCGGACGAGGTCTTCGAACCGGAGCAGCAGCTCGGCCTGCGCCGCTACGGCGGCATGATCCAGGGCGGCCTCGGCTACCAGTTCGAGACCCGGGACGGCGGCGGCCGCCACGACGGCGAGCGCGTCCTGCGGCCCGGCGGCCGGGAAGGCATCGGCTCGCACGACGTCCAGATGAGCGACGGCCACCGCCTGTGGGCCACCGACGTGTTCGGATCGGCGCGCAGCTGGGCGCCGGTCGATCCCGCCACGGGCGCCCGCGCCGCCGCCCCCGGCCCCCGGGGGTCCGCCGCCCGCGACAGCGGGGCCGGGGCCGGGGCCGGGGACCTCGGCAACCTGCCCGACTTCCACGCCGCGACCCCGCTCCCGCCGGGCACCGGCTGCTTCGGCGACCTCCAGACGCTCGCCGCCCTGCCCCCGGGCGCCCCCGACTCCCCGCTCGGCCAGGACGGCCGGCTCGTCGGCTGCCGCGTCCTGTACCGCACCCCGTACGCGGGCCCCTCGCCCACCTCGTTCGTCCTGGAGGGCATCGACGGGCGCAGCGCCACGTACCGCAGCCGGCGCTGGGGCCGCCGCCCCTGGGCCGTCCTCCGGATGCCGTCCGGCGGCGAGGACGCGGTCCTGGCCGGCCAGGAGACCTTCCGCGCCCACGCCGCCGAGGACAACTCGCTGCTCTGGCAGACCCACGGCTTCCCCGGCTCCGACCGCAACCGCACCTCCGGTTTCGGGGACGCGGCCGGCCCCTTTCCGCCGCCCGCGTTCTGGCACTTCCTCACCCCCCGCTGCGCGGACTCCTCCGCCGCGCTGCGCGAGGTCGCCGACACCGCCGTACGGGACCTCCTCGACGCCGCCCTGCGCGGCGAACCGGACCCCGCCCCGCCCGGCCTGCCCACCCTGCCCGGCCTGCCCGGCCTGCCCACCCTGCCCGGCCGCCCGTTGGAGGCGCGCATCGCGGCCGGTGTGGCCCGGGCCGCCGTGCTCGCCGCCGACGTGCTCCGGCGCCGGCGCGCCCTGTCCCGCAAGGTCGCGGTGATGCGTGCCGGGCCGGTGGTGACCCTGCCCGCCGAGATCCCCGACAGCGTCCTGGTCCCGGCCCTGTACGGGCTGCTGCCCGCGGACCGGCGGTCCTACGACGACCCGGGCCCCGCACCGCAGCCCGCCCTGCTCACGGCCGTCGCCGCCGACGGCCGCCACCTGCGCGGCGAGATCGACGACGAGACCCGCGTCCTGGCCCTGCCCGCCGCCCCCGACGCCTGGCAGGCCCTGCTGGGCCGGATCGGCGCCGTCGCGTGGCGCGCCGCCGTCGCCACCACGCCCGCCCCGGACCGGGGCGCCCTCGTCGCACTGCTGCAGACCTGGAGCGGTCAGCCCTTCGCCGTGCGCGGCAGCACCTGGCGCACCGGCCGCGCCACCCCTGAGGCCCTGGCCGCCTGCCGCGCCGCCGGGCACCCGCTGGCCTCGGGCACGGTGCGCGGCGGCACGGCCTGGTTCGTCCAGCCGTCCGCCGCACCCGCCCCGGACGGCGCCTGCGACACGGCCGGGGTCACGGTCGAGGAGGACGACGCCGCGCGTCTGCCCCGGCTTCCGGCCCTGCTGGCCGAGCGCGGCCCGGTGTCGGTCGAGCCCGCGGCGGTCGAGGCCTTCGCCCGGCTGACCGGGGTCCGGGTCCCCGTCGCGGCCCTGGTCCTCGCCGGCTTCCCCGGCCGCGAACGCCACGACGAGCACCTCGCCCTGCTCGGTTCCGCCCCGTACGGCGCCGGCAAGGACCTCGTCCGCCTGTACGGCGAGCTGTGCCACCGGCTCGGGCCGAGCGGGCAGCGCGCGGTCCTGGCCGCCGGCCTGCCCGGCGACCCGGCCGAGCTGTGGGAGCCCGCCGCCACGACGGCGGCGGCCGAGCGGATGGCCGCCGTCTGGAACGGGCTGCTGGGCGCCGAGGACTACGCCGACGAGGAGCTCGCCACCGCCCTCGCCGCCGACCTCGGCCTACCCGACGGCTGGGCCCGCAGCCTGCCCGCCGGACGCGCCCCCGAGGACGCGCCGTTCGGCGAGGCCGGCTTCGTCCTGACCGGCGACCGCACCGGGGGTCTCGTGGTCAAGCACCGCGCGCCCGAGCGGTCCGTCTGGGGCTACGTCCGCCCCGGCGAGCCCGCGCACCGCACGGCCGCGTCGGTGATCGCCTGGGCGCTCACCGAGCGCCCGGTCGGCGACCCTGCGGCCCGGGGCGCCCTCGCCCTGTACGGGCGGTTGCGGGCCCGGCTCGACCACCCGGGAACGCTCGTCCCGCTCGGCGGGTTCCAGGACCTGGCCGCCACGGCCGCCACCGACCCGGCGTTCCTCCCGTACGAGGGCGAGGTCCGGCCCTGCCCCGAACCGCTGTGGGAGAAGGTCACGTCCGTTTCCACCGCCCTCGACGACGGGCTGTTCGTCGTCGCCGTACCCGCCGGCGACACGTTCCTGCGGCCCGCCGCACTGGCCGACGCGCGGCTCCTGGCGCGGGCGGAGGCCCTGGCCGCCGCCGACTCCCGGCCGTGGCTGCTGAGGGAGCTGCGCGGGACGAAGCAGCTCCTCGACGGGCTCGACCGGCTCGCGGCCCGTGCCTCGGACACCCCCGTGCCCGAGGGCGGGTACGAGAACAACCCGGCGCTCAGCGCCCCCGGGCTGGTGGAGGAGGTCGCCGGGGCGCTCGCTACGGGCGCCGATGCCGCGACCCTGTACCTCCAGCTGCTGGCCCTCGCCCGGCCCACCGACCGCGCCGTACGCCGCTGGAACGGCTGGACGCCCGCCCGGCACCAGGCCGCCCGGGCGGAACTGCTGGCCACGGGCGCCGTGGAGAACGGCAAGCGGGCCCGCGCCGGGCGCACGCTCTTCGTACCGGGGCCGTGGACCCAGCTCAAGGCCCCGCACCTGCCGGTGGAGAGCGACAAGCTCCCCGCCCACCTGGCGTCGGCCTCGGGCAGCACCCTGCACGCCCCGCTGCTGCGGCTGCTCCCGGTGCTGCCCGCGCACGAGCAGTTCGCCGGGGCCTGGGCCCGCTCCCGTACGGCCCGGTAGCCTGCCGACCGCGGCCCGCACGACGGCCGGCCCTCCCGTCGGGGGAGGGCCTCCCGGCCGCCGTGCGGGCCGCTCCCGCCGGACACCACCACCGCGCCGGCCGTCCGCCGTTCACCCGAACGGCGGTACCGGCCGGACCCGCCTATGCTCGGAGAAGGGGCACGTCCGAGCCCTGGAGGCGGTCATGTCCGATGCGACCGACCCGGTCGCGGCCGATCTCGCGCTGAAGGCCCGCCACCGGACCATGTGGGCCATGGGCGACTACCCGTCCGTGGCCTCCCACGTCGTCCCGGAGAACGGTGCCGAACTCGTCGGGGAGTGCGGCGTACGCCGGGGGGACCGCGTCCTGGACATCGCCGCGGGCTCGGGCAACGCGGCCATCCCCGCCGCTCTCGCCGGCGCCGACGTGGTGGCCAGCGACCTCACCCCCGAACTCCTCGAAGTGGGCCAGCACCTGGCCGCGGTGCGCGGCGCGCACCTGGAGTGGCGGGAGGCGGACGCGGAGCACCTGCCCTTCGCGGACGGCGAGTTCGACGTCGTGATGTCCTGCTTCGGCATCATGTTCGCCCCGCACCACCAGACGGCCGCCGACGAGATGCTGCGCGTGTGCCGCCCGGGCGGCACGGTCGGCCTCACCAACTGGACTCCCGAGGGGTTCATCGGCCGGATGTTCACGACGATGAAACCGTACGCGCCTCCCCCGCCTCCGGGGGCCCAACCGCCGCCCCTCTGGGGCGACGAGGAGCACGGGTACGGGCTGCTCGGCGACCGTGTCACGGACGTGGTCTCCCGCCGCACGACCGTCCGCGTGGACGCCTTCCCCGACCGCGGGGACTTCCGTACCTTCTTCAAGGCGTGCTACGGCCCGACCATCGCCGTCTACCGCGCCATCGGCGACGACCACGACCGGGCGGCCGCCCTGGACCGCGAACTCGACGCCCTGGCCGAGGAGAACACCCGGGACGGCGTCATGGAATGGGAGTACCTCCTGCTCACGGCCCACCGCACGGGTTGAACGCGCCGCGCTGCCGGAACCAGTAGGGCCGTGACGGGGGGTGGAGCCATGACCATCGAGGTCGCCCGGCTACGGTCTTCGAGGTCGCGTACGACGGTGCGCCGCAGGACGGCGGCGTCACGTCTCGTGCAGGTGCGCCTCGACGGCGCCCAGGCGGCATGCTGTGCACGGCGAAGGCCCCGGACTCCACTGAGGAGGCCGGGGCCTTGATCGAGCGCTGGGCAGGCCTTGCACCTGCATCCCCCCACAGGAAGTGGGGTGCCTTTCCTTGGACCACCAACGCCGGTCCCACCACCACGTCGTGCGGCGGCGAGCTCGAGATCGATCGTACCGCATCCCGCGCCCCATCCGGAACCACACCCTCCAACCCGAGGGCTCCCCACGGCCACGGCGGACGCTTGACCTGAACCAAGGTTGAGTTCTTACGGTCTCCTCAGTGCCGCGGGAACCGAACCCGGGCCCGCCCCAGAGGAGTTCGCCATGACCGAGCACACCGTCGCCACCGCGACCCCCGACCGCTACCGCTACGCGGTGATCCCGCACATCATGGTCGACGACGCCGCCGCGGCGATCGCGTTCTACGAGCGTGCGTTCGGCGCCCGCGAGGAGTTCAGGCTCGACGCTCCGGGCGGCGGGATCCTGCACGCCGAGATCCGCATCGGGGAGTCGACCCTGATGCTGGGCGACGCCGGCGTGGACGAGGCCGAAGCCGCCTCCTTCGTCGCGCCGACCTCCCTCGGCGGAGGTACGACCGTCACCCTGCACGTCTTCGTGCCGGACGTCGACGGCCTGGCGGAGCGCGCGAGGACCGCCGGAGCCGAGGTCCTCCAGCCGCCGACGGACATGTTCCACGGCGACCGCACCGTCATCCTCAAGGACCCCTCGGGCCACATTTGGGTGTTCCTGACCCACCTGGAGGACGTCTCGGAGGCGGAGGTCCGCCTCCGTCTGACCGCCGAGTGACGACCCCCGGGCCTCCTCGCCGTCGCGGCCGGCGCCGCGGCCCGGCGGACCGGAGGTCAGGCCGCGGCCCGCCAGTAGCCCAGGCTGTTGACGCGCTGCTTGGGCAGGCCGAGGTCCTTGCGCAGGTAGCCGCTCAGGGTCCGGGTGGTCGCCGTGTCGCAGGCCAGCCACACGTACGCCGACTCCGGGTCGGAGGCCAGGGCGGGCAGTTCGGCACGGATCCGCTCGACGAGGGCGGCGCCGTCGCCGGAGCGGGGGACGCGCCGGATCTCGTGCCGGTCGGGGTGGAGCCGTACCGGCAGGTCCGCGTCGGCCTCGTGCTGGGTCTCGAACCAGATGGTGGCGGGGGTCTGCGGGTAGGCGTCCAGCAGGGAGTTGATGGCCGGGAGCGAGGCCGGGTCGCCGATCACGAGCAGCCGCTCCGGGGCGGGCGCGGGGGCGCTGAAGCCGGTTCCCTGCACGGTGGCCTCGATGGTGTCGCCGGGGTTGGCGTTCCGCGCCCAGTCGCTGGCGATGCCGTCGTGCAGGGCGAACTCCAGGGCGAACGTGCCCTCCGCGGCGTCGGGGTCGACCAGGGTGTAGGCGCGCTGGTGGGGCTTGCCGTCGTCGTCGAACCACAGGCGGACCCACATGGTCGGGTGCAGGGACTCCCCCGCGGCGGCGAGCAGCCCGCCGTCGGTGAACCAGACCCGGCGGTACTGCGGGGTGACCTGCTCGGCCCCCGTGACGGTGAACGTGAAGTCCTTGCCCCGCAGCAGCTTGAGGACCACACCCTCCCAACCCTTGGCGACGCCCACGTCCGCCCCTTCCCCTGAACCCCGATACAGTAAGGCCAGCCTAACCTAATGCATTTGGGCGGCGGTGTGCACACCGAGGCCCGGGGGGCGTACGACACCGCCGGGGCAGCAGACCCCCCGCGCGTACCCGCAATCCGAGACGAAGGAACAGAACACCGCATGAGACCCGACGACACCGCCCTCGTTTCCCCGCGCGCGGACGTCCACACCGAGACCGTCGAAGGCTTCGGCACCGTCCGCTTCACCCCCGTCGACCCCGCGGCGGACTCCGCCGTGCTGCACGCCTGGGTCATCGAGGAGCGCGCATCGTTCTGGGGCATGAACGGCGCGAGCCGTGAACTGGTCCAGGAGATCTACGAGGACGTGGACCGCCGCGACACCCACCACGCCTTCATGGTGCGGCTGGACGACGAACCGGTGGCGCTGTTCCAGACGTACCAGCCGGAGGAGGACCGGGTCAGCGAGTGCTACGAGGTGCGGGAGGGCGACATCGGCGTCCACCTCATGCTGGCCCCGGCGGCCGGCCGCCCGCGCCCCGGCTTCAGCCGCACCCTCGTCGGGTCGCTCATCCGCTTCGCCTTCCGCGACCCGGCGGTCCTGCGTGCGGTGGCCGAGCCCGACGCCCGCAACGAAAAGGCCCTCGCGATGCTGACCCGGGTCGGCTTCGTCCAGCACGGGGAGATCACCCTGCCGGAGATCGACCTGCCCGAGGTGTACCTCCCCGAGAAGCGGGCGGTGCTCGCCTTCCTCGACCGCGCCGAGGTGCTGCCGGCACCGGACGCGGGCACCGGGGCCTCGCAGTAGTCGACCGTCCCCGCGTCCGCTCCGGCCTGTCGTTCGCCGCGGCCCGGGCGGCGTGCCGTACGGTGACCGGGCGACCGTGCCGGGGCGCCGCGGGCACGGCCCCGGCCGAGGCGAGGAGGTGCCGTGGGACGGGTCGACGACACCGGACCGGCGGAGCCCGGGAGCGGTACGGGCCCGGGGCGCCGACGGGTGCTGGGACTCGCGGCGGCCCTCGCCGTGACGGCGTCCACGGCGGCGTCGGCGGCTTCGGCGGCGGCCACGGGCTCCCGGCCCGCAGCCGCGGCCTGCGGTGGCGGCGGTCGGGGCTGTCTGGACGTACGGGCCGAGAACCGGCGGCCCGGTGACGCCGGCTGGCGGATCACCCGGGCCGGGGCCGCCCGCGCGATCGAGGGCTTCGCCGACCGCACCTCGGTGTTCGCGGGCGAGCGGCTCCCGCTGCGGGTGTCGACGACGGCGGCCTCCTACACCGTCTCCGCCTACCGGATGGGCTGGTACGGCGGGACCCGGGCCCGCCTGGTGTGGCGTTCCCCCGTGCTGCCCGGCCAGCTCCAGCCGCCGGCCCGGGTCGACACGGTCACGCGCAGGGCGTGGGCCGAGTGGCAGCAGACCGCCGAGGTCGACACCGCCGGCTGGCCGGAGGGCAGTTACCTGCTGCGGCTGGACACCGCGGGCGGCGGCGAGCCCGCCCAGCGGTACGTTCCGCTGACGGTGCGGTCCGCCTCGGCGGCGGGCCGCATGCTGCTGGTCAACGCGGTCGCCACCTGGCAGGCGTACAACCGGTGGGGCGGGGCCGACCTGTACAAGGGCTCGACGGGCAAGAAGGCCTCGCGCTCGCTCGCGGTCTCCTTCGACCGGCCGTACCAGAACGCGCACGGCGCGGGCCTGTTCCTGACGTACGAGGCGCCGCTGGTCGCGCTGGCGGAGCGGCTGGGGCTGCCCCTCGCGTACGCGACGGGGATCGACCTGGCGCGTGACCGCCGGCTGCTTCCCGGGGCGGTGGCGCTGCTGTCCCCGGGGCACGACGAGTACTGGAGCCCGGAGCAGCGCCAGCACACCGCCGCGGCCCGGGACGCGGGCACGAACCTGGCGGTGTTCGGGGCGAACTGCTGCTACCGGCGCGTCCGGTTCGAGGACTCCGCCGTCGGCGCCGACCGGACCGTCGTCTGCTACAAGGAGGACTACGCCCTGGATCCGGGCTTCCGCCGCGGTCTGCCGCCGACCAACGACTTCCGGCGGGCGCCCGCGCCGGAGCCCGAGAGCAGTCTGCTGGGGGTGATCTACGACGGGTACCCGGTGGACGCGCCCTATGTGGTGACCCACCCGGGCCACTGGCTCCTGGCGGGCACCGGCGCCGCGCAGGGCGACGCGTTCGCGCACCTGGTGGGCGTCGAGTACGACCGGATCGACCTCAGGTACCCCACGCCGCGGCCGATCGAGGTGCTGGCGCACTCGCCGGTCGTGTGCAAGGGGCGGCACACGTACGCGGACACGGTGTACGCGTCCCTGCCCTCCGGGGCCGGCCTCTTCGCGACGGGCACCATGCGCTGGGTGGAGGCCCTGGACGCCTCGGGGCCCGGCGGCGGGAAGGCCAACCACGGACTGGACGGCCGGGCAGGGGCGTTCACGCGGACCGTCACCGAGAACGTGCTGCGGGCGTTCGCCACGGGCCCGGCGGGGCGGGCGCGGCCCGCAGTGGACAACGTACCGCTCCATTACGGTGTTGATGGCGCCCCGACAGGAGCAGCCCCCGGCGTGTAACCGGGGCCCGGTCGGCCGGAATCGCTACCCTCGGCGTCCGATCCGCCGACCGGCGAGATGCCGGCCCGTCGGTCCGCCCGGCCCTGGGGAGTAGGCGTTGCTCCGTCTTGCCACTGCGCTGACCCTGCTGACGACGCTGGTCTCGGGTGCGGCCTGGGCCGGTCCCCCGTCGCCCGGCGACGACCGCTCCGCTCCGGGAGCCAGGGGAACGAACATCCTGGTCGTCGGGATCGACAGCCGCACCGGGCTGTCGAAGGCGGAGAAGGACCGGCTGCACGTCGGGGGCGCGGGGTGCAACTGCACCGACGTGATGATGCTGGTGCACCTGTCGCAGGACGCCCGCCGCGCCAGCATCGTGTCCATCCCGCGCGACTCGTACGTCGAGTACGCCGACGGCAGCGGCGTCCTCGGCAAGATCAACGGCGCGTACGCGCGCGGCCGCGGACCCCTGACGGTCAAGACCGTCGAGAAGGCGACCGGCCTGCGCGTCGACCACTACCTCGAAACCGGGTTCACGGGCTTCGAGCAGGCCGTCAACGGGCTCGGCGGGGCAGCCCTGTGCACCGACAAGCACCTGAAGGACGAGAACTCCGGCCTCGACCTGACGCCGGGCATGCACCACGCCGACGGGAACGGCGCCCTGCGCTACGTCCGTGCCCGGCACATCGAGCGCCCGGGCGACCTCGGCCGCGTACGGCGCCAGCAGCGCGCCGTCTCGGACCTGCTGACCCGGCTCACCGTCGAGGGCGCCCTGGCCGATCCCCTCGCCGCCGCCGCGACCGCACGCACCCTGCTTCTGTCCGTCCGCACCGGCACCGGCACCGACCTGGCCGACCTGGTCCGCCTGGGCACGGCCTTCGGACGGCTGGGCCCGGAGCGGACCGAGTTCGCGACCGTACCGATCAAGACCTTCGACCACCGGGTGCCCGGCGTCGGCTCGACCCTCCTGTGGCACGCGGAGCGCTCCCGCGCCCTGTGGGAGGCCCTCGCCGCGGACCGGCCGATCACCGGCGACCGGCGCATCCAGCCCGTCCCCGAGAGCCCGGCGCCCACCAACCCCGCCGGCATCAAGGTCCGGGTGGACGAGCCCGCCGTGGCGGCGGCACTGCTGGCCGGCGGGTTCCTCGTCACCGACACCTCCGCCACGGCGCCGCAGGCCCGCCCGGCGGGGCCTCCGCTGATCCGGTACGCACCGGGGCGGGAAGGCGACGCGGCCACCCTGGCGGCGGCCCTGCCGGGAGCGCGCCGGCAGGTCGTGCCCGGCCACGACGCGTACCTGGACGTGGCCGTCGGCGCCCGCACCGTCACCGTCAAGCAGGTCACCTACGACCGGAACGTCGCCGAGGGCGCCCCGGTCACGGCCGACCGCCTGGGCTGCCTCGCCGCCCCGTGACCCGTTCCCGTCTGCGTCACCGCCCGCCGGGTGCGGCCGCGGCCGGCGGGCGGGGCGGCTCGGGTCGGTACCGGAGCATGGCCGTGCGGACCTGCTCCAGGTAGGGCCGGATGCCCTCCAGTTCGGCGCCCTGCCGCTGCACTCTCCACGTGGCGATGCGGTAGGCGGCGGCGAGGTTGAGGGCGGGGTCACCGGGCACGCCCTCCAGCTCGGGAGCGACGGCGCAGAGCATCCTGCCCATGGCGGGGATCGAGTCCTCGGGGCTGAACGGCGGCTCCGGGACCGTGTGCTGCCGGTCGGGCGGCAGGTAGTACCGCAGGACGCGGGGCGTCCAACGGGCAATGCCGTACTCGTCCTTGGCCGGGTCGCTGAGTGCGGGGTCGAACCCGCTCTCGGCGTTGAGCATGGCTGCCACCAGCACCGGGGTGATCTGCGGGACGTGGCAGGTGGTGCCCGCGTCGACGATCAGGGCCCGGTAGCGCTCCGGGATGTCGGAGTCGGCGCGCAGCCACCGGCCGTCGTCGGGGAACCGGGTGTCCGCCGACGGGTCCGCGGCCGCGGTGTGCGTTCCGTCGGGGCGGGACAGGGTGGTGTTCCGGGGGCCCGCGTCCCCGGCCGCGAACGCACCGGGCGCCAGGAGGGCGGCCAGGAGGACCAGGTCGGCCGAGCGGCCGCGGCGCCGCCGGGGCGCCGGCCGGGGAGGCCTGTCGGGCATACGGCGCCTGGGCGCGGCCGGGGCGGGTGTCGGGGCGGGTGTCGGGGCGGGCGGGAGAGGGACCGGTGTCGGGGCGGGCGGGAGAGGGGCCGGTGTCGGGGCGGTGATGAGGCGGTGCGTGGCGATGCGGCGCCGTTCCCACTCCTCCGCGTCGCCTCCGCAGGCGTCGACGAAGGCGGCCAGTACGGCGGCGCCGGGCAGGCGTTTGCCCGCCGCGGCCTCGGCCAGCGTGGAGGCCGAGTAGTGCGCGCGGGTGGCCAGTTGGCGGTAGGGCGGGCTCCCGGCCTGCCGACGCAGCTCCCGTAAGTCGTGCGCGAACCGGGCCAACGGGTCCCGGCCGGGGTCGAGCGGCCGTTCCTGGCGTCCCATGTCTCGTTCCTCCTTGTCCGTGGGCGGGTGCGGCGGGCCGGCGGGCGCCGGATGTCCGGCGATTGTCCGGGAACCGTTCGGCATGGTCACCGGGCCGGGACACGGGCCGCGACGCCCGTTTGAATGACCACGGATCACATCCGGCGTGGGGGGTGCACGGCCCCGTCCTCCGGGAACCCATCCAACCCGCATGGGGGTGCGGGCGAGGATGCTTCCCCCGTGCGCGGGCTGTGCGGTGTTTCACAGGCCTTCAGGTCAGCGTGGCCGTGGGGTCCCTTGCCAAGGAGGCCCGGGGCGGCACCGCACCCCTCGTGCACGGCCGGCCGGGCCGGCACCACCCGGCGCCCCATGGCCGGATGTGATCGCTACCCCTCCCACCACCAAGGAGAAGACATGCCTTCGCTCGCACGCCAGGTCCGGTTCTCCGCGCTGGCCGGCGCGGTCTGCGCCGCAGTGCTCACACTGTCCTTACCGGTCCAGGCCCAGGCCGCCCCGGCCCCCGCACCGCCCCGGAACCAGTCCCAGGCCCCGGTCCCTTCCCCTGCCGCCGCCGACCACGCCGCCACGCTGGCGGCACTCAAGACGTTCCAGTCCCACGCCGGCCCGGGGGCCGCCGTCCACGCCGGTGACGGCGCCGGCTCGTGGGACCTCTCGGTCGGCACCGGAACCATCAACACCAACCGGCCGATCCAGCCGACGGAGCACTACCGCACCGGCAGCCAGAGCAAGGTCTTCACCGCAGTGGCCGTCCTGCAGCTGGTCGACGAGGGCAAGGTCGCCCTCGACACGCCGATCGAGCGGTACCTGCCGGGCGTCGTCGCCGGGAACGGCCACAACGGCGGCGTCATCACGGTCCGCCAGCTGCTCCAGCACACCAGCGGGATCCCGGTCAACAACGCGCCCGCCCCGCGGGCCGAGGCGGACGGCACGTACACCCTGGCCGCGCTCGTCGCGGACGGGCTGCGCCGGCCGTCGGCCGCCGCGCCGGGCACGAAGTTCGAGTACTCGAACACCAATTACGAGGTCCTCGGCATGCTCCTCGAGAAGGTGACGGGCCAGCGCGCCCACGAGGTGATCACCCGCCGCGTCATCGAGCCGCTCGGCCTGACGCAGACCCGTTTCCCGGCGCCCGGTGACCGGAGCCTGCCCGCCCCGACCGTACGCGGGTACCACGGCATCCGGGTCGGCTCGTTCTTCTTCTGGACCGACGTGCTGCCCTTCGAACCCTCGTTCTTCAGCACGGCCGGGGCGGTGGTCTCCACCCAGCAGGACCTGACCGTCTTCTACCACGCGCTGCTCGGCGGCCGGCTGATGTCGCCGGCGGCCCTGGCGGAGATGAAGCGTGCGGTCGACGTGGGGGACCCGGCCGCCGGATGGGGGTACGGGCTCGGGCTCATCAGGCAGCCGCTTCCGTGCGGGGGCGTGGCCTGGGGGCACAACGGCATGCTGCCGGGGTACTACACGCAGACGCTGGTCACCGAGGACGGCCGCCACGCGGCGGTGGTGACCAACGCCCACCTCACCACCAACATCCCGGCGGTGCAGATGGAGCAGCTGCTGAACTCGGCGCTGTGCGAGGGGAAGTGACTCCCGGGAGTCGGCGCGTTCGGCTGACCGCCGCGGCGACCCGAGGGGACGAAGGGGACTAAGATGATGATCGTAGGGCCCGGGTACCGTTTCCCCCGTCGGTATCCGGGCCCTTCGACGTCCTGATGGACGGACAGCGGGGCTCCGGTTCTCCCGGGGCCCCGCTGCCGTCGTCGTACGGGCCCACCCCGCCCCACCCCCGTGGGGGCAGAGCGGGCCCGGTCATGGGCGCCCGGTCACGCGGTGAACGCGGGCGGCTGCGCGGGCGGGGGGAGCTTCCGCGCGAGGTGCCTGGCCATGTCGATGACCGTGCGGTCGGCCAGGTAGGGGCCGATGATCTGGACGGCGAGGGGCAGGCCGTCGGCCGTCCTCCCGGCGGGCATGACGACGGCCGGCAGCCTGACGTGGCCGGCCAGGTTCAGCCATGCCGTCTGGTCGAAGTACGGGCGCTTCTGCCCGTCGACGGTGATGAACCGGCTCGGGACGGGGCTGGAGGTCTGGTCGTCGACGCAGGTGCTGGGGACGGCCGGGGTGATGAGGACGTCGTGGGTGGTGAAGTAGTCGGCCCAGTGGCCGCGCAGCTTCTCGCGTTCCTCGTTGGCACGCAGCCAATCACGGTGCCGCATGGTGCGCGAGTGGAGGAAGATCCCGCTCGGGTCGTCGACGGGGATCCGGTCGGCGGCGGCGATGTCGTCGGCGAAGCCGGCGTCGGTGGCGGTGGCGCTCGCCGTCGCGAACATGAGGCGCTGGAACAGCCGGTCGCTGTCGGCGAGCTGCACGGGCCGGGTGGTGTCGTCGACGGTGGCGCCGGCGGACCGCAGGATCCCGGCGATCTCGTCCAGGAGCCGGCGGATCGATTCGTCGACGTGGCAGTACGGGTCGTCCTGCCACAGGCCGACGCGGTAGTCCGCGAGGCGGCGGCGCCTGGGCGCCGGCAGCTCGATCCGCCAGGCGGCCGCCTCGGCGGGGGCCGGTGCGGCCAGGACGTCGAGGAGGACGTCGAGGTCGTCCGCGGTCCGGGCGATCGGGCCGAGGGTGAGCATGTCGGAGCTGGACAGCCAGCCCGGCGGCCGGGGGATGTGGCCGCGGGTGGGAACGATGCCGCCGCTGGGGCGCAGTGCGTACACGCCGCAGTAGGCGGCCGGGAGGCGGAGGGAGCCGGCGAGGTCGGAGCCGAGTTCGAGGCTGGTGATGCCGGTGGCGACGGCCGCGGCGGGGCCGCCGGAGGATCCGCCGGCGGTCTTGGTGTCGTCGTACGGGTTCTTCGTCGTGCCGAAGAGCGGGTTCGAGGTCTGGAGGTCCTGGCACATGACCGGGACGTTGGTCTTGCCGACGATGACGGCGCCGGCGGCGCGCAGCCGGGCGACGGCGTCGGCGTCCTGGTCGGGGACGTGGTCGGTGAGGTCGGGTGCGCCGCAGGTGCTGCGCAGTCCCTTCGTCTCCAGGGCGTCCTTGACGGTGACGGGCAGGCCGTGGAGCGCGCCGAGCGGCTTGCCGGTCCTGGCCATGTGGCGGTCGGCGGCGTCGGCCGCGGCGCGGGCGCCGTCGGCGTCCAGGGTGATGACGGCGTTGAGGCCGGGGTTGGTCTTGTCGATGTGCTGGAGGTACTGCTCCAGCAGGGCGCGGCTGGTGGTCGTGCGGCGGCGCAGTGCGGCGAGCTGGTCGCGGGCGGGCGCCAGGTGCAGGGGCGTGCTCGCGGTGGCGCCGGCCCGGGAGCGGGCGGCCGCGGTCATGGTGGCCATGGAGGCTGCCGCGGCGACGGCGGTGGAGGCGATCAGCAGGGTGCGTCGGAGGATCACGAACGGGCTCCTGAGGTGGCGCTGCGGACGTCGGATGCGCTGTGGCGGCTGTCGGCCGTGGGGGGTCTGAAGTACGCGGCGACGCGCTGGAGGTGCAGGAGCTCGTCCTCGGTGGTGGCGAGGGTGAGCTCGGCGTCGGCGTACTCGGCGGGGGTGTCCACGGGGTCGTCGGCCGCGTGCCGGAGGAGGGCGGCGCGGATCTGGTCGGCGGTGACGGCCGCGGCGAACTCGGCGGCGGTGAGGCCTTCGCCGGCGCGGCGGGTCTCGGCCTCCGCCCGTACGGCCGGGTCGAGGTAGCGGCGCATCAGCTTCTGGCCCTGGCGGATCTCGACGCGGCGGCGCAGCAGGGGGAAGTGGGCACTGCGGCCGCGCAGGACGTCCTGGCCCTGGTGGGTCGGGCGGCGCAGGGTGATGCCGGGGTCGGCCTGGTCGAGCGCGGTCCACAGGGGGCCCAGGCGCCGGTAGCTGAGGTGGGCGGTGGCCCAGTCGCGGACGCTGCCGGCCCGCCGGGCGACGGTCGGGATGAGGTAGCCGATCTGGGTGAGGGTGGCACCGATGTCCCCGCAGGCCCAGGCGAAGCCGTTGAGGTGGCTGACGCTGAATCCGGTCTCGGCGCCGATGACGGCGGCGATGCGGATGCCGCTGTAGCCGAGGGTGATGACGGCGCCGACGGTGACGAGGCGCAGGCTGAAGGCGATCGACGGGGTGGTGGCGGTGCGGGCGTACTTCCAGCAGGACACGGCCAGGTAGGTCTCGGCGACGCTGTAGGTGCCGAAGTACAGCAGCACGTAGGCCTGGAAGACGGGATCGTGCGCGTAGTACAGGGAGAAGTCGGTGGGCCGGGTGGTGGCCGGGGTGAGCGAGGCGAACAGCACGGCCATGGCGGCGATGACCGCGGCGGCCGCGGCGAGCAGGAGCCGGCTGCGGCGGCGGGCCTCGGCAGGGGGCTTCGACCAGTGGGCGAGGACGGTGGCCTGGAGGGCCAGGACGACGATCACGAAGCCCTGCGCGATCGGCACGACGATGTTCGGGACGCCGAGGAGGCCGTCGATGCGCACCCACACCCAGGTGAGGGAGACGGCGTAGCTGAGCGCGGAGAAGCCGTACGTGAAGGCCAGGGCCACGAGCGCCGGGTCGCGGCGGCTCTTGCCCAGGTCACGTATGAGGATGAGGAACCCCGTTCCGGCGATGGCCAGGCACAGGGGGTGAAGGATGTCTTTCACGGGTCCCTGTTCGGTCAGCGCAGCAGCGTGCGGGTGATGGGGTCGGCTTCCCGGAGGGCCGACGGGCGGGCGGTGCTCACGTGTTCCTGCAGGAGGGAGCCGAGGAGTTCGGCCTCGAACTCCTCCGGCTCGTTGTAGCGGGTGCGGCCGAGGACGAGCTGGACGGTGGCCGGGTCGATGTCGGTGATGAGGCCACCGAGGCTGCCGGCCTCCACGGAGGCGTTGCCGCGGTGGCGCTTGAGCATGTGGCCGAACTCGTGGCCCACGATGATCTCGGCGTGCGCGCGGCTGATGGCGGTGTCGTAGAACACGTAGTCCGTTTCGCCGGTGGCGAGCCACAGGCCGCACGGGGCGGAGGCGTCGAGGGAGTCGGGGTCGGTCGGGTCCGAGACGAAGGGCATGAGCCGGATCGACCGGTCGAGGTACTCCTCCATGAACGGCACCAGGTCCAGGACGCTGTCGACCTCGGGCAGGCCGAGGCCTTCGACGAACTCCCGGTTCCGACGCTCGGCCTCGTGGGCCTCGTGGGCCTTGCGGCTGGTGCCGCGGCTACGACGGCTGAACCACATGGGAGTTCCTCCTCTCCTGGCGACGTGGACCGCTGGTCACGGCAGGTCCCTTTCGGGGTCGGCGGGCAGGCCTTCCTCCTTGCGCACGGCTTCGAGCGCCGCCAGCACCTTGCGCTGGCCGGCGGCCGAGACGCCCATCGCGCGGAGGGCGATCTGTTCGACGCCGTTCTCCTTGAGCTTCCGCAGGATCTCGAACTGGGTGGCCACCTTCCGGGTGACCTCGTCCTCGACGAAATAGGCGGCCTCCACGCCGAAGAACCGGGCGAGGAGGGGGACCATGGTGATGGTCGGGGTGCGCTTGCCCGCGCGGAGCAGGCTGATGTGGGACCGCGTGTAACTGTCCTCGCCGTACGACGAGATGGTGCGGGCCACGTGGGCGTTGGTGTACTCCTCCGCGCCCGGCGGACGCACCCGGTCGAACAGGAAGTTGAGACGGTCGCAGAAGGGAGCGCCGGCGGCCGGGACCGGAACCGGAACGGAGGTCCGGTCCGACCGGGCTGTGTCCGGTCCGTCGGGTCCGTGTGCTGATTCCGCCACGTGCCTGCCGCCTCCTTTCCGCAGGCGTGACTATAGTTGACGCCCGTTGCCGTAACTATAGTTGACGATCCGAAACCTGCAAGCCGTCATCCGTATGCCGTGCCGGGTCGCCCCGGCTCCGCGGACGTCTCAGCGTTGACTGGTCGCATGCGAAAGATTCCCCAGAGGCAGTGGCACACGGCCGGACGCGTCCTGGCCGGTGCGGTGGCGGCGGTGGCGGCCCTGTGCACGGCGGGCTGCGCGGGCGACGAGTCCCCTTCGGAGGCCGTGTCCAAGGCGGCGTCGGCGGTGGCGTCCGCCGGGGCGGAGGTCTCCGCGGCCGCGTCGAGGGCCGCGGACACGGTGGCTTCGGCGTCCGCAGCAGCCCAGGACAAGCTCGATCAGATCAAGGGCGTGAACGCGAAGGACGCCGTTACGCTCGGGACCCCGTCCACGGACTCGGGCGGCTACGCGGTGGTGCCGGTGACGGTGGACAACACCGACAGCTCGGCCAAGTCCTTCGCGGTGCAGGTGAACTTCAAAAACGACGGCGGCAACACCGTGGACGTGGTCGTGGTCACCGTCGACAACGTGGCCGGGAAGGCCAAGGGCGAGGGGACGGCCCGCAGCACGCACACCCTCTCGGGCAAGATCACCGCGGAGACCGCCAGGGCGGTGCGCTACTGACGCGGCGCCGGGCGGCGGCCCCACACGGTGAGCATGCCGGGGCCCAGCTCGGCGAGCACGGGCGAGGCCAGGTAGGCGAGGGCCTCGTCGAGGACGGCGGCGTCGAGGCGGCCCGCCAGCAGGTCGGGCCGCATCCGCTCCCAGGTCTCGCTCCAGAAGGCGGCGAGGGGGGCGCCCGGGGTGAGCGGTGGGCACACCAGCTCCGCGGCGACCCCTTCCAGGCCCGCGGCGCGCAGGACGTGCGGGTGGGCGCGTACGGCCGTGATGTCGGTGCCGATGGTCTCGGAGAGGGTCCGCCACATGGCGTCCAGGGTGCGGCGGTACGCGGAGTCCCGGTCGGCGGGGTCGGGGACGTCGGCGGCGTCGCTGAGGACGAGGTAGCCGCCGGGGTTGAGGCGCGCGGCGAGGGCCCGGACGAGGTCGCGGCGTGCGGGCAGGTGCATGAGCACGAACCGGGCGTGGACCAGGTCGAAGGTGCCGAGGTCCGGTTCGGCGGCGAGCCGGGTGAGATCGGCTTCGCGGACCCGCAGCCGCGGGCCGGCGAACGGGGCGAGGTGGCTGGTGTCGCGGTCGAGGGCGACGACCTCGGCGGCCGCGGCCTCGTCGGCGAGCCAGCGGGCGACGGTGCCGGTGCCCGCGCCGGCGTCCAGGCAGCGCCAGCCGGGGCCGACGCCGAGGCTGCGCAGCCGGGCCCGGGTGAACGGGTCGTAGACGAGCGCCGCCCGGTCGATGCGCTCGCCCTCCTGCGGGTGTTCCGGGCGGAAGAGGGCCTCGCCGTACCGGCCGGTGCCCTCGTCCGGCCTCCCGCCCGGGGATCCGGGCGGGAGCTCCTCGGGTACGGGTGCCACCGCGCGCGCTCCTTCCTCCCGGGCGCGGTCCCCCGCCCGGCCCTCCAGCGTCGCCGCCGGGCCGGTGGGACGCCGGTATTGGGCTGGGCGGGGGCGTGGCTCCGGTCCCGGCGGGAGCGGCGACGACCGCGGGGGCGACAGGAGCGGCGGCGGGAGCGGGAGGTCCCGCGTCAGCTGTGCTCCGGCGTCGCCGCTCTGCGCGGGCCTGCGCGGGCCCGCGGGCGGGGACCGGGCCTGGTGGCGAGTATAGGGACCGTCGCGCGCGTTGGGGGCACCGTAGGCTCGTCGCCATGCATCACGGCCCGGCCACCGCCCTCCTCCTCCATCCGCCCCGTACGTCCACGGCGGAACTGCTCGGGCAGGCGGCGGCCTGGCGCGGGTACGACGTCGTCGGCCACGCCGCCGAGGCCGGCGGCCGCCGGACGCACTGGTACGGAGGCCCGCTCGCCGCCGACCGGCTCGGCGGACGGCTCGGCCTCGGACTCCTCGAACCCGCCGACGACTGGCTGACGACGGTGCCGTGCGCGCTGCTCGGGCGGCCCGTCCGGCTGACGACGCTGGGCGACGCGCGCTCCCTGGCCGGGCGGGCCTTCGTGAAGCCGCCCTCCGCGAAGATCGACGCGCTTCCCGCCGCCGTGTACGAGGACGGCTCCCGGCTGCCGGACGCCCTGGACGCGGCGACGCCCGTACTGGTCAGCGGCGTGGTGGAGTTCGCGGCCGAGTACCGGCTGTTCGTCCTCGACGGCGAGGTCCGCGCGGGCAGCCGCTACGCCGTGTACGGGCGCCCCGATCCCGCACCGCTGGACGGGCAGGTCCACGGTTTCGCCCGGGAGGTGCTGGACACCACGGCGGAGGAGCTGCCGAGCGCGGTCTGCCTCGACGTGGGGCGGCTCTCGGACGGCGGCTGGGCGGTGGTGGAGGCCAACATGCCGTGGTTCGCGCACTGTTACGCCGCCGAGCCGGACGGGGTCCTGGACGTGGTCCTGCGCGCCGCGGGACCACGGGAGGACGTCGGCGACCGGGACCTGCCGTTCCTGCGCGACTCTTCGGGCGTCCGGGCGGGCGAACGGGCCTGAGTCCGCGAGCACCCCGCCCGGGGGCGTTGTCAGTGGCCGCCGCTAGGGTTCCGGCAACTGATCACGCGGGAAAACGGAGGGGCGCCGTGCAGCGCTGGGAGTACGTCGGGGACGGGTCGGCGAAGTTCTGGGAGGGTGGGGTGGACGGCACCTCGGTGACCCTCCGCTTCGGCCGCACCGGCACGACCGGGCAGACCCAGGTGAAGGACTTCGGCACCGCGGAGGAAGCCCGCACGTACTTCGCCAAGGCCGTCGCCACCCGCGAGAAGAAGGGATACGCACCGGTCGAAGCCGGTGGGGCGGATTCCGAGGGCCCCGCGGCCGCGGCCGGCGACGCCCCGGCCGGAGCGAGCGCCGACGGCACGGCGGGGACCACGGCTGACCCGCAGGCGTCCGCGGCGGCGGGCACGGCCCCGGCCCGGGTCGACGAGGACGCCTTCGAACTCCCCGAAGCATGGAAGCGGAACGTGCTGCCGCGGCGCGGTGGGGTGTCCCGGCCGGCGTCCGCGGCGGCGTCCGCGCCCGACCGGACCGACGCCTGGCTCGAACAGGAAGCCGAACAGGTCGCCCTGGTGCTGGACTTCCCGCACAGCGATCCCGTCCTCGTCGCCGCGGCCCGCGCCCACCTCGCCGGAACGCCCGACCCCCTCGGTGCCGCCGTCCTGGCACACCTGGTCCGCGCCGGCCACGGCGGCAGCAACCGCGAGCTGTTCGTGGACGCCTGGGCCGTCCGGTACGGTCTGCCGTTCGCCGCCCGCGCCGCCGTCGAGTTCGGGCAGGTCACGCCCGGCTGGCACACCGATCCCCGCACCGGCTCCGGCGTGACCGTCACCGGTGTCCGCTGGCTCTCCGACGGCAACGGCTGGAGGAGCAACCCGATCCCCGTCGCCGGGCGCGCCCGGCAGCTCCTCGCGAGCGCCCCGGAGGCCGAGTACCGGGCCGCCGTCGAGGCCATGGCCGGGCAGCGTGACACCGCGCGCCGCATCAGCGTGAGCTTCGTCGTCCCCGACGAGCTGGACTGGGTCGGGGAGTGCTGTGCCGGCCGGCTCCCCTCCGGCTCCAACGGCTCGGGCAACGAGGTCTTCATGCTCGCCGCGTCCCTCGGCACCGCCGAGCACGTCGCCGCGGTCCTGGCGGGCGGCTTCGACCTCGGCTGGCACGGCTGGAGCGCGCAGCTCATCGCGACGTGCGCCGACGGCCTCGGCGCGGACCTCGCCCCGCTCCTCACCAAACCGTTCCACCACTCCTGGGCCGACGTCGACACCCTGCGCACCCATGCCGAGGCCCTGGCCGAACTCCCCTGCGACGAGGCCTTCCGCACCCTGCTCGGCCGGATCCACGACCGGACGATCCGGCCGGCCCTGCTGACCGCGGCCCGCCGCTACCCGGTGCGCGCCATGCGCCTGCTCGCGGAGGGCTCCGAGGGAACGACCGCGAACGCGTCCCTGGCCCGCCGCATGCTGAAGGCGCACGTGGCCGCGCACCGCGAGCTCGCCCTGGACGTCCTGCCCGAACTCCCCGCCGGCGCCGCCGACCTCGTCGGCCCGCTGGCCCGCCGCGAGGGGCAGCTCGCCGAGGCGGACGCCGCCACCCTGCCCGAGGTCCTCGTCAGCCCGCCGTGGACCCGCGTGCGCGCCCGCACCAAGCCCCGTACGGTCGCCGGGCTGAGCGCCCCCGAGGACACCCGCATGAGCTGGCTGCCGGGTGAGCGGGAGGAGTGGGCCGCCACCGAGAACAGCATCCCGGGCTGGGCCGCGGGCCGGGACCTGGAGAAGCTCGCCGCCCGGGCGCAGGCCGGCCGGCTCGATTGCGACTACGACTCCCTCATCCTGTTCACGATGGGCCCGGCCGACGTCGTCCGCCCCCTCATCGCGGCCTGGGACGGCCCCGACTGGACCTACGAGGGCGCCGAGACCCTCATGCCGCTGATCGCCCGCCACGAGGCCGACGCCCTGCGGATGGCCCTCGGCGTCGCGGTCCGCCTCCCCGCCACCATGGGCGTCCTGCTCATGCCGTACGTGAACCTGCGCACGGCGCGGCTCATGGCCGACTGGTTGGTCCGCCTCAAGTCCGCCGGCCGTACCGCCCACTCCTGGCTGGTCCGGCACGCCGGGGACGCCGCCCGGCTGCTCGTCCCCGACGCCCTCGGGAAGCCCGGCAAGCCGCGGACCGCCGCCGAGGCCGCGCTCCGGACGATCGCCGCCGCACACGGCCCGGACACCGTCCGGGAGGCCGCCGCCGGTCACGGCCCGCAGGCCGTCGACGCGATCGGTGAACTCCTGGACGCCGACCCGCTGGTCACCGCGCTGCCCGCCAAAACGGTCGAACCCGGTGTCTGGGCCGACCCGGCCGTCCTGCCACAGCTGAAGCTGCGCACCGGCGAGGCCCTGCCGACCGGGGCCACCGGGCACCTGCTGCGCATGCTGGCGTTCGGCGCGCCCGGCAGCCCGTATCCGGGGGTGGAGGAGGTGCGGGAGATCGCCGACCCGGCCTCGTTCGCCGAGTTCGGCTGGGCCGTGTTCGACGAGTGGCGGCTCGCCGGCATGCCGGCCAAGGACGCCTGGGCGCTGCACCAGCTCGGCGGCACCGGCGACGACGACACCGTCCGGCTGCTCAGCCCGGTCATCCGGAGCTGGCCCGGGGAGGGCGCCCACCACCGGGCCGTCGACGGCCTCGACGTGCTCGCCGCGATCGGCACCGACAACGCGCTGCTCAGTTTGCACACCATTGCCCAGCGGGCGAAGTTCAAGGCCCTCAAGGCCCGTGCCGGCGAGAAGATAGCGGAGGTTGCCGCGGGCCTCGGCCTGACCGGAGAGCAGCTGTCCGACCGGCTGGTGCCCGACTTCGGGCTCGACGCGGACGGCACCACCACGGTCGACTACGGCAGCCGCCGCTTCACGGTCGGTTTCGACGAGCAGCTGAGGCCGTACGTGGCCGACGCCGCCGGCAAGCGCCTCAAGGACCTGCCCAAGCCGGGCGTGAAGGACGACCCGGAGCTCGCCCCCGCCGAACGCAAGCGGTTCGCCGCCCTGAAGAAGGAGGTACGCGCCATCGCGGCCGACCAGGTGCGCCGCCTGGAGGCGGCCATGGTCGACGGCCGCACCTGGACCGCCGGGGAGTTCCGCACGCTGTTCGCCGAGCACCCGCTGGTGTGGCACCTGGCGCGCCGCCTGGTGTGGCGGGCCGAGGACGGCGGCTCGGCCGTCGAGTTCCGGATCGCCGAGGACCGCAGCCTCGCCGACGCGGACGACGACGCGTTCACGCTCGGCGCGGACGCCGTCGTCAGCCTGCCGCACCCGCTGCACCTGGGCGCCGATGCGATCGCCGCCTGGTCGGAGCTGTTCGCCGACTACGAGGTCGTGCAGCCGTTCCCGCAGCTCGGCCGGGCCGTGTACGCGGTCACCGAGGAGGAGGCCGCCGGGCACCGCCTCGCCCGCTTCGAGGGCATCACCGTCCCCGTGGGCCGGCTCCTCGGCCTGACCAAGCGCGGCTGGGAGCGCGGCACCCCCGAGGACAACGGGGTGGAGCGGTGGATCTCCCGCCGTCTCGGCAGGAACTGCCACCTCGTCATCGCCCCCGACGAGGGCATCGCCGTGGGCGCGGTCGACGTGTACCCCGAGCAAACGCTGGAGACCGTCTGGCTCGACACGACGCCCGGCGACTACCGGTACAGCAGCGACCACCCGCTGAAGTTCGCCGACCTCGACCCGGTCCTGGCCTCCGAAGTGCTCGCCGACCTCACGGAGCTGACGGCATGACGACCGCCCGCACCGTCCAGCGGCCGCCCGCCGAGATCCGGTACGCCGAAGAGCTGGCCGCGCTCAGGGCCGCCGACGACGCGCCCCGCCCGCCCGGCTGGCAGCTCAGCCTGCGCGCCGCGCTCCGGTTCGTCACCGGGGATCCGGACACCGGCATCAGCCGCAAGTTCGTCGGCGACCGCTCCCTCGCCGAACGGGCCCTGGTCGCCCTGGCCACCAACCGGGGCCTGATGCTCGTCGGGGAACCCGGCACCGCCAAGTCCCTGCTGTCCGAGCTGATCGCCGCCGCGGTCAGCGGCGACTCCACCCTGGTCGTCCAGGGCGGCGCCGCGACCACCGAGGACCAGATCAAGTACTCCTGGAACTACGCCCTGCTGGTCTCCGAGGGCCCCTCCGAGCGCTCCCTGGTGCCCGCGCCGGTGCTGCGCGGCATGCTGGAGGGCCGGCTCGTCCGGTTCGAGGAGATCACCCGCTGCCCCCTGGAGGTGCAGGACTGCCTGCTGTCGCTGCTCTCCGAGCGGGTCGTCACGATCCCCGAACTCCCGGGGGAGGCGGGGCTGGCGTTCGCCGCCCACGGGTTCAACGTGATCGCCACGGCCAACACCCGGGACCGCGGTGTCAACGAGATGAGCGCCGCCCTCAAGCGCCGCTTCACCTTCGAGACGGTGTTCCCGATCGCCGACCGGGACGCCGAAGCCGCCCTCGTCGAGGCCGAGGCCACCGCCCTGCTGCGCGCCTCCGGCGTGACCGTCGCCCCCGACCCGGACATCGTGGACGTCCTCGTCACCACCTTCCGGGAACTGCGGGCCGGCGGCGCCGGAAGCGACGGCCCCGACCAGGGCGGACACGGCGGCTCCGACCGCATGAGCGCGGTCATGAGCACCGCCGAGGCGGTCGCCGTCGCCCACGCGGTGGGCGTCCGCGGCTGGTTCCTGCGCGGCGAGCCGGGCAACGCCGCCGACCTGGTCACCTGCCTGGCCGGTACGGCGGCCAAGGACGCCCCGGAGGACCTGGCCCGGCTGCGCCGCTACCTGGAGCAGCGTGCCGCCCGGCGCACCTCACCGGCCTGGCAGGACCTGCACGCGGCCCGGCACCTGCTGGCGGGGTGAGCACCCTGACGGCCCATTTCCTCGGGGTCCGCCACCACTCTCCCGCCTGCGCGCGGCTGGTCTCCCGGACCATCGCCGCGCTCCGGCCCAGCCACGTGCTGGTGGAGGGACCGGCCGACCTCAACGACCGGCTCGGCGAGCTGCTGCTCGGCCACCGGTTGCCGATCGCCGTGTTCAGCCACTACCGCGACGCGGAACGCACCGCCACCTCGTGGACCCCGTTCTGCGACTACTCCCCCGAGTGGGTGGCGCTCACCGAGGGCCGGGCGGCCGGCGCGCAGGTCCGCTTCATCGACCTGCCCGCCTGGCATCCCGCGTTCGCCGGCCGCAGCAACCGGTACGCGGACGCCGAGGCCCGCTACGAGCGGGCCACCGCCCGGCTGTGCGACCGGTTCGGCGTGGACTCGGCCGACGCCCTGTGGGACCGGATGTTCGAGGCGGCGGAGCCCGGCGGGCAGGACGACCAGGCCCTCGCCGAACGGCTCGCCCTGTACTTCGACGTGGTCCGCGGCGACACCGGGGCCGACGCCTCGGACCGGGCCCGCGAGGAGTACATGGCGTCCTGGGTCCGCGCCGCCCTCGCGGAACCCGGCGCGGGCAACGTCCTGGTCGTCACCGGTGGCTTCCACCGCCCCGCGCTCGTCGCCCTCAGCGGAGGCGGGCACCGCGGGACCGGGCTCGGGGCGGCGGACCCCGAGGCCGTGCGCCGCCGGGTGCCGGCCCACGGGGTGGACGACGTACGGGCGGCAGGCACGGGAGCCGCCGGCGGGGACGGGACTCCGGCGGTGCCGCGGCCCGGCGCGGGCGCCCTCGCCGGCAGCCATCTCGTCCCGTACTCGTTCCGGCAGCTCGACTCCTTCACCGGCTACCAGTCCGGCATGCCCTCCCCCGGCTTCCACCAGCACGTGTGGGAACACGGCCCGGCCGCCGCCGGGGAGATGCTGGTGCAGGACGTCACCGAGCGGCTCCGCGGCCTCGGCCGGCACGTGTCCACGGCCGCCCTCATCGCCGCCCGGGCCACCGCGCAGGGCCTGGCCGCACTCCGCGGACACCACCGGCCCGCCCGGCTCGACCTGCTCGACGGGCTCGCCGGCGCCCTCCTCGACGAAGCCGTCGACCAACCCCTGCCGTGGACCCGGCGCGGCCCGCTGCACCCCGGCACCCACCCCGTCCTCGTCGAGATGGTGGCCGCCGGCCGCGGCGAGCGGACCGGCCGGCTCCACCCGGACACGCCGGTTCCGCCGATCGTGCACGACGTCACCGCGCGGCTGGCCGCCCTCGGTCTGGACGGCGCCCGCGCCGTGACCCTCCGCCTCACCGAACCCGGCGGGCTGGCCGCCAGCCGCGTCCTGCACTGCCTGCGGGTCCTCGGCGTCCCGGGCTACGCCCGCACCCGCGGCCCCGTGGACGGCGCCGACCCCGAGGCCACCGAGCGCTGGAAGCCGTGCCCCGACGCGGGCTCCCGGGAGGCCGCGCTGATCGAGGCCTCGGGCCTCGGGAGGACCCTGGAGGACGCGACCGCCACCGCTCTCGGCGAGCAGGTGCAGGCGGCCGGCGGCGCCCCCGACCTCCTCGCGCAGACCCTGTTCGACGCGGTGGTCTGCGGAGCGACCGGGCTGCTCGGCCCGCTGCTCGCGCACCTGAGGGCCGCCGTGGACCGGGCGGGCGATCCCGCCCTGCTCGGCGGGGCCCTGCACACCGCCATCGGGCTGTGGCGGCACGACCGGGTGTACGGGGTCGCCGGCGACCCGCTGCTGGCCGGCTTCGTCGACGCCGCCGTCGCCCGGGTGCTGTGGCTGACCGAGGGACTGCACGGTCCCGGCGGCCTTGACCGGGGCCGGCTGCGCGCGCTGACCGCCGTACGGGACGCCGTGCTGCACGCCGCACCGCTGCTGTCCCTGGACCGGGCAGCGGTGACCGCGGTCTGCGGCAGGATCAGCGCCGACCCGGCGGCCCCCGCCGATCTGCGGGGCGCCGCGTTCGGGCTGTGCCGCGCCCTGGGGGACGGCCCGGGCGGAGCCGCCGCGGACGCCCCTGCCGGGGCCGGGGCGGGCCGAGCGGGCGGGGTCGGCGACGCCGCGGCCGCGGTGCGCGCCGTCGCCGGCACCGCGGCCCTCGGCGACTGGCTGGCCGGGCTGTTCGCACTGGCCCGCGAGGAACTGACCGCGCCCGCCGCCGGCCCGGCGGGCGAGGACCGCGCCACCGTCGAGACCGCCGGTGGCGCCGACGGCCTGCTCGGCGTACTCGACGCCCTGGTCACCGAGCAGCCGGAGGAGGAGTTCCTCGCCGGACTGCCGGCGCTGCGGCAGGCCTTCGCCTACTTCCCGCCCCGCGAACGCGAACGCATCGCGGCCCGCCTCATCGAACGCCGCGGAGTGCGCGGCTCCGCCCGCGGGCTGCTGCGGACGCCGGCCGACCCGCTGATCATCGCCCGGGCCCGGCGCCTGGAACACGACGTGTGCCACCTACTCGACCGCTACGGCCTGGGAGCCGCCCCGTGACCGCCCCCGCACCCGACGCCGCCGACGCCGCACCCGGCTCGGTGCCCGCCCCCGATCCCGGGCTGGAACGCTGGCGGCTCATCCTGGGCAGCCCCGCCGAACGCCACACCGGCTGCCTCGGCCCGGCCGCCGCCAGCCGCGACTCCGCCCTGGAGTGGCTGTACGGTCGCGACCCCGAGCAGGACGAACGGGGCATCCGGCGGGCCGGCGACGGCCCGTCCCCGGTGACCGCGGTCGACTGGCTCGACGACGTCCACCGGCTGTTCCCCCGGGAGACGATCGAGCGCCTCGAACGGGACGCCGTCGAACGGTACGGGATCCACGAGATCGTCACCGACCCGGCCGTGCTGGAACGCGTCCGGCCCAGCCCCGCGCTGCTGCGTGCCGTGCTGCGCACCAAACACCTGATGAACCCCCAGGTCCTGCGGCTGGCGCGGCGGCTCGTCGAGGCCGTGGTCCGGCAGCTGATGGCCCGGCTCACCCCCGAGATCCGCCGCTCCTTCACGGGCACCCGGTCCCGCCGCCCCAGCCTCGTCCCGCACACGCGGAACTTCGACTTCCATGCGACGGTCCGGGCGAACCTGGCCCACTACCAGCCCGAGCACCGGCGGCTGCTGATCGAGCGGCCCCGGTTCTCCTCCCGTACCCGACCGCACCTGGAGCAGTGGCAGCTGATCCTGCTCGTGGACCAGTCCGGCTCCATGACCGGTTCCGTCATCCACTCGGCGGTCACCGCCGCCGCCCTGTGGGGGCTGCCCGGGCTGCGCACGCACCTGGTGGCCTTCGACACCTCCGTGGTCGACCTCACCGCCGATGTCACCGACCCGGTGGAGCTGCTGATGCGGGTCCAGCTGGGCGGCGGCACGGACATCGCCCGCGCGGTCGACTACGGCGCCGGGCTGATCGACAACCCCCGCCGGGCCATCGTGGTCCTGGTCACCGACTTCTACGAGGGCGGGGACCGCTACCGGCTGGTCCGCACCGTGCGGCAGCTCGTCGCGCAGGGCAGCACCGTGCTCGGCCTGGCCGCCCTCGACGAGGACGCCGCCCCCGCCTACGACCGGGACCTCGCCCAGGAGATCGCCGACGCCGGCGCCCACGTGGGCGCCATGACCCCGGGCATGCTCGCCGCCTTCGTCGCCGAAAGGCTCGGCCGATGAGCGCCGGCCCCGCAGCCCGCCCCGACCTGCTGGCCCTCACCGACGACACCCTCGCCGCGCTCGCCAACCGGGGCCTGGTCAAACGCGCCGCGAAGGAACTCGCCGCGGGCGCCGGAGCCGTGGTGGGCTTCGCCGCCGACGGCAGCCTCACCGGGCGCTACCCGGACGGCACCGAGACCGTGCTGCCGCCGGGGGCGGGGCTCGACCTCGGGACGTGCAGCTGCGCCGCCGCCGGTGTGTGCCGTCACCTGCTCGGCCTGATCCTGGCCTACCGGGGGCAGGCCGCCGAGGGGCCCGGTTCCTCCGCAGGGCCCGGTTCCTCCGAGCGGCACGCTTCCTCCGAGGGGCGCGCTGCCGCCTCACCGGTCGACGGCTCCGGAGCCTCCGGCACCTCCGCCGGTCCCCGGGCCCGTGCGCAGGCCCGCACCCTCGGCGGCGCCGCCGCGGTGGGCGGGGCCGGTGTGACCGGCGGTTCGGGCGGTGAGGGTGCGCCGCTCCCGGAGCCCGGCTCGACGGGCGGGGGGCCGGACGGGGCCCCGGTGTGGTCGCCCGGCAGCGTCACCGACGAGGACCTCACCGCGGCTCTCGGGGCGCGGGCCGTCGCCGCCGCCCGCCGCACCCTGGCCCGCGGCTACTCCGCGCGGCTCACCCACCCGGCTCCGGGGGCGCCCGAGGCACGGGCCGAACTGGCCACCGCCACCGTGCGGTTCACCGTCCCCGGTGCGCTCGGGTACGCCCTCACCGACGCCCGCCCCGAGCACCGCGGCCCCGCCGTGGCCCTCGCCGTGTGGGCGTTCCGCGCCGCGCTCGCCGCCGACCCGGCGGACCCGCCGGCCGAGGTCAGGGCCGGCGGACCGCTCCGGCCGGCCCGTACCTCGGACGAGACCGCCCGGGCCGCCGCCGGGATCGCCGCCGAACTCCTGCTGGACGGCGCCGCGCACACCGGACCCGTGCTCACCGCGGGCCTGCACCGGGTCCGCGGCGAACTGGCGGGCCACGGCATGCACTGGACCTCCGACGCCATCGCCGACCTCGCCGAGCAGCTCGCGGAGCACGCCTCCCGGGGCGCCCGCCACCGGCCCGAGCGGTTCGCGGAGCTGCTCGCCGAGGTGGCCGCCCGGCACCGCACCGGCCGCCACGGCACCGGCGAGCCCGGGACCACCCCGCTGCGCCGGGTCCGGCTCACCGGGCTCGGCTGCCGCGTCACCGGGGACCCCGCGTCCCGTACCGCCGAGGTGTACTTCGCCCACGGCGGCGCCGGTATCGCCCTCGTCCTGCGCCGCCGCTTCGAGCTGACCGGTGCCCAGGCCGCGGGGGGGCCCCCCCCCCCGCCCCCCCGCCCCCGGCCCCCCCCGGCCCCCCCCCCGCCCGCCGGGCGGGGGCGGCGGCCGCCGCCCCCGGCGGGGGCG